>DATNBZ010000022.1:0-24362 GCA_035607285.1 Blastocatellia bacterium | reverse complement strand
ATCATACTCCCGTCGCGAGTCTTGCCGGCTCAATCGAGTCGCGCGATCTCGTCTAACCATCAGCGAACCGCGGCAGAGGCTTTCGACGAGGGGCAAACTGCTCAACAACACGGCGATCTCAACGGAGCGGTGAAACTCTACACTGCCGCGGTCTCATCGGACCCTTCTCTCTTTCAAGCTTATTATCAGCGCGCGACAGCGTTGCTCGCGCTCGGCCGCGAGAACGACGCCGAAGCAGATTTGAAGAAGGTAACCGAGCTCGAACCAAAGTTCGCGCGCGCGCATCGAGCGCTTGGACAGATGTGGCTCGATCGCGGACAAACGGACGCAGCCACTCGCGAGCTTGCGCAAGCCGCAGAGCTGGAGCCTAAGCTGACCGGGGTGCGCATCTATTACGCGAGCGCGCTTCTGAAACTCGGAAAGCCGGAACCCGCGATCGAGCAATTGCGCGCCGCCATCGAGCTGAAGGAAGCGACGCCGCTTGCGTATGCGCTGCTTGGACTCGCGGAGGAGCGCGTTGGCAAGCCGTCGGAAGCCTTCGCTGATTATTCTCGCGCTATCGAGTTGGACTCGGCTAACGCGACCGCGCACGAGGGACGAGGTCGTTTGCTTGAAGCGCAAGGCGAAACTGCGAAGGCGATTGAGGAGTACAGCGCGGCTTATCGCTCGCAGCCCTCGCGTGAAGCCGCAATCAAACTTGCCGATCTGCACAAACGAGCAGGCCAGTTGCAGGCGGCGATACAACTTTATCGAAGGCTGTTATTGGAGAGACCCGACGACCTGACCAGCAGGATGGAGATGGCCAGCCTGATGGCGGAGAACGGCCAGGCCGACGAGGCCGACAAAGAGATCGCCCGCGTCGTCGCCGCCAAGCCGGCCGACGGAAAATTGCTGGTGAGGGCCGGCGACTTCTACTTCAAGGAAAAGCCGGCCGTGGCGGTTGACTATTACCGGAAGGCGCTCGAGGCGAACCCGAACGATAACGGCGCGCGGGTTCAATTGGGCGCCTCGCTGGTTCGCTCGATGCAGTACGAAGCGGCTTTGCCCGTTCTGGCGGAAGCGATCTCCAGAGAGCCGTCCAATTATCCGCCGCATGCAAGTCTCGCCACCGCTTTGTTCAAGCTAAAGCGGTACCCGGACGCCGCTCGTGAATTCATCTGGATCATACGCGCCAAGCCCGAGGTTGCCGCGAGCTACTTCTTCCTGGCGATTTCGCTGGATCATCTTGGAGACTGCGAGCAGGCTTACAAAAGTTATCGGGAATTTGTGCGACGCGCTGACGCGGTTACGCTCAAGAATGAAATCCAGGAGGCAAACACAAGATCGACCGACTTGCAGCGATTGATCAAAGAACGCAAATGCGCCTCGCAGGTGAAACCAAAAAGTAAATGAAACTCAAACCGGCTTACACTCGGATCTCTTTCGACGCCCGGCGCGCTTGCCGTTTCGTGTTGATTCCGTGTGTGCTTTTGGCTGCGGCGATCATATCTCTATCTCAAATCCAGTTGCCTGAGCCTCCGCTGCCGATTGATCCGAGGCCAATCGGTCAGCTTCTTTCCGCTTCCGAAAAGGCGTCGCTCGCAGAGGCTCAGGGCCACGGCGCCAAGAAAGAAGTCGAGATTTACTTGAAGCTGTCGGACGCGCATCTTCAAGCGGCGTTTAACGCGATCAGCAACAACAATCACGACGCCGCGGAGCGCGAGCTGGACATTTACAACAAGGCGGTAGCGGAAGCCGGCAAGGAGACTTTCGCGCTGAAAGACGGCAGGCGAACCCTGTCGAAGAAGATCGAGCAGACGTTGTATCGGCAGATAAAAACGCTGGAGTCCATCGATCGATTGTTTCCCTCAGAACGCGCCGGGTTCTCAGATGCTGCTCTGAAGCATGCCAAACAGCTTCGCGTGCAGGCGCTCAATGAGGCCTTCGCGGCGGGAGGCGTACTGAAGGATTCCGACGAGGAAACCAAACCAAAGACCGAACCACCCGCGAAGGAAGATCCTCCAAAAAAGAGACCGGCCTTCCCGCTGCACTTCACGCTTCGAACGATCGCTGTTGCCGACAATATTGGAATCCAGTACGCATTGGCGCCCGACCGCGACCGCGACCGCAGCGCGGAGACTCGGATGCTGGAGCCATCGTCGTTGCAGATAGCTGGAGACTATTTAACCGAAGAAGAGGACGATCACGTTCGCGAGGCGCAAGCCGCGGAGGCGCGGGTAAAAGTCTTTATGAAGATCGCCGATCGGCGCATCAAGGCAATTACCGGCGGAACTGCCGGCGCTCCGGCTACGCTCCCCGATAAATCTGACAAGCACGAAAAGAAAGATAAGAAAATCGAAGACGAGGAGCGCGAGTGGGGCGCGCTGCCGAAGGCGAGTCGCGCGGAGTTGCTTCGCCACTACGCCAGGGCAATCGCCGAGTGCATGGCGAAACTGGAAGACGCTTATGAGAGGAACCCCAAGAGCGCGTCTCTGCCTAAGGCTCTCACGCTTCTGCGTGATGCGACCGAGCGGCAGTTGCAAGTTCTGCGAGCGTTATCGCCCGAAACTAAGAATGAAAAAGAAGTGTCCGCGCTTCGGGATGCGATCGAGGAGGCGGAGACCGCCAACAAAGGCGCACGCGACGGATTAAGCAAACATTGAATCCCGGCGCTGGAGGAGTGTTAGCTCCTCCAATTGAATCACGCGCGCGTCCCGGCTAGTGGGGTATTAGCGTGTTGCCAGCAAGCACTCCTCTGCGTCCTCGGCGTCCTCCGCGGTTTTTCCTGCTCAGTGGCTCGGAATCAACCGCAGAGGACGCCGAGGACGCAGAGGAGAAACGCGAATGTGAGAGAGCAACACACTATCACCCCACTACGCGTCCCGGCGCAAACTGGTCATAACAATCCAAACAAGCTAGGATCATCAGGTGAATCCTGGCTCAGGTTGAGTAAGCCTTTATAGCCTTTGAATACCGTAGACATTAGGAATTACTTTCTCGCAGTGTTGGAATCACAATTACTCTGCGTACTAAGAAGGATCGAAATCATGAGTAGTAAGATAGCGCTTTCCTCACCACCTTCATCGCCCAGGCAACGAGACAGCGCGATTCGACTTGCATTGGCACTGATCTGTTTCGCTGTGTTCCTTACTGGAACTTTTCTATTCCGGGTTACGCCTGATTCACAGCAAAGCCGCAAACCGGAATTTGCCAGTCGCGGCCTCGACCGTTCCATGTCCGCGAACGTTTCGAATGCTGATTCCAGTCAAATTCGTAAGGGTGATCTGAAGGACGGCGCATCCCAAATCCCCCGCAAGTCAACGCGCGAGCGACTAACGGCGCCGAGTCATCGCAAGTTTACTGCGTCGGCACTTGCGATGGGCGGCTCGAAAACGGAGTCCAACCGTGGAACGGTTGCCGCGGACAATGCCGCCTGGGAAGGGCAGCCGGACAGAGACGCGGCCTCATCGATTCCGGGTCTTGAATCCGATCGTTACGGGGATCGCGGCACAAAAATTCCCGCACGAGGAATGCGCGTACCGAGCGCAGCGCGGCGGGCGAGTCAGGGCGCAACTCAATCGGGGCAGGCTTCATCGCAAGCGGTGACCACCAGCGGTCCCGACACGGTTCAACTCATCGGCCCCGTCTCACAGGATCAGGATCTTAGAAAGCTTCCTTACATTCCGCCTAAGCCGTCAGAAGAACAAGAGGAACGCCTGAAGAGGCATCCTGAGACGACCGGTCAAGGTGTGCCGGATCCGTTGCTTCCTTACAAACCCCCGTCATCGCCGGCTGCGATGCCGTCACCTGTTCGAAACTTTGACGGAATCATGGCCGTGACCAGCGGCAGTAATCTTATTCCCTCGGATACCGATGGCGATGTTGGACCGAACCATTACATACAATCAGTCAACTCATCGATTCAAATATTCAGCAAGATGGGTGCGACACTTTCAGGGCCGACAACTTTCAATTCGTTCTTTTCGGCGCTCGGGGCTTCGACGCCCTGCGGCGCCAATCAAAACGACGGCGATGGCGTCGTCTTTTATGACCACGTGGCCAACCGATGGGTAGTAACCGATTTTGCATTTACTTCGTTGTCCAGCGGTCCGTACTATGAATGCATCGGGGTGTCGAAGACCAGTGATCCGGTGGCGGGCGGCTGGTGGCTCTACGCGCTGCAAACCGATTCCGCCAACCCAAGCTTCCTGGGTGATTACCCCAAGTTCGGATTGTGGCCCGACGCCTGGTATTTTTCGGTCAACCTTTTCGCGAGCGCATCTACATTTACCGGAGTGCGTGTTTACGCGCTCAACCGCAGTGCGATGATCAACGGCAGCGGCGCACCAAACCCGGGCGCCGTAGCGTTTACAATTGACGCCGCCACGTTGGGCGATGCGTACAGTCTGGTGCCCGCGACTTTTCGAACGGGAAGCGCGCCGCCAGCGGGAACACCGGAGTATTTTCTCGCGATCAACAGTCCCGCAACCGCGGGGACCGTCCAGAATCAGGTATTCGCATGGCGGTTTCACGTAGACTTCAACACACCTGCCAACTCAACCTTCGGAGTTGGCGCCGCGCATACGCCCAATGGCACGATCACCGTAAACAACTTCGTCGATGCGTTCGCGAGCTTCGGGCCTAACATTATTCCTCAGACTCCGGGCTCGCCCATGCTTGATGCGCTTGGCGACAGGCTGATGTATCCGGTCGTCTACCAGAATCTCAGCGGCGCGGAGTCATTGTGGGCTTCGCATACGGTGAACAACAACGAGAACGGCACCGGCCCCGCGGCAATTCGGTGGTATCAGTTGAACGTTACCGGCAGCACGATTCCCGCCACGCCCGCGCAGCAGCAGACTTTCAACAACGGCGCGGACGGCCTTTGGCGATGGATGCCGAGCATCGCAGTGGATAGTCAGGGGAATATGTCGATTGGGTATAACGCCTCGAGCTTTACCATGGATCCCGCGATCAGATACGCGGGCCGTCTCTCGAGCGACCCTCTGAATTCACTGTCACAAGGCGAGGCGGAGTTGATTGCGGCGGGCGGGCATCAGACCGACGGTTCCGGGCGCTGGGGCGATTACAGCGCGCTCAGCATTGATCCGTCGGATAACTGCACGTTCTGGCATACCAACGAATACTACTCGGAAAGCAGTGGCCGGGGTTGGAACACGAGAATCGGTGCGTTCAAATTCAACTCGTGCGGCCAATCGTGCCCAACCGTTACCGGAGCGGTGAGCGGAGGAGCAACCATTTGTCCCGGTAACTCTACGGCCGTAACAGTGAACGTCAGCGGTGGTGTTTTACCTTACACGGTGAAGCTGACCAATAACGGCGAGACGCAGAGCGGCGGCCCCAGCCAGACACAATTCGTTTTTACGGTCAGCCCGACGGTCACTACTTCTTACCAGGTGGACATTGTAGCAAGCCATGACCTGAACAACTGCCCGTTGAGCAGTAGTGGAAGCGCTACCGTGAACGTCAATGCTGCGCCGGCAACGCCAACGATCACCACGGGCGGCTCGGTTTGCGCCGGTTCAACCGGCAATCAGGCGAGTGGGCCCGCGGGCGTGACGACATATGCCTGGACCATCATGAACGGAGCGATTACAAGCGCAACAAACACCCAGGCGATTACCTACACAGCGGGAGCGTCGGGAAGCGTGACGCTTGGCCTCACCGTAACGAACGCCGCGGGTTGCGCGTCCAGTAATTCCGTCGGCGTACCGATCAACGCAAGCCCGGGGCCTCCCGATTTAGGATTGGCCGGCCCGCAGACGGTTACCGTCAACGGATCAAGCGGCACCTTTACGTTGACCTTCAAAGGCCAGACCACGGTGGCTATGCCGTTCAATTCAACTGCGTCTTTTGTGCAGAGCAAATTGTTTGCGTTGACGACGATTGGTGTGGGCGGCGTTTCGGTGACGAAGCTCAACAACGTGTACACCATAACGTTTTCAGGACTACAGATTGGACCTCAACCTCTTATGACGGGCGCAGGCTCGGGCGGCGCCAGCGTTGTCGTGGCCTTCCTGGTTTGCGGCGGCTCGGCGGGCAATCAAGCCGCAGCACCCGCATCCAGTAGTTATGCTTGGACGATCTCGAACGGGACGATCACCAGCGCTGCCAACATTCAGAACATCACTTACACCGCGGGCGGTTCGGGTACCGTCACGTTGAACCTGACAGTGACTAATGCCAGCTCATGCAGTGGGAGCAGCTCAGCGATAATCACGATCAAGGTGATTGGGCTTGACCGGACAAGCCAGAGTTTTGCGGGGAACGGCGGAGCGGACACCGTGAACGTCACGCCTTCCGATCCGACGTGTGGCTGGACCGCGACAACCGCGGCCAGCTTCATACACATCACTTCAGGAAGCTCGGGCACCGGCAACGGGGCGGTTCAGTATTCGGTAGATCCAAACCCCGGCCCGACTATTCGCAGCAACACGATCACAATTGGCGCGCAGACGTTCACGGTTTTTCAGGGCATAAATTTCCTTGACGTGCCTTCGAACGATCCGTTCTATACCGATATCGGCAAGCTTGCAGCTCGAGGAGTTACGGTCGGATGCGGAAGCGGCAATTTCTGCCCGAACGATCCGGTTACACGCGAGCAGATGGCTGCCTTCATCTTGCGCGCGAAAGGCGAGTTCAGTCCTCCGCCTCCAGGCAGTCAGCGCTTCAACGACGTGCCGCCCGCGAACACGTTCTACAACTTCATAGATCGGCTGGCAGTATTGAATATCACTGTCGGATGCACGCCGGATCACTTGCTGTACTGTCCAACCAATCCGGTGAAGAGGGATGAAATGTCTGCATTCATCCTGAGAGGTCTGGGGGAGTTCAATCCTCCGACGCCCGGCAGCCAGCGATTCAGCGACGTGCCGCCCTCAAACGTGTTCTACGACTTTATTGACCGAATGGCGGTGTTGAATATTACTTTGGGATGCACGCCGGATCATTTGATGTACTGCCCGAACGATTCAGTGACACGAGCGCAGATGGCGTCTTTCCTGGTCAGAGCTTTTGGGCTTTGAGAAGCGAGGCGTTTACTCCTCTGCGTCCCCGGCGTCCTCTGCGGTTAAGTCCCATCACTCATCAAGAGAACCGCAGAGGACGCCGGGGACGCAGAGGCCGGCAACACGCTAATGCACCACGCCGCGCAAGCCGAAAATTGACAAACGCATGATGCCGCCATACAATCGGCTCGCAGGTTGCGTCTTTCAACGCGTGACTCGGGAGAACAGTATGAGTCGCAGCATGATCAGGCTGCTGTTTGTTTTTGGCTGCACACTGGCTTCGGCGATCGTTGCCTCGGCGCAGCAGCGTCCCTTACTCACCGAAGACGTAGACATCATCAAGCCGGGCGTCATTCGAATCGAATCGGGATTCGAGTTTCTTCAGAAGCAGCGGTTTCCACTTTCGGGCCTGGAAGGCGACGTCGTGAAACTCGCCGACACTCGATTGAGTTTCGGACTCGCTCCCAACGTTGAGTTCCAGATCGAATGGACCTTCCAAAGTTTCCTCTCGATAAAGAGCCGCGGTCCGTCAGCGATCCCGTTAAAGCTGGGAGCGAACGAATCCGATACCAACGATGTGGGCGATGCGAGGCTTTGGATGAAGATGAAGCTTCGTAACGAGTCTCACGATTTACCCGCGCTTGGGTTCCGTTTCGGCGTCGAGCTGCCTAACTCGAATCAGGCCCGAGGGATTGGAACCAATACTACGAACTTTTACGGGGTTGTGACGGCGGGCAAACACCTCGGCGACAAGGTCAACGTCTTTGGGAACATCGGGCTGGGGATACTGACGGCGCCCCTGGAGGCGACTTCGCAGAACGACGTGCTGCTCTACGGATTGGCGGGAACTTATGCGGCCTCGGATCGACTAACGTTGTTGGGGGAGGTCAACGGGTTTCATTCCACACGCAAGCACCCACCACTTGGCACCGAAGACTTTTCGGAAGCGCGATTGGGCGCGCAGATTCGCGCTCTCGGCGTGCGCTGGTACGCGGCGGGCATCTTCGGCACTTCCAAGCGCGCGCCGAAGACCGGACTCGCCGTCGGCTTCACTTACGATTGGGACGCGTTCACGCCGGTCAAGTAATCAACTCTCCCGCCAGTTCAGGATCAAACGAAACACTCCTGTATGGGCGGTCCTCCGTGGCCGCCCCTCCGTACTTGCGGGGCTCTTTGGACGAAAGAGGGGCGGCCACGGAGGACCGCCCATACAGGACTACCGCTTCCTCCGATCCACTCCACTAGTGTGGGTAGATCACTATTCGGCGCGCCGGGTCCTGGCCTTTGCTTTCAGACTGCAAGCCGCTGCGTTCTATGTAGAGATGTTGCATTCTGCGGATGTGTCTCGGCTGAGGCGATAATTCAACCGGACGCCGGCGCTCGACAGCCTCGATGACCCCGTCTTCTACTTCCTGCATGGCCCCGTCTTCGTTACCGACCCGCGCCGCCGCGCCAAACATGTCGCGCAGGAAGTTCTCCATCTGAGTCAGCGTGTTGGCTCTCAGCGCGCGGACTTCGATCGCGTGGCCGCGTGCTTCCCGGAGTTTCTGCGACTGTCGTTTAGCGTGCGACTTCAGCGTCAATAACATGTCGGCCTGCTCGAGATCAGTAGTGATCGCTACCGGCACACGGAGTTCGGAGATCGCGCGTTCAAGCCGCTCGCGGTTTATCGCGTAAGGATATATCCGAACAATGTTCCTTTTTCCCGCAGGCGGCTCGGCTTCAGGTTGGCGCAAAGTGCCGCTTTTGCGTTCCGATGTGGATTGTGTCCGGTCCTTGACCAGAGGCTGGGTGATTGCAACCTCGCCGCTCGCTCCGCGCTCGCGTATTTCGGTTCCGGGCAGAAACCCCCTGAGCATCAGATCGACCGCTTCGGCGACATCGCGATGAATGACGAGGCGGTCCTTGTCTTGAATCTCTATCAATACATCGAAGGTCGGCGGGGCCTTTCTCTCGAGCACCGTCTTTTGAGTCCCGCGGCGGCGGGCTTCTTCGTCCGATAGAGTCACCGGCTGAATTCCGCCCACCAGATCAGACAGCGTAGGATTGATCATCAGGTTTTCGAGCGTGTTCCCGTGCACGGTGGCGATCAGTTGCACGCCTCGCTCGGCGATCGTGCGAGCGGCAAGCGCTTCCTGTGAGGTTCCGATCTCGTCGATAACAATCACTTCAGGCATGTGATTCTCGACCGCCTCGATCATTACAGCGTGCTGGTGATCGGGTTCGGGGACTTGCATGCGGCGCGCTCGTCCAATTCCCGGATGCGGAACGTCGCCGTCGCCGGCTATCTCATTCGAAGTGTCGACTACGATCACTCGCTTCTCGAGATCGTCGGCAAGCACTCTTGCGGCTTCGCGCAGCAGAGTAGTCTTGCCCACACCCGGCTTGCCCATCAGCAGAATGCTCTTACCTGACTCGACCAGGTCGCGAATGATATCGACCGTGCCGTAGATTGCGCGGCCAACCCTGCACGTGAGACCGACGATCTCGCCGAGACGATTTCTCATCGCGGAGATTCGATGAAGCGTGCGTTCGATGCCGGCGCGATTGTCGCGAGTGAATTGACCTACTCGGCTTGCGACGTGCTGAAGATCTTCGTGCGTCACCAGCGACTCATCAAGGTAAAGAGCGCCTGAAATGTAACGCGCTTCCGGCCTGCGGCCCAGGTCGAGCACGACTTCTATCAGTGAGTCCATGTTCCCAACGGAATTCCCGTTGCGATCGGCCGCGCGAGCTAGCGCTTCGCGTATTGGCTGCGGAAGAACCGCGAGCATCAAGTCGAGATTGTCGGTGGAGACTCTTTCCTTTTCGACGAGTGTTGTTGCCATTGAGCCCTCAAGTGCAGGTGAGCGGCGCCCTCGATCAGTCTACTAGAAAGGTCCGTACGCTACTAGCATCGGTACGTTGAACCGGAGCTGATGAGCTTCTTTGCGAGCTTTGCGGTCCTTTGCGAGCTTTGCGAAAGGTATCCGTTCGGGAAAGGGAGATACTCGACGCAAAGCTCGCAAAGGACCGCAAAGCTCGCTGCCTCGCAGCGGAATACTGATTGCCTGTTTAACGCCCGGCTTCGGTTTGTAATTCTCGAAGTCGCCCCACCGGTCCCTGCAATATTCCGCCCTCCCAACAAGAAGTAGCGCACTCTCGGGCTCACTCGAGCGGCGCCGCGCGCGCGAAAGTACCGGGAAGTGTGATTCGCGGCTGCCATAATTTGTAACCATATGTTTCGACCAAACTCCATTCCGGTTCCTCCGAGGCCCCAGACGAAGCGAAGCCAGCAAGGGTTTTCGCTAATCGAGATCGCCGTGGTGTTGATGATCCTTGCGATCGTCACCGCCTTCGTTGTGCCTCAGATTGTGTCTTACATGAGAATGTACCGGCTCGGAGTAGGGGGTCGCGACGTGGCGACGGCGCTTCAGCGCGCTAGGTATCTTGCGACTTCCAACAACACGCTTGCCGGCGTCGCCTTCAACGAGCCGCAACACGTCGATGTTGAACAATACGATCCGGAAGGAAAATTACCGGCGCAGAACCGGGGCGCTACTAACCTGCCCGAAGGAGTCACCGTGGACTCTGATGCTCCCAAGCAAATCGCCTTCGATGGCCGCGGCATAATCGCGCCGATGCCGAGGGAAGCGCCGAGCATTCGAATCAATGGAGCGGACGGCTATTACTTGTTCGTTGTCGTATCCCCAACCGGGCAGGTGACGGTTTCCGAGCCGCAGCGAGATCGCACCTGATAGAAGGGCAGAGTCGAGATGAAATCACTTGATCAAAAACTAGACGCAAGAGTTTGCAACGAAGCAGGCTTCACGATGATCGAAGCGGTCATTGCGATGTTGGTCACCGTCGTAGGCCTGGTTAGCATAGCCGGCATGTTCACGCTCGCGATGAAGACGAACGCCAGCTCGCGGAACTTCACTACCGCAACCATCTTCGCGCAGGACAAGCTCGAGGCGCTCGGCGCCGTTTCGTTTCAGCGGTTGGTCGACCCCGCGCGGATGACCGCGAACCCGGGTGCTCACAACGCTGATGACGCTTATATAGTTGGCAGTCTCGAGTACGATGCCTCGGCCGCCGACGGCTCATACTACTACGACAAAATAATTCTGGCGGGCCGTGACGACGTCGAACCGGAAGGCACGGTGACAGTCGTTAGAGCGGACGGCACAGCGGAGACTCGCAGGCCCGATGGAACGGTAAGGGCAGGGAACCCGTTTGGCGATGATCGAGTCACCTACTCGCGGCGCTGGGTAATCATGTCGAGCAGCGAAGCGAACCCCGCCGACCGCAGACTCACCGTCGCGGTTCGGGTAAAGAGCGAAAACCCGCCGGCCGGCAAAGCGCCGGAGCTTGTCGATCTCTACACGGTGATGACCAATCAGTAAGCGCACGGGAGATAGGTTGAAGAGGATCACTCTATGAAAAGGAAATCGGGAACGCCGTTACAGTTCGCAAACTCGGGAGGAAAGTTTCTTCCCGGCGTCGAGCTTACAGCCGGCGATGAGCCGGCCGAATCCCGTGAATCCGGGTTCACCCTTGCGGAAATGCTGATCGCGATGGCGGTGTTTACCCTGATCATCGGCTCGGTCGTAGCGTTGCTCGCAAAGAGCCAAACGATTTTTCGCACCGAGCAGGGCGTTTCCGAGATGGATCAGAACGCGCGTCTGTTGATGGATTTCATGACGCGGGACATACAAGAGTCCAAGGAGAATTCCCTGGGGCTCGGTCAAAGATTTCGGTCGATCTACTCTTACGACGGACCGGAAGGCAAGACCGACGAAGTTACGATTGTTTCATCGGACACGCTCACAAAAGTTCCGTCCGCGGCGCTGCCCTTGATAGCGGCTTCACCGCAGAACTTCTCGGTTGGAGATCGTTATGTCACAGTCCTGCCGAACGGCGCGTCTCGCGTAGATGCTCAATCGGTCATCAACTCTTTGACGCCCGACGAGGAGTTTATCGTCAGCGGCTCATTGCAAGACGGTTCATTCCAGTTTGATTTCATCAAAATCAAAGGAGCCAAGCTGACCGCTGACGGGGCGATCGGCATAACCTTTGAGCCCATGGAGCCCAAGGGCGTTCAGCCCGAGGTTCCCTTCGGCACGACCTACGAAGGCGGAACGTTCACGATGCGGCCGTCGACGATTAAGCGCTACTACGTCGATCGTAAAACAGACCGCGAGCACCCGACGTTCGAGCTAGCGGTGAACGACGGGCCGCCGATCACTATTGCGCGCAATGTTGTTGCGTTTCAGCTCCGCTATCTCGAAGTAAGAGATGGCGATGTTGAAGGCCAGTGGGTCAAACAGCAGAACATCTCGCGGCAGTACAAGACGATTGCGCTCGAAGTAACCATGACCGCGCGCACCGAAATCAAGAGCGATCAGCAGGCTGAGCGGCTTGTCACACTCGCAAGCGTAATTCGACCGAGGCTGATTAACGGAGGCTCGTTTGGCTCCGCGCCGGGCGACGCCGGCACAAGCTCGCCGGGTGTTCCCGGTGATGGCGGAAACCCGGGAGGCGGAGGCGGGACCGGCGGCCGTGACGGCTCAGGCAATGATCCGGGCGGATACCCGGGGAGCTACGGCGGAGGGAATGGCGGCGGCTCGGGATCCGGCGGCTACGGCGACGGCTCAGGAGCATTCGGTGGTGACGGTTACAAGCATGAGACCAGGAGAATAGGTAAGCTGCCGCGCCTTGGTGAACGCTTGAACCAGAGGCCATAGCGTGAGTCGCGAATGTCTTCTTCGCGGGCTTTGCGGTTCTTTGCGTCTTTGCGCGAAAGAATGTTTTCGAAGCCATGCTTTCGAAAGAATGCTTTCTAGATTGGAGGCGATGATGCGGACGAGAGAGAGATATTTCAACAGGCAATTGTCAGATGCTGGCGAACGAGGCATGGCGTTGATCGGCGTGATGCTGATCATGTCGTTGATGCTGATGCTTGCGCTTGCGGTGACCTTTACTTCGCTGTCTGACAAATCGATTACTTCGAACTTCAAGAACCTCACCAGCGGCTTCTATGCAGCGGAAGCCGGCGTCAACAATCTTCATCGCCTGTTGCGCAACGACAAATTCGTGTTGGCCTCGCTTCCTGATCCTCCTCGCATAAACCCCGGGCAGGCTACGCTCAATTCAAATGACTTCATCGTTGCCGCCGAAAAAGCGTTCAACACTACGGAATACTTTCCGAACAACGCTCAGTACAAAACAAAGGTCAAGATCACCGGTCTCCAGGTTCCATATCCTGCCAGCGACAACGATCCGGCGCACGCCGCGGGTCGGGTCAAGTTAATCAATCCGCTTTATCCGCAGCTCGGACAGGTTGAGCCGTACGCGGTCACCTATGAGATGGATTCCGTTGGCGAAGGCATCGCCGGTTTGAACGGCGCGGTAACGCTTGTTGAGCAGGGCGTCATCAACTTCAAGTTACTGGTAAGCGGAAACGGCGGCGGGCTTCGGGTAGGAAGCTTCGCCGAGTTCGCGTTGTTTCTGGATCGCTTCGATCCGTACAATCCGCAAGGTCCGTTCATTTATCAGGGACTCGGACCCGGCGACAGGTTCGCGGGCCGGGTGCATACGAATCAGCGATTCGGATTCTGGACCGTAGCGGATGGCTCGGACGCGCCGACGTTTCGCGGTCACGTCACACAATCCGACAACTATGCGAGCTACTATCGCTACGGCGCGGGAATTCCTCCGCCGCCGATAGATGCCGATTCCGACATCGTTGGCGGAGTCCTTGTAGCTCCGAAGTTCCTTGCGGGATTCGATCGAGGAGTGGCGCCGATCCCTCCGACCGGGAATGCGTTTGACCAGGCTCGCGCGGTGCTCGACGGTGGTTATCAGTTATCAGCCGGGCCGCCGACTGACGGCGAGTTGCACACCGGGCTTCGGCTTGTGACCGACTTGAATACGCCGCTTTCTGATCCCAAGGACCCGGGCTCGACGACTCCGACTCTTGCGCAGGGCGTTTATCTCCCTTCTGACGGCGAGACGTTTTCCGGCAGCGGAATCTACGTAATGGGCAACGTCGACGACTTGAAATTGTCCGCCGATCCTTCGGGAAATCGGCAAGTCATCAAGATCACACAGGGTAAGCAAATCACTACGGTGGTAATCGATATGGACGCCGGCACGACCACTGTCGATGCCGGCGACGGCACCAGGACGCTGAGAGGCGTTCCCAAAGATCGTTCGATTGTGCAGAAGGGCAATCGTTCGGCGGCGTCTCTTTATGTTCGAGGCGACGTGGCTTCGTTCCAGGGGCCGGGGAGAGACGGGAGCGGGCAGTCGATACCCGCGATCGATTCTGACTTCGCAATGACAGTGACCGCGGGCGGCTTCGCTACGGGTGATCCGCGGCATCCGGTTCAGGGTGGAAACATTACACTGACTGGAGATCTTACTTACGAAACACCGGTGGTCGACGCTGCCGGTAATCCGATAAACCCGGATGCCATCAACGTGCTCGGAATCTTTGCATCGGGGGGAAACATCAACATTCCAAGCGACGGCCGCGCGCCCGACAATCTCACGGTGAACGCTTCAATAGCGGCGTTCGAGTTAAGAGATTCAAACAACAATCCGTATCTTGGTTCTAACGGTCAGCCGGTCGGCGGACGGGTAAGATCCGATGTGCTGGATTTTTTCGGCAAGCCATTCCGCGGCAACTTCAATCTAGTCGGCGGCGAGCAGTCATCGAACTACGACAACCTTGGCGTATACGACGGTCAGTTCCACGGCTACCTCTACAAAGGCAAATGGGACCCGCGTTATGACAACGGCCAATCACCTCCGTTTTATCCCGGCTACGTCGTTGACACCGGCGGTCCGACCGGCGCGCCTACAGTGAAGGCTCAAACGAATAGCCCGCAGATTTTGTCTTACAAGCGAATGTACTACGGAGCGGGTCAGTCTGCGGTCACCCGCTAATTACGGGTCGAGCCGACGACGGCGTCATTGCCAGGCGGTAACCGTGTATCTTAATAGGGCCTAGGAGTCACTGCGTGTTGAGTCGTATCCTTAATGAACTGCAGGAGGAACACTCAAGGCAAGCGGAGTTTGCCATCCCAGCGGATCATCTGAACAATGTCGAGTTGATTACCCAACGTGTCAAGAAAGTGCCGTCAACAGCTCGCTCAGCCTTGCATCTGGTGCTGTCCTATTTATATCTGACAGACGGCCCCATCAATCTCCGAAACACTCGGTATCGGGAAGCTGAGCCATACCTGAACGCTTGTGAAATCGTCATGAGCCGTTACCTAAAACACCGGACAAACGGGTCGGGTAAGCGCGCATACGGAAAGCCGGCATTGCGACATATGAGAGAGGTCGGCTACAAGTGTGAATGCTGCGGGTTTAAGGATGTGCGTGCCCTTAACCTAGACCATGCTTATGGCGGAGGGCAGCTAGTGTTCTTGGTGCTATGCGCCAATTGCCATAACATCAAGTCACGTCGGTTTGATTGGTTGGGTAACAAGCGACCGGCAAACCGTGACTAAGCCTGCATCGTTGGGCACGATCGCAAGACAACTTCTAACTTTCAAAAGTCAGCTCATTCGCGGTTAATCGTTGTCTTGTCACCAGCGAAGATCAAAGTGAATTGGTACCGACGAGGCCAGGTATGCGTAATTAAATCGTTGCGGTGCGTCCTGTTGCTCGACACGTTTTCAAGCTACGCGGTTGCTAAGGCTCACCGACAGGGGCTGGCGTTGGCTTATTGCGCTGACCTTTAGGATTGAAAAGCCAATGATGTTTCCTTGACTGTCCACCTTCTCCATTACCGCATCGTTGTCAGTTTCCCTGAAGTAGCCTTCTTTCTTGTCGAACAGCACTTCTAGATAATCGGCTTCTTTGTCATACCAAACTTTTACTTCTTCTCCCATATGACATCTCCCTTCTTCACCGTGTTCGTGAAAAACGAGGTGATGATGAAATTATCGTCAGTCAGCACGTTCAAGACAACGCACAGGAACTTGGTTGTCACCGGAGTCGAGAGATAGTGTTTGTAGAACAACTCAACCTGCGGGTCTGTTGCCGAGCGAGTGATTATGTCAGGGTCACTCATTGTTTCGATGATCTTTGGTGCCTGACCCTGAATCTCGGGATGATCAGTTTCGAGGTGATTCAGACGTTCATCCGTAAGCCTAATTGACCTGTTCCAGATGTCTTGAATCTGCAAGACGCTCTCCAATGAATCATCTTAGATCCCAATCTTCGCAAGCGCATCTGCGACTTGCCCCATGAGCATTGTCGTTCTCGGGTGTGATGCCTCGAACCGTTCTATACCTTCTCTCAATCCTTCACCGAGTCGGTCATACAAGTTCTCGTGAACGGTGTCGCGCGATCCGGTGAGCTTCTCTATGTCGGCCATCAGCTTCTCGAGAGTCTGGCGGTCCGACTCATCGACGCATTCGATCTGTTGAAGCTCGCCGTGAAGTTGCTCGAGCCTTTCGTGGAGTTGTGTCTTGTCCATTGTAAAACCTATCGAGTATCAATGCGTGTGGTAAAAGTCCTAACTCTCAATCGTATCCGGCGGGATTGTTGCATCGTCCGGGGGGATCGTAGCCTCTTCGTCATCCACCAAATCATGATCGATGTGATCGGGCAAATCGGGATCTCGAGGAATTGTTTCGGCGCCCAATCTGTCTTCCTGGGCTTCAGTTGCTTTCCTGGCGTCCCGAGTTGAACCCGTGCTCAGCGGCGCGGTGGCGTCGCCATCCGGCTGATCGGCCGGTCTGAGGCGCCCGCCGCTCAGTTGCGCGATTAACACGGTAATGTTGTCTTCACCTCCGCGGTGGTTGGCCAGATCGATGAGCGTCTCGCAAGCTTCCTTCAGCGACTCGGCCCTATCGACAGTCGCCTTCATCTCGTCTATGCGGACTTTGTTCGACAGCCCGTCGCTGCACAGCAGCAAAGTATCATTGTCGTTGAGAGCCAGGCGGTCGATTACCACGTTGACGCTCGGCGATGCGCCCAGCGCCTGCAGGATTACGTTTCGATAGGAATGATGCTCGGCCTCTTCCTTGGTTATGTGACCGGCCTCGACCAACTGGCCGACCAGGGATTGGTCGCGAGTGATCTGCTGAATAAGCCCGCCTCGAATCATGTATGCGCGGCTGTCGCCCACCTGTCCAAAGTAAGCTGTAGTACCAAAGAACCCGACTGCGGTGAAGGTCGCGCCCATCCCGGAATACTCCGCGTGTTTCACACTCATCTGGTAGATGTACAGATTCGCCAGCTCAATCGACAACCGCAGACGTTCGTGGAAGGGAAGCTTGGAATAAGACGGGCTGGCCTGAAGCTCGAGCATTCGATCGCGCACGCATTCGACCGCAAGGCGGCTAGCTACCTCGCCGGCCAGGGCGCCGCCCATCCCATCGGTAACCGCGGCAAGCGAACCGTAGTGACTCTGGTTGAAGCTTGTGAGGCTCTCCGGGGGGGCCCCGCGCTCGCTTCCCGGTTTCCAGGTCTCGGCGGTCGACAGGTTCAAGACCAGAAAGTGATCTTCATTGCCGGGTCGGACCACCCCCACGTCGCTCTTGGCGTACAGGGAGATTTTGAATGCGACGTCTTCCGCCATAGCTTAATTAGAGACCAGCTTACTCCGGGAACTCAAGCAGCGGCTAACAAAATGACTTTAAGAAAAACGCAGTGCTCTGAATCGCGCTGATTATGATGGATTTCTTACTCCATCGCAACGCTGCAAGAGATTGCGTGTTGTGTATTAGTGAGTTGTCGGGAAAAGCGGTCCTCGGCGTACTCAGCGTCCTCCGCGGTTTATTCTTGATCATTGTTTGGGATCAACCGCAGAGGACGCAGAGGACGCTGAGGAGGAACGCGATCTCAAGCGAATAACACACCATGATCCCAGGTGCGAATCACTGCCGGACCCGCGCGGAGTTTTTGTAAACGATGCCGCCCTTCATCACGAACACAACTCGACGAACGGCGGTTATGTCCGTCAACGGATTTCCGTTCAGCGCAATGATGTCTGCCTCGAGGCCGGGCGTGATCGAGCCGATCTTATCGCCCATACTTAGCGCTTCAGCGCCGAGAGCGTTCGCCGAGACCATCGCGGCCATCGCGTCTACTCCGCAATCACGCACGCGGTCAACGAACTCCTCAGCGTTATGTCCATGCGCGCCGGCCAGCGCATCCGTGCCGAATACTATTCTCAGCCCTGGAATCTTTGCCGCCCGTTGCATTAGTTCGTGCTCCATCGGCAGGATTTGTTCAAACACAGAGAACCCTTCCTTCGTCGCAGGGAAGTATGGTGTGCCCACATACTTGTCTTTGTTCAGGAGATAATTCTCGAGCAGCAACCCAGCCTGCGGATCAAAGTAAATCCCTCTGTCGGCCATCGATTTCAGATCGTCGTTTGTGGCCCCCAATCCGTGCTCGATCTGTGTGCACCCCGCAAGGATGGCTGCCGGGACCGCATCTCTGTATGCGTGAACGAGCGTGCGCAGCCCCTGCTTCCTTGCTTCATCGCAAGCCGCATTCAACTGCTCTTGTGAAAGCGTCATCGAGCCCTGCCGCATCCCGCCCGACGCGCGGATTTTGATCAAGTCGGCACCTGCCTCCTTTTGCTTCCGGACAAAAGCTCTGATCTGTTCGGTTGTGCCCGTCTGCTCGCCTCGCCCCATGAGCCAATTCACGGCGGTCAGTATGCGTGGGCCGGGAAGCCTGCCCCTGGCGATGGCGTCTCGCAGTGGAACATCGGTGGGATCCCCAACGCTCTGCACCGTGGTGAAACCTGACATAAGAGTTAGCCACGCGTTCGAGGCCGCTTGATACGCCGCCTCTGCCGGCGTCGCTTCACTGCCGAATCTCCCATCCCTCCCGAAGCTCGAAGTGATATGCACATGTGCGTCGATCCAACCGGGCAATACGGTCAAACCACGAAGGTCGTAGTCGATGGGCCCGGTTTTCGGGAGATCCCTGTTTGTGAAGAGCGCGACGATCTTTGAGCCTTCGACAACGATTCGAGCGTTGTGCAGCACGCGGCCCTTGCCATCGAGCAGGATGCTCGCGGCGATCACGATGCGCCTGGGTTCGATGTGTGGTTGAGCGGCAGTCTGTGAAGAAACTTGTTGAGCGAGGGAAGATACGCCGATGATGAGGAGGATGCAAAGCATGACCTTTGCTGATCGCATGTTCGCTCCTTCCTTCGTTTGATGGTAATCGGCATGTAGGGGCGGCCCTCCGTGGCCGCCCCTCGTTCGTTCGACGTTATATTGTTAACCACTGAGGGGCGGCCGGCCACGGAGGGCCGCCCCTCGTTCGTTCGACGTTATGTTGTTAACCACTGAGGGGCGGCCACGGAGGGCCGCCCCTACATGCCGTTCATCTATGTACCAATCTTGTTTAGAGCCTGATCCAGGTCGGCGATGATGTCCTCGACGTCTTCGATTCCGACCGAGACTCTTACAAGCCCGTCGGTGATTCCCAAACGATTGCGTTCGGGTTCAGGCACCGAAGCGTGAGTCATCGTGGCCGGGTGAGAAATCAATGTCTCGACTCCACCAAGCGATTCGCCCAGCGTGCACAGCCTCACTGATTCAAGCACCTGCTTTGCGTTGTCAAGCGAGCCTGTTTCAAACGCGATCATTCCGCCGAAGCCGGACATCTGCCGTCGAGCGAGCTCATGCTGCGGGTGAGACTCGAGCCCCGGATAGTAGACCTTCTGAATCTTCGGATGCTCCGCAAGAAACTGAGCGACGATCCGGCCGTTCTCGTCGTGCTGGCGCATTCGAACCGCCAGCGTCTTGGTCCCCCGCATAACCAGCCACGAATCCATCGGCGAGAGGATCGCTCCCGCGGCGTTCTGAATAAACGCCATCGCGCGAATGTCTTCCTCGTCGTTGAGAATCACCGCCCCGCCAACGCTGTCGGAGTGGCCGTTCAAATACTTGGTCGTCGAATGAACGACGATGTCCGCTCCCATGTCGAGTGGGCGTTGAAAGAAAGGGCTCATGAAAGTGTTATCGACAACAAGCCGAACTCCGCGGCGTTTGGTAATTTCGGACACCGCGCGAATATCAACCAGTGACATCACCGGGTTTGTTGGAGTCTCGATGAATACCATTCGCGTCTCCGCCCTTGCGGCTTCTTCCACGTTGTGAGGCTCGCGCGCGTCGACGTAGCTAAACTCGAGACCGAAGTTCCGCAGCACCTTATCGAACAACCGGAAGGTCCCGCCGTAGGTGTTATCGCTGACGATCACGTGGTCGCCGGACTTCAGCAGCGTCATTACCGCGTTTGTAGCCGCCATTCCAGATGCGAATGCGAAACATGCCTTTCCGTTCTCGAGCGCAGCCAGATTTCGCTCGAGTGCCATTCGGGTGGGATTCTGGGTGCGCGCGTACTCGAAGCCTTTGTGGCGGCCCAGTCCTTCCTGGGCATAGGTAGAGGTCTGATATATCGGTACGGTCACCGCGCCGGTTGCGGAATCGGGTTCCTGTCCCGCGTGTATTGCTTCGGTAGAAAACTTCATTCATCAATCTCCATTTGGTTTTGTTGTTTGTTAATCTAGCATCTTTGCGATGGCTTTTGCAGGGAAGTTCGCTTGATTGTATAGTCTCTTGCGCGGTTGATAAGAAGATCAGGAGAGGTCGATGGAACAACGAGACAAAGACAGGTTGCTTGCGAATCTTCAGTCGCTGCCGAACGAGCTTGTTGATTTGCTCGAGGGGCTGGATGAGGAAGCGTTGAGGTGGCGCCCGATTCCGAACAAGTGGTCAGTGAAGGAGATCATGTGCCATCTTCGTGATATGGAGAGGCTTGCGTATCTTGCGCGTTACCGGCGAATCCTGACCGAAGACAATCCGTTTCTGCCAAACGTCGATCAGGACCGAATGGCGTTTGAGGGTGACTACATTAATCAAGACACGAAAGCGGCCCTGGAGGAATTCAAGTGGCTCAGGAAAGAAACGGTTAATACGCTCGAGGCAACTCCGCCGGAATACTGGTCTCGCATGGGCACTCACGAGACGGACGGTTCCATGACGATCGAACAACTGGTCGTTCGCCAGATCAAAGGCAACGACATGAACCATCTGGTTCAGATGAAAGATATCGTTCGATTGAAGATGCCTTGGTGAAAGAGGAAGTTGCAAAAAAGGGAATTGCAGAAAAAGAAATTGCAAATTGCAAATTGAAAATTGAAAATTGAAAACTTCAGATTGGGCGAAAACGCGCTGTTCATCTCGGCTCTAATTTCCAATCATCAATTCCCAATTCCCAATTCCCAATTTCAAATTTCAAATCTGAAATTGCAAATTTGCAATTTGTAATCCTTCAGTTTGCAATCCTCAAAAACATTTCACCTTCCACTCCGCTTCCGGCGTTAATCCTTGACCCAACCCAAAACCGAGTGTACCATCGACCCAGGCTGAGGGTTTCTGCAAGGTTAGTGATTGACCTGCTAATTTTTTACCAACGCTAACGCGAAGGGGGCCTTAATAGCACCGGCAGGCGCGATGCCCCACAGTGATCGGGGATGTCAAATGCCGGAGCCCGGGTCACCCACCTGTTTTCAAACAGGTTCAAAGTTAGTAAGTCACACGGCCGCGCGGTTGCCCTCCAGCGTTTTATGCGACACTATTCGAGGGACCTCCTGCCGGCGACAGCCCCGAATGTGCCGCGATCTTTTATCCCGCAATCATCTTCAATACAGAAAGCACTAACAAATCATGGCGTTTTGGAAGCGAAAGAAGGAGCCTGAGTTCATCTCCCTGGGTTTGAACCGGGCAGCCACCGCCGAAGAAGAAGCAATAGCCGCGCGCCGGGATGAAGGCCCGGAGCCGGAGTTCCTCGAGAAGTTTGCGACAGCAGTCGCCGCAACACGCGAAAACCTCGCCGATCGAATCGATACCGTGATAGGCAGCCGTCGAGAGATCGATGCTACGGTGCTTGATGAGCTGGAGGAAGCTCTGATCGGCGCCGACATCGGCGTCGGCACGGCGATGGAGATAATCGAAAAGGCTCGCCAGCAGGTCAATCGAAAACAGCTCAACGATGTCGACGAGTTGAAGCGGCTGATCAAATCAGAACTCAAAGAGATCCTCGATAAGGCTGAACTAAATCGCAAGCAGGGAACCGTCGCGTCGGAGACTGAAGTGCCTCTGGAGATTCGGCCTTACATCATTATGGTCGTCGGGGTGAACGGAGTCGGAAAGACAACAACCATCGGCAAGCTCGCGCATCGGATCAAGAGCGAAGGCAACGAAGTGTTGATCTGCGCCGCGGATACTTTTCGGGCAGCCGCTAACGACCAATTAGCTATCTGGGCAGAGCGCTCGGGCGTGCCGCTGATTCAACAGAAGCCCGGCACCGACCCTTCCGCGGTCTTGTTTGATTCGATACAGGCCGCAAAGGCTCGCGGCGCAGACGTGCTCATCGTCGATACCGCGGGCCGGCTTCACACCAAGACTAATCTCATGCAGGAGCTCGAGAAGATGCGGCGGATCGCGAGCCGTGAGGTAGAAAGCGCCCCCCATGAGGTGCTGCTGATCATGGACGCAGTCACGGGGCAAAACGGGTTGGAGCAGGCTCGCCAGTTTACAAAGGCGGTTCCCGTTACCGGGCTAGTGTTGACCAAACTGGACGGCACCGCAAAGGGCGGTATTGTGATCGCAATCGCAAAAGAGCTGGGGATCCCGATTCGGTATGTCGGCGTCGGGGAACAGATGAATGACCTGATCGAGTTCTCGCCCGAGGCTTACATAAACGGGTTGTTCAATTGAGCAAATAAGCCAAGCTTGTCGCGAATCTCAGCCGTTTCCGCTTCGCATTTCTTTCAAGCGCTGCTCGCCCAACGGCGCGTCGGAAGCGCGATCGATCTTGAAGCTCGCCTTCATTTCCTGCCAGAACCCCCGCTGATACTTGAGATTGATCAGAGCAATTATCAGCATCGCCAGTAGCGCGCCGAGCCCGGCCATCGTCATGTCTTTTTGCGCATCCCACACGTCGCCTTGCGATCCCAGGAATGCCATCCCCGCCGCGGGATCGACGTTCGCCGCGGCAACCCACTCGATGATTTCATACACCGCGGAAAACGCGAGCGTCACGTCGAACGGAAGATAGTATCCCCAGAAACCTTTCACCCGCGTGACTCTGAGAAAGACCTCGCGAATCGGATATGCGAGCAAGAACCCAAACGAAAAGTGCACCAATCGGTCGTACATGTTCCGGCTGGCGCCAAGCCAGTGCTGCAAAGTATCACCGAACGGAACTTCCGCGTATGTATAGTGCGAGCCGATCACGTGCAAGACCATGAATAGCGTGATCAGCGTGTACGATACATCCGACAATCGGAAGTACCTGCCGGCCAGGATGATGATCGGAACGAAGATGAAGACGAGGTAGTTCTCGAGCAGCCAATCGTGACGGTCGGACGGATTGATCGCAGCCAAAATCCAGACGGCGGTGAACACTAGTAGAAGAACCTTTAAGTATCGAGTCATATAGATTGGTGTGAAGATAAAACTGATTCGCTGACTCACGCCCGGGGAATGCGACTGGATGTTTTTCGAGACAGGCGGCTCCTAGTCAAGGATCCCCTCGAGTTTGAGGATGAAGCCGGTCAGCACGGGATCACCCGAGATTTCGGATGGATGATCGAGAACCTGAATTGATGAGCCGGCGTGATAGATGTGGACTTTCTTCTCTAGTGGATCGATCAACCATCCTAGCGCCGCGCCGTTCTCCATATACTCTTCCATCTTTTCCTGCAGATGTCTGAGACGATCTGACTTTGAGCGCAGCTCAACTACGAAGTCCGGGCAGATCGGCGCGAAGTCATCCTTCTGTTCTTCGGACAGGGCGTCCCATCGCTCGCGCTTGATCCAGGAGACATCGGGGGAGCGCTTGGCTCCATTTCGTAGAGTGAACCCAGTCGATGAGTCAAAGCCTACGCCCGTTCCGTTTGCCTCCACCCACAATCCAAAGCGGGCAGTCAAAATGAAGTTGCGTTTTCCGCCCCTTGAAACGACTGGAAGCATGATCATCATTTCACCCTCTCGGTTCATTTCAACCCGCAGATCGGGATACTGAGCACAAAAAGCGGCGAACTGCTTGTCACTCAGTGGGCGCAACCCCGGCCGGAAGATCAAGGCTTCAATATCGTCAGGCACTGGAATCGTAGCGATTGATGCGAAATCGATATTCATAGACTCTCCACGATGAGAATATGCCTCAAAGAAACCGCAATCAAGAGCCGAAGCATTTGTGGCTGGCAGATCAAGTCGTCGGTGATTCCGGTTAAGACGCAACCTCAGCAGCTCGATTTCGTAGCCCAGGTTCCGGAGTCGAAACGCTTGCTCTTTCTTCAACCACCATTCGCATTCCGTA
>DATNBZ010000316.1:0-40765 GCA_035607285.1 Blastocatellia bacterium | reverse complement strand
AAGCCCACGATTCCCACAAGAATGAATACAACACCGACGAGAGTTGCAACGGTCTTTGCCATGGTGTCTCCTTGTCCAATTGAAAGTCGAAAGAACCGCGATCGTCTGCCCGCTCTCTTCCGGAATAGCGAGGGACGAGCTTGTGAGGTCACTGTTCGATCAGGGCGTACCTCTTTAGGACCCGATATTACTTTGCCGCGCTGTTGGTGCTTATACCCGAGATGACCCCGCTAAGGTACATACCCCGCGAGATAGAGTCAAGATCGAACAGATAGAAAGTCCCGGGTCAGATCTCAGTCATAAATACCCTCGACAAACCAACTGTTGCTCCTCAAATCGCGGTAGATGCGATAGAGAGTTCCCTTATCCGGCGATGCTTCGGAAACGGCAACCGCTACATCCCACTCGTCGCGAGCCCAGCCATCCTGGCTCCACCAATCACCTGACGTGCGCCATGGACCAGCCAGTCGAATAATTTTGCCGCGGATGCTTCGACCCGCCGCATGTGATTTGATTCGAGCCGGCCAGCCGCATGGCGCTTCGACTTCAGCGCACAGCGGAGGCCGGAAGAGTCTGAAGCCGAGGAGAGATTGCGAATTGCGAATTGCGGATTGCGGATTGTTTCCTTCCGACGGTTTGGTCGCGACGCGAGCGCTGCGTCCTCGCCGCCCTCTGCGGTTAACCTCGCGCTTCACGGTGAAGCGCTTGATGCGAAAAGCGTCCGGCCGATGCGTGTCAATCAACTCCACCGACCCGACATTGATTTCTCCGACGAGCCTGGCGAGCCGCGCTAATGTCAGCTCCAGTTTTTCAGGCTCAGGGGCGAGCGGTTGAAAAAGGCCGTTCTGTATCGCCCGTGACTTCGTCGGCTCGCAGGCGATCGACATCGCAACGATCGCACACTTCGGCGGATGTGATTCGATGTCCAGCAGCAGCAACTTCAAAAAGATCCTGCCGTCGCGCATCGGAAACGGCAGACGAATCGCGCGCTCGTGTTCGCTTCGGTCTTCAAGCATCAGCCGGACTCTCAATTCGTTCACCGCCAATCCGTGCGCCTGCAAACTTGCGCAGAGCTGATTCAAGAGCCGCGCTAAAATAAATGAAAGCGGCTCGAGCAACTCAATCGGATCGTCCAATTCAATAGACTGCTCGAATTCGGGCGCAGGCTTCGAGAGCGACAACGGGCGATCGCTTTCACCGCGGGCAAGCCTCTGGAGCCGCGCACCTTCGGGTCCGAGCCGTTCAGAAACTCCCGCTTCGGGAAGCGCGGCAAAATCGCGAAAGTTTCGAATGCCCCAAAGATCGAGCGTCTCCAGGATCTCCGCCACCCGGTCAGCTTCAACGCGAGCCAGAGTGAAATCCAGAGCCGCAAGAGGCAGCTCCCCGAGGCGGGCTGCTTCTTTACCGGGAGCGATGACGCATACACCCGAAAAACATTTGGCCGCATGAATCGCGGCATCGGGATTTTGAGCCACGGCTACATTGATCTTGAGCCCCAGCCCGGCGGCGTACCGGGCAATCTCTTTTGCAATTTCGCGATGCGAGCCGAACAACAACTCGCAGCCTTCGATGTCCAGCACGACCGTATCGTCAGCCGTCTCTTCCACCAGCGGCGAGAACGCATAAGCGCAATCCATCAGCATGGCTTTGCAATCTTTCCGGCTGGTATGAATACACGCAAACATATTTTCGCCTAGACTCGAAAGTTCATCGAATATATAAGAAAATTCAAAGTTGCCGTCAAGGGTAATAACGCCGGTTGATTGATTGCGTTGATATGCGGATAATCAGGCCATTAATGAACAGGCCCAGAGGACCATTCACAAAGACCATCGACGAGCTGAAGAACTTCTACGGCCGGCCCGCGCCGCCAAAGGTCAACGACCCGCTGGGAATGATTTTGCTCGAGAACGTTGCTTACCTGGTCAGCGATGAGCGGCGCGAACGAGCTTTCGACGCTCTCCGGGAAAAGGTTGGGTTGACGCCCCCGGAAATCCTAACGGCTCGCGAAGAAACTCTGCTCGAAGTTGCGCGGCTCGGCGGAATGCTTCCGGCAGCGCGCGTCGAAAAGCTTCGTCGCATAGCGCAGATTGCATTGCAGGAATTTGATGGTGATCTGGACGGGATCTTGAAGCAGCCGCTGGCTCAGACGAAGAAATCATTGAAGAAGTTTCCGGGGATCGGCGATCCCGGCGCGGAAAAAATCCTGCTCTTCTCGAAGGCTCATCCGATCCTGGCGCTGGATTCAAATGGACTTCGCGTGCTGCGCCGGCTCGGCTACGGCGAAGAGCAAAAGAGCTACGCAGCGACTTATCGTTCGGCCCAGGAAGCCGCACGGGAAGATTTGAAAAAAGCACTGAAGGCGGACTTCGACTGGTTGATTGCCGCTCATCAGTTGCTGCGCCTTCACGGCCAGCAGCTCTGCAAGACCACCACGCCGCTGTGCGCGTCGTGCCCGCTAAAAGAGAGTTGTCGATATTACCAAGAGATGACTTCGCGGCGCCGTTCGGCGAGAACAGCGGAGTGAGTTCGCTGCGTCGATGCGCAAGCATCATTCACTCGGCTAACGCACCGACGGTGTAGTCAATGCATAAACCGCAAAGGACGCCAACCAGTGCTCTCCGCCGTAGTCACCGCTTGCAACATGCGCAAGCGCGTCTTTGGCATGCGCCTCCGCCGCTCGCTCCAGGACCCTGCGCGCCGGGTCCTGAGCCGGCAGCTCTGAAGCGATATGCCGCATGCACCAGGTCCGGCTCAAATTCAAACCGTCCAGGTGGACGATCTTGGGATCGCTTCGATCGGCAACCGTGGCTGGAGCAAGCAATGTCTTTGGGTGCCCCGCTGCAAGGCCGGGCAGGAAACGATGGAACCATTTCCGAAACTCGATCGGCTTTAGCACTCGCAACATCAAGTCCGCCTCCACGAGGCCCGGCGACAGGAAATCTTCGCCGCCCGGTTCCCACGCTATTGGATACGACGCGTCAGCCAGGAAATAAGTCTTGCTGCGTTCGACAATCAAAGCCTCAAGCTCGTGATCCTTTGCCGCCCTCGCGTAATCCAGCGCGAACGCCAGCCCAAAGGCGGTATTGGGATGAACGCCCGTGCGAATCGGATAAGTCTGTCGCGGCAGGAATTTCTTGTATCGCTCAACCAGCGCGTCGGCGAGCGGCTGCAGATTTTTAGACCAGACTCTCGCGTCCTGGTCATCCCATCCTCGCAACTCTTCAGCCAGCTTCAACAGCCACGCCCAACCATAAGTCCGCTCGAAAGACTGCCGATTCGCTTGAGTAAGATAAGCCACTTCAGCCTGAACGTTAGCTGAAGTCAGGTTCTCATTCAGCGCGGTCCTGATCCGGCTTGCTTCCGGAAGGTCCGGGAATAACCGCAGCAGTCTTGCAAGCATCCAGTGCCCGTGCACGGATGAATGCCAGTCGAGACAGCCGTAGAAAGCCGGATGAAGCGCACGCGGATGCTGCACCTCGGTCGCATCATTCATCGTGTGGTCGAGTTTGTTTGGGTATTCCCTGGAAACGCATTTGAGCGCAAGGCCGGCAAAGTGAGAGGCCTCGCTTCGAGTCAAGGTGAAGACATCATTTTCGGGCGAGGCTTGCGGCTCGATCGCATACACCGTCGCAACGGTTGTGAGGAAAAAAGAAAGCACTAATCCTGCGGGCTTGAGTCGTCCGTTCACGCTTCCTCCAATTTGAGTTCTGCTACTCCCGAGTTTTCATCATTCCTGGTTTTGGCCCGGAGGATTTGGCAGCCCTTCAGATAAGGGAACGGGGCCGCATTGCGGCCCCGTTCGATGCATTCAGACTGAACTTGAAGCGACGCTGTTCGTGATCTTAAGTCGCCATCGCCGTTCCATCGAGAAACGCGCGCAGTCGTCGCGAGCGAGATGGGTGACGAAGCTTTGCGAGCGCTTTTGCTTCAATCTGACGAATTCGCTCACGGGTAACATTGAAGTGCTTGCCGACCTCTTCAAGCGTCCGCTCTTCTCCCGATTGATCAAGCCCAAAGCGCATCTTGATGATCTCTTTCTCTCTGGGCGTCAGCGTCGAGAGAACGTCTTCAGTCAGCTCTCGCAGGTTGTTGGTGATTGCGGTCTCCGCCGGATTTGCCGAACGACGGTCTTCGATGAAGCTCGCAATCGTAGTCTCGCCGTCATCGCCGATCGGCGTCTCGAGCGAGATTGGCTGCTGAGCGATCTTCAACGCCTTGCGAACCTTCCAGGCAGGCATATCGACGCGACGGGCCAGCTCTTCGTGGGTAGGCTCGCGGCCGAGTTCCTGCACCATCAATCGCTGCGTGCGCAGAATCTTGTTGATCACCTCGACCATGTGAACCGGGACGCGAATCGTGCGGCCCTGATCGGCGATCGCGCGCGTCACCGCCTGGCGAATCCACCAGGTTGCGTAAGTCGAGAACTTGTAACCGCGTCGCCAGTCAAACTTCTCGACTGCGCGCATCAAACCGATGTTGCCTTCCTGGATTAGATCGAGGAAGTGCAATCCACGGTTTATATAATTCTTGGCAATCGAAATCACTAACCGAAGATTAGCCTCGATCATTTCGCGCTTGGCCTGTTCGACTTCGGCTTCGGCCGCGATGATGGTCTGCTGACTGCGCTTTATGTCCACAGCAGAAGCCGCATATCGCCGCTCAGTTTCCCGCATGGTTTTTCGAAGCGCGCGCTGCTGCCGCTTCAAGTCGTCGATGTCTTTCCGGCGCTTGTTCTCCAGGGCGCGATCGATGCGGTTGAGTTCGGCTTCTGTTCCGCGGATCGTCTTGACTACGGCGTCAATCGCTTCCATAAACCTTCTGCGTGTCTCGGCGGCAAATGCAAATCCCCGCACACGCTTCGACATCTCGATGAGCAGGTGCGCATACTGGCGACGCAATCTCTTGCGCTTCTTGGATGTCTTGGGCTCCGCTTCGATCTTTGCCGAGAGTTTCACAAGCTTATCGTGAGCCTTCACTATCTCTTCGAACTCGGCCATCACGTGCAGCCGGATTTCTTCGCGCTGCTCTTCCAACGCCTCTTCGGCCTCGGGATCCGTGGCGACGTCAACGATGTCCTGCGGATTGATCTCGCCTTCTATTAGCTGGTCCCGAAGCAAGCTGATCTCTTCGATCGTTATGAAGGACCTGGATAGCGCTTTATAAATGCGCTTGTTACCGCGCTCGATCCGTTTGGCTATTCGAATTTCATCTTCGCGAGTGAGCAGCGGAACCGAGCTCATCTCACGCAGATACAACCGCATCGGGTCGAGAGACTCATCCTTGCCGGGCTCGAGATCAACATCCACCTCCTCGGCCGGCTCCTCCGTCGCCTCTGGGGTTTCTTCTTCCTCAACGCTCACCGACTCCCAGAGCGACTCAGCCTCATCCTCGTCGATCTCAGCAACGATGCGTTCAATACCGCCCGCAGGAGCAAAGTCTTCCTGTGCTTCCTCCGGGGAGGTAATGAGAATATCTTTATCCATTCTGGTTTTCATTTTGTCTTCCGCGGTCCGCCCGTTTATGAGACCGAAATTAAAAGCGCCCCTTTATCAGCGGCGCTTCGACGCAGTAACCAACTAGTGGTTGACATGTTGCGATGCGGTACATAGCATTAGGTTTTTTCCAAACTGATATGATACACGATAATCTGCAGATTATCTAGATGCAATAATCGGCAGCCAGGATGTCCTCAGTCGTCCGCGTAAGCCAAACCGTAAGAGTAGTTTACGATGCCTGCCCGTAGCCGACCTACGGTCCACCGGCGCGGGTCCGCTGTGTAGGCTCGAACATTAGACGCGATACGACGTTTCTGCGTTACAAAAATCGGCGTCGGCGTCACTGCGGCACTTCAACCGAAGCAAGAGTGTTGGAGCCCAAAGCTCGGCAAGAGTTCTCGACAAGAGTTCACCATGCGAATATACGAAATCAACTCCCGATTACGTTGCGAAAAGTTTGATCAAGTCACCGAATCCGAGCTAAACGCACTGGTTCAGCTCGGATTTGACACGTTGTGGATGATGGGAGTCTGGCGTATTAGCGAGGGCGCAATGAGAATATCGAAGATCACCTCCGCTGACTTCGAAGGATCTCCCTACGCTGTACCGGTCTATGAAATCAACCGCGACCTTGGCGGACGTTCTCAGTTCAACCGACTTGTCAATCGAGCGCACCGCGCGGGCCTCACGGTGCTGGTTGACTTTGTCTCCAATCATATGGCGCTCGACTCGCCGTGGATTTTCCAGCATCCGGACTTCTTCATTGGGAGCAATACGGATGCACGCAGACAGTTGACCGGTGAGTTCTTCCTGCACAAGTCCGGTGAGGTGATTGCCTTTGGACGTGATCCGTACTTTCCGCCCTGGAATGATACCGCACAGCTCGATTACTCGAATGCGGCGCTGAGAACCCGGATGATCGACGTGCTGAAGCGAATTAGCCGGTATGCCGACGGGGTGCGATGCGACATGGCAATGCTCCTGTTGAAAGATTGCTTCCGACAGCTTTGGTATCCGCTCGAACCGGATTCGCTTTTTGATCAGAGAATGCCTGGCGAGTTTTGGGATGAGGCAATCAGCAACGTCAAGAATGCAAATCCAAATTTCAAGTTTATAGCCGAAGCTTATTGGGACAAGGAAACTCAACTTCACCAACTCGGCTTTGATCTGTGCTACGAAAAGAAACTGTATGATGCTCTTGTTGCGCGTGACCTTGCACGCGTGCTGGAGCGTCTGCAGAGAAGCCCCGACGCGTTGCTCGCCTCTCTGTATTTTATCGAGAATCACGATGAGCCGCGCGCAGCTTCTGTTTTTGACAAACCTGCGAACCTCGCCGCGCTCGCGCTGATACTTTCGATTCCGGGATCGGCGCTCATACACCAAGGTCAAATGGAGGGAAAGCACGAGCGTCTCCCGGTTCAGCGAATAAAGCCGCTGACGGATGAGCCGCTTGATTTCGCCTTGAGAGAATCCTATTTCCAGCTCCTGAGCGTTACCGATAGCGAAGTCTTCGAGACCGGTGACTTTCGCCTCTTCGAACCTGGAGTGTATGGTGCGGTTGGCTTCACAAGAAGCAATGCCCATCGAGTGGTTGCTTATCTCGCTCAAATCTCGGACGCGTGGCACCGGTTCAACGCGCCGCCGATGAATGTTTCTGCCGTAGCGTTAGCGGTTGGAGCTTCGAGCCAGATGCGGCTTACGAATCTGCTTACTTCCACGACAACTACAGTTCAAGTGAGCGACGGCGCGTTTCAAGTGGAGATGGCGCGATTGGGCATCGATGATGAGACAAAGTTCTGCTTACTTGAAGCATCACCCGCATAACAGGCTCGTTTCTTAACCCATTTCTTGCCCGTTTCTTGACAACAGCATGAGCCCGGACTATATTCGCCATCTATGCCGGTGAAGCCTTCCTACGGGGAACTACGCCCTAGAGTTCACAGCACAACGATACTTTCAGTGCGCCGTAACAATCGAGTGGCGGTTGCGGGTGATGGGCAGGTGACCTTCGACAAAACCATCATGAAATCGGGCGCTCGCAAGGTGCGGCGTCTCTACAACGACAAGATCATTGCGGGGTTCGCAGGCTCGACCGCTGACGCCTTTACCCTGTTCACGAGATTCGAAGCCAAGCTGGAACAGTATCACGGACAGCTGCAGCGCTCGGCAGTCGAGTTGGGTAAAGAGTGGAGAACGGACAAGTACTTGCGCCACCTCGAAGCCTTGCTGATCGTCGCCGACGAAAACACATCGCTGATACTTTCCGGCGGGGGCGACGTCATAGAGCCGGACGACGGAGTCGTGGCAATTGGATCCGGAGGTCCCTACGCCATCGCAGCGGCGCGCGCGCTGCTGCGACACACCGAACTCTCAGCCCGGGAAATCGTCCTTGAAGCGATGAAGATTGCGAGCGAAATCTGCATCTATACCAATTCCGAGCTTGTCATCGAGGAGTTATAATCAACTGAGACACGGTGGCTAGTAGCGATGAGCCACATTCTTTAAACAAATTACTATGGTTATTTATTTGTCAGGAGAAGTACAAAACCAACTCAGGCTCGACGAAATGACTCCGCGTCAGATCGTGGTCGAGTTGGACAAGTACGTAGTCGGCCAGCACGCCGCCAAGCGCGCGGTTGCGATTGCGCTTCGAAATCGAATTCGCCGCCAGAAGCTGCCCGCGGATCTCGCTCAGGATGTGATACCGAAAAACATAATCATGATCGGCTCGACCGGTATCGGTAAGACCGAAATAGCGCGCCGGCTCGCGAGACTTTCCAATTCGCCCTTCTTGAAGGTTGAGGCCTCAAAGTTCACGGAAGTGGGCTACGTTGGGCGAGATGTCGAATCGATGATCCGCGACCTGGTTGAGATCGGTGTCGATCTGGTGCGCGAAGAAAAGATCGCGGAAGTCGCGGAGAAGGCCGAGCAAAACGCTGAGGAACGCATGCTCGACCTGCTCTTGCCGCGAACAAAACAGGTTGAAGAATCCGAGACAGACAATTCGTATGAGAATTTCGAACGCACACGCGAAAAGCTGAGGCAACAACTGCGCGAGGGCCGCTTGAACGGCCGAATCGTTGAGCTTGAAGTTCAGGAACGCACAAATCCGGGTCACTTTGAAATCTACACGCCTCAAGGCATCGAGGAAATGGACATAAACCTCCAGAATATGTTTCCGAACATGTTCGGCGGGCGCCCGAAGACCAGAAAGATGCGCGTCGACGAGGCAATGGAATATCTAATCCAGGAAGAGGAGCAAAAGCTGATCGACATGGATCAGGTCGCGCGGCTGGCGATCGAACGCGTCGAATCAACCGGCATAATATTCCTCGATGAGATAGACAAGATAGCCGGGCGCGAAGGCGGCCAGGGGCCCGATGTTTCGCGTGAGGGCGTTCAGCGAGACATCCTCCCGATCGTTGAAGGAACTACCGTCAACACGCGGTACGGCATGGTCAAGACCGACCATATCCTCTTCATTGCGGCCGGTGCTTTTCACGTCTCGAAACCATCTGACTTGATACCGGAGCTCCAGGGACGGTTCCCGATTCGCGTCGAATTGAAGCCGCTAACGATCGAAGACTTCAAGCGGATCCTGGTCGAGCCGAAGAACTCACTGGTTCGCCAATACACCGCTCTACTCGGGACCGAGGGTATCGACATCAAGTTCGCCGATGATGCAATCGATTCCATCGCGCGATTTGCATTCTCAGTCAACGAGCAAACTGAAGACATCGGCGCGCGCCGGCTTCACACGATTATGGAGACTCTATTGGACGAGTATTCCTTCGAAGGACCCGACCTGGAAGACAAGAACGTTAATATTGATGCCGGCTACGTTCACCAACAACTGGCCGAGATCGTGAAGAACGAAGACCTCAGTCGGTACATACTGTGAACCACTCCGTGCCAGCGTTTCGCTTTCAGCCCTCCAGGCAGCAGACTGTCAGAACTGGCTCTCGCGAAACACTGGCGTCTCCCGGATTTCCGCGCGGCCAGTTTCATCGCAACGCAAAACTCCGAGCCATTCTTATCTTCGGCAGTCTGGCGTTGATTTTCAGCGCGTGTGGAAAGATCGGCCCTCCGGTTCCGCCGTCGCGTCTCTCTGAACGCACTTCCGATCTGACCGCAATCCAGCGAGGCTCCACGATCATGTTATCGTGGCCGTCGCCCTCGCTTGTTAAGGACGAGCAGAGCCGGTTTTACATTTCGCGGGTCGACATATTTCGGCTGACCGAGCGCCGCGATCAGGAACCGGTACTCGACCCGGATGACTTTGAGGCTACCGCCGAGCCAATCGGCTTTCTCGATAGAGCGATGATCGAGAAACAGGCGAATGAGTTTGGCCATGTTCAGTTCCCAGACCCGATTCGACTGACGCAGTCGAAACAACTGGCAAACACGCGACTTCGCTACGCAGTGCGTTACGTTAATAAGCGTGATCAAGCAGCGGCCTTCTCCAATACGGTCGCGATCGAACCCGCTGCGGGGATCTCAACACCACCCACAAACGTCAACGCCATCGCGAACGCCCAGGATGTGATAACCATCACTTGGCTGGCGCCCGTCTCAAACGTCGATGGCATAACTCCCCCCGCGGTAGTCGGCTATAACGTTTATCGTCGATCGCAAAAACGTGACTTCGGCGGCGACCTGCTTAATTCTGAGCCGATATCGGTAACCAGTTTCACCGATTCCAGGTTTCAGTATGAGGTCGACTATGTCTATTTCGTGAGAGCCTTGTCACAAGGTGCAAACGGGCTGATTGAAAGCGCGGATAGCGATCCGTTCCCATTCACGCCCGTGGACAGATTCGCGCCATTTGCTCCCAACCCGGTATCAATTGCGTCGTCCAATGGAACAATCAGTCTGTTCTGGCCCAGCAGCGCTGAACGCGACGTGATCGGGTACAACATCTACCGCGCCGGTTCTGCCGACGCCCCCGAGAGTGCGTGGGTAAAGCTTAACGAGCAGCCGATAACGCCAGTCACTTTCAGAGATGAGCATGTAGCCATTGACGAGACCTACTTTTATCGAGTGACAGCCGTCGATCGTTTCAACAACGAGAGCGAACGCTCCCGCGTCGTTAGCGAAACCGTTCACCCTTAAAAACTTTGGATAGTGGGTTAATAGTGTGTTTGAGAAGAATTTCGCCACTAAGGCGCCAAGACACGAAACCCCACAAAGGCTTTCTTTGTGCGGCTTCGTGACTTAGGTGACTTTGTGGCAAGACCGGCACATTCACTCATCAACACGCTATTACCCACTACCGGGTGTGATTAAAACTGGGACTTGGATGGGACTTCGGTCACCTGGAACTCAGAGCGGGGAATCGAGCAGTTCCGGCCGGCAACCCCGTAGGGGTGCGATGTTCATAGTTACGGACGCCGACGTGGACTCCCGGCTCCGTTAGGTGCGGCATAGAGTTGAGCGCAGGAACATTTCACCCCTACGGGGTTGGCAACATATGGAGCTCGCCACTATAAACATTCTACGCCTACGGGGTTCCAGGGAATGCTCAGGACACTTCTTCCGGCGAAGAGTCGCGGGCGGTTCCCGGCTCAAGTCCCGCTTTTAATCACACCGCCCACTACCCGTTTTCTTGACAACTTCAATGAGCGTCCGCTACTGTTTTTTATTCGTATGAAGCACAGATTCCTGACAATGGGAGTGCACTTTTGAATATTCTACTGGCGGCGTCGGAAGTAGTGCCGTACGCAAAAACCGGGGGGCTCGCGGACGTCGCGGGCGCCCTTCCCAAAGCGCTTGCGCGGCTCGGACACACGGTTCGGGTCGTTATGCCTCGGTATAAGCTCGATAAAATCGAAGCGAGCGGCGAGCGTCTCCCTGAAGATCTAGCGGTCCCTTTCAATTTCGGCGAACGACACGTTGCGGTCTATGTCGATCGTTCCGGCGAGGTGCCCGTCTACTTCATCGATGCCCCGGAGTATTTCTCCCGAGCGAAACTCTACGGCGAGTCCGATGACATCGAGCGGTTTGGTTTCTTCAGTCGAGCGGTTCTCGAATTTGCAAAGGCTCTCGACGAACGCTTCGACGTCATTCATTTGAATGACTGGATGACCGGTCTGGTACCGAGCTATCTGAAAACCGTTTACGCCGGTGATCCCGCATTCACCACAACGCGCACCCTGTTCACGGTCCATAATCTCGCGTTTCACGGTTTGTTCAGTCCCGATAAGTTGCCCGCGCTCGGGCTCCCGGGCTGGATCTATCGGGCCGAGGGCGGCATAGAATTCTACAATCTGGCGAGCGCCCTGAAATCGGGATTGGTTTTCTCGGATGCGATCTCGACGGTGAGTCCCCGGTACGCTGCCGAGATTCAAACACCCGAATTCGGCGAAAAATTCGACGGGCTTCTTCGCGCCAGACAAAACGATTTGTTTGGAATACTCAACGGCGTTGACTACGACGAGTGGAACCCCGCGACTGATCGCTACATTGCGGCGCCTTATTCCATCAGCGATCTGACCGGCAAGCAGGAATGCAAACGCGACTTGCTCAGTGCCTTCGGCTTGCCCGAGGACACGAATCGGCCGTTGATTGGTTGCATCTCGCGGCTTTCAAATCAAAAGGGGTTCGATTTGATCCTTCCTATTGCCAGTCAGACGCTGGACCAGGGAGTGAATTTCGTGTTGCTCGGCTCCGGTGAAGAGACATATGAGCGGGCCTTTCAGGCGTTGCGCGATTCGCGACGCTCGCAGGTGGGCGTTTATCTGGGATTCTCCAACGAGCTGGCCCACAAAATTGAAGCAGGCGCCGATATGTTCCTGATGCCGTCGCGCTTCGAACCGTGCGGGCTGAATCAGATGTATTCTCTGAAGTACGGCACCGTCCCGATCGTGCGAGCCGCGGGGGGCCTTGACGATACGATAGAAAACTTCGACCGCGCAACGCTTCGCGGCACTGGATTCAAGTTCATGCAGTACGATCCGTTGCGGCTTCTGTCAAAAATCCAGGAGGCGCTCACGGTATACAACGATCCCGAACAGTGGCGCGCGCTGATGCTGAACGGCATGCGCGCCGATTTTTCTTGGGACGCGTCGGCTCGGCATTATGTCGAACTCTACCAAAAACTGGTGGGTGTTGGAGCTTCGGCGACGGTTTAACCTGAGTTTGCTGGCAATAGCAATCAACTGCGGAGGTAGCGATGAGCGAGTTTGTAAGTGAAGTAACCGATCAAAGCTTTGAACAGGAAGTTCTGAAATCAGAGCAGCCCGTGCTCGTGGATTTTTGGGCAGAGTGGTGCCATCCGTGCAAAATGCTTACGCCGGCCGTCGAGCAAGTGGCTAAGGAATATGAAGGCAAAGCAAAAGTGGTGAAGCTCAATATCGACGACAGCGGCGAGACCCCTCAGCGCTTTGGGATCAAAGGGATTCCGACGCTGATTGTGTTTAAGGGCGGCGCCGAAGCGGAGCGCGTCGTCGGCGCCACGTCCAAAGACAACATCTCTCGAATGATCGATCGCGCTCTCGCAAACGCTTCGTAAGAGCGGGACTGCAATCACACCCAAAACTCCAGGCGCATTCTTATGCTCTCGACGTGTGCGCCTGCTTGAGACAATCACAGTGCGCGGAACAGGCTTCTGGAGCCAGTTCCAACGCTTATTGAGTCTGCGCGTTTGATATGAAGAACGTCGTTGTAACCGGCGCCCAATGGGGCGATGAAGGGAAGGGGAAGGTCGTCGATATTCTGGCGCCCCACTTCGACCTCGTCGCTCGCTATCAGGGAGGCCACAACGCCGGGCACACTGTTCGAATAGGCGAGCGCAAATTCATCTTGCGCCTCATCCCCTCCGGAATCCTTCACGAGGAATGCTGCTGCCTGATTGGCAACGGCGTTGTCGTGGATCCGCGCGCATTCAACACCGAGCTCCAGGAACTTCGCGAAACTGGCGTCGAATGCGAGGGCCGTCTATTTATTTCAAGCCGTGCGCACCTGATATTGCCTTATCATACTGCGCTCGACCGGGCTCGCGAGGAGGCGCTCGGTGCAAACAGCGTAGGGACGACAATGCGAGGAATCGGCCCGGCCTATGAAGATAAGGCATCCCGATGCGGCATTCGCGCTGGCGATCTTCTCTATCCGGATTTGCTCCGCGAAAAACTGAGAGAGAATATTGCGCGGAAGAACCTCGAGATCGTATCGATGAAAGCAGAACCGCTGGATCCGGAAGCGATCCTCGACGAGTTCATGAGCGAGGCGCTCCGTATCAAACCGTTTATCCGCGACACTGCCTCGATGATCAATACCGCTGTGAACGATGGAAAGTCGGTGTTGATAGAAGGCGCGCAAGGGGCGATGCTCGACGTCGATCACGGCACTTACCCGTTTGTCACTTCATCGAATGCAACCGCCGGTGGAGCCGGGCCCGGTCTCGGCCTGGCGCCCAAAAAGATAACCGGAGTGCTGGGGATCGCGAAGGCCTACACTACTCGCGTGGGCGGCGGACCGTTTCCGACCGAATTGAATGACGAGCAGGGCGCTTATCTGCAGAAGCGGGGAAATGAATACGGCGCGGTTACGGGCCGGCCGCGGAGGACTGGCTGGTTCGACGCCGCAGTCGTTCGCTACGCAGTGATGCTCAGCGGCTGTGATGCGCTCGCTCTAACCAAGCTGGATGTGCTCGACGAGTTTGATGAAATCCGGATATCGACTGCTTATCGCTGCAACGGGGAAGTTATTACAGACATGCCTTATGGCGCTCATGCGCTTGCCGAGTGTGAACCGGTCTACGAAACGCTTCCTGGTTGGAAAGTCGCGACGAACGGTACGACGACCTTTGACGATTTGCCTTCGGCTGCAAAAGACTATGTGCGCCGGATCGAGGAGCTATGCGGAGCCCCGGCCGCGTTGATCTCAACCGGACCCGAACGCAGCGAGACAATCATTCGTGACAACTCTCCTGTCAGTGATTGGATGACCTGAACCTGCCGTGTACTACCCGCCGCTTGATCTCCCTCAACACAAGACTCGATATCAGCCCTGATATTCGCCCGATATTAGCAGGAACGGATTTCTATTTTATTTTTATTAATTTTTCTTCATTTAACAACGCGACTACAATCAGAAACGTAAAGGTCCGAATCAATGACGGTGCTTTTGATCTTTGTATTCTATGCGGACGGAGAACGGCAATGAATATGGATCAGGCTTTCGAATACGGCGACAGCGATACAACAGATGAAGAATCGGGTATAGCGAGCGAAGAATGCGAAAGAGAGGATCGCGAACAGGTCGAAGATGCGGGTGACATTGACCGCACCGATCTTCTCAAGCTCTACATACGAGACGCGAGCCAGGGCTCAATGCTTACGGCCGCGGGAGAGATCGCCGCAGCCAGGAGGATCGAGAAAGCAAGAAATCGGCTAATGAAGCTGCTGTCCCGGTCGCCCATTGTTGCCGAGTATTGTGTTCATCTCCGACAAATGTTTCGCCTTGCTCATGAGACCCCAGCCGACGTAATTGAGCGAACCGGCGTGAAGCACGTTTCATATGACTCCTCTCCAGTCTCCGAGAGCGCCGATCCGGCCCTGGCCGAGATCGAACGTGCCTGGACGGATTTCTGTCTGGTCACCGCGAGGTCCGCTCGCCCTCGCAGTGCTCGGGCCCGTCGCGCTCAAAAAGCCTGTGAATCTCGCGCTCGCGTGCGTTTATCACGAACGATCCGGACGATTGCTTTCACGCCCGCGGCCGAACGCAATATGGTTGCGTTGCTGGAAAAAGCGGGATCGTATCGCGGCGTGAAGACGTCGCAGCCCCCTCCGAATAACGAGCACTCCGCAGAGATTGCAGAAAATCCGGCGGCTTTCGCCGTGGAGCAGGTGGCAGCAGAGATCGACGCGCAAGGCATGGCAGTGCCCGGCGAGATGAACGCTCTTGCTAAACGCGCGACTGCTGCGCTCAACGAATTGAACGTGGCAAAGCAGGCAATGACTGAGGCTAACCTGAGGCTGGTTATTTCTGTCGCGCGCCAATACTCGCGCCGGGGGTTGCCATTCCTCGACCTCATTCAGGAGGGCAATGTCGGCTTGATGCGAGCAGTGGAGAAGTTCGATTGGCGGCGCGGGTTCAGGTTTTCGACCTATGCGATGTGGTGGATCCGTCAGTCGATGTCGCGCGCTATCGACACCCAGAGTCGCGTTGTTCGGCTGCCGGCGTCCGAACTCACATTGATAAACAAGGCATCTCGCGCATCGCGCACAATTCGCGAAGAGACAAGCGCGGAAGCTACAAGCGATCAAATTGCCGAGAAGCTGTCGGTCGATTCAGGACGAGTGCACGAAGCTCTCGGCTTTGCCCAGCACACCGTGACCCTGGACGCGCCGGCGAACGACAACGGGGAGACGGCGGTGAATTTCATCGACGACGGCACATACGGGAATCCCTTCAACGCAGCTCTCGACTGGTCGAGGCGAACTACGATTCAGCGAGCGCTTGCTCACCTGACGCCGCGAGAAGCAAAGATATTGAAGTTACATTATGGTTTGGAGACCGGCTCTACGCCGTGGACGCTGGAAGAGATCGGTCAGGATCTTTCAGTCACGCGTGAGAGGGTTCGGCAAATAGAGGCGGGCGCGCTTGCCAAGCTGCGCGAGCACGAGATGGGCAACACGCTGCGAGAATTCCTGACCGTTGCTTGACGGACACATGGTTGCTTGACGGACACATGGTTGCTTGACGGACACATGGTTGCTTGACGGAAACATGGTTGCTTGACGGACACATGGTTGCTTGACGGACACATGTAGGGGCGGCCCTCCGTGGCCGCCCCTTGATGGTTCCCCGACACAACGTATATCCAAAGAGGGGCGCCACGGAGGGCCGCCCCTACATGTCGCCCCTACATGTGTATTCAGCGTTCCAGCACAACCTGTGCGATCGCCTGAAAGGCCATGTAGGGGCGGCCCTCTGTGGCCGCCCCTCGGTGGTTCCCCGACACAACGTACATCCAAAGAGGGGCGGCCACGGAGGGCCGCCCCTACATGTGTATTCAGCGTTCCAGCACAACCTGAGCGATCGCCAGAAAGGTCATGTAGGGGCGGCCCTCTGTGGCCGCCCCTCGGTGGTTCCCCGACGCAACGTATATCCAAAGAGGGGCGGCCACGGAGGGCCGCCCCTACATCTTCAGCTTTCCAGCACAACCTGAGCGATCGCCAGGTCTCTCGAGTGGGTAAGCGAGACGTGAACTCTGGATGCTCCGATCTCACCCATTCTGTCCAGTGCCCGTTTGTGAAGAACAATCGCCGGCGCCATGCCTGGCCTGCTGACGACTTCGATGTCCTTCCAACCCACGCCCTCCGACCATCCGGTGCCCAGTGCTTTCATCACAGCTTCTTTCGCGGCGAAACGCGCCGCATAGCTGGCTAACTTCGAACCAAGCGACTCGCAGTAGTTGATCTCACTTTCCGTATACACCCTCGCGCGAAAGCGGTCGCCTCGCCGCGCAAAGACTTCCTTGAGACGCGAGACTTCAACCAGATCGATTCCTATCGCAATTATCATCGGGCTCAGACTTCGATCTCGACCAGGTCCTCGGCAAGAACCGTGTTCGGGAATATCGCGCGAGCTTCCGCCAGTAGCGGCGTCGCATCAGGAAAGCGGGTGCTGAAGTGCGTCAGCAACAGTTGTTGCGCGCCCGCGTCGCGAGCGGTCCGCGCCGCCTGGGCCGCAGTCGAGTGTCCATAATCCCGGGCTTCCTGCGAATACTCCTCCGTATAAGTCGCTTCGTGAATCAGCAGATCGACTCCGCGGGCCAGCTCAATCGACGTCGCGCAAGGACGAGTGTCAAGACAATACGCCACGGACTTACCGGGGCGCTCGGGTCCAAGCACTTCCGCGGGCCGAATGACGCGACCATCTTCAAGCTGGACCTCTTCACCGGATTGCAAGCGTCCCCACAACGGGCCTTCGGGTATGGCAAGAGTTCGCGCGCGCTCGACGTTGAATCTACCTGCCCGAGGGAACTCATCGACGCGATAGCCAAGCGCGAAGATCCGGTGATCCAACTCACACGCGCTCACCTTGTAGTCCTTTGCTTCGTGGACGAGTGTCATCTCAGGAAGCGAAGCAAATTCCTTTGACGCAACCGGATAAGTCACGAACGAGACTCTCAAGCGTTCGAGCGTATCCATATACTCGCGAATGCCGTGCGGTCCTCTCAGAGTCAACTCGCGAGTCCGTTGGTCCAGTCCCATCGTCGAAAGAAGACCAGGCAATCCGTTGAAGTGGTCACCGTGGAGATGAGTAATGAATACCGCTGACAATCGGCTTGGACTGAGCCCGGCTCGCGCGATTTGTGTCTGCGTTCCCTCGCCACAATCAAAAAGCAGCCACTCAGCTTCGCGCGCAACCGCGAGCCCGCTGACGTTCCTCTTCAGAGTGGGCCTGCCCGAGCTTGTGCCAAGCGGAATTACTCTCATCGGGGTTTACAATAACATACCAAACCGGATTGTTCAGATCGTCCCTTGCTTTAAGGAGCTCTTGCTTTGCCGATCGTCGCCTTGCAGAACGCCGCTAGCGAAACGTCATGACAGTCGCTAATTCATTTGATAGACTCTCCGCGTAGAAATAAACCTCAAGTTGTTGGAGATTCTCATTATGAAGCTTTACAGAACTATCCTGGCTCTTGCGCTATTGACCGTTTTGGCGGGCGTTGCCGTCGCGGGGCAAAAGCCGCAGCAGCCGAATCCGCCGAGCGGCGCGGACGCGTCCGTTGGACCCGCGCCGATGCTTGTGATCGAGTCGCTGACTCACGACTTCGGCGAAGTCAAAGCGGGCACGCCGCTGCGATATGCGTTCAAGATCAAGAATGCGGGTAAGGCAGACCTCTTGATCAATAACGTCTCGCCTGGCTGAGGATGCACCAAAGGCGACTACGATAAAGTCGTGCCTCCTGGTAAGGAGGGAAAAATCGAGCTGGCGGTGGAACATACCGACGGCTATTCCGGGGAAGTAGCGAAGGCGGCGTCGGTATCCACCAACGACCCCAAGAACGCGAATTTCAGCCTGACACTTCGCGCGCGGTTCAAAATAGAAGCGCCGCCAACCGCGGTGGTGGCTGCGCCGCTGAACCCCAATCCGGTATTTAAGGTAGAACCAGGCGAGCGATGGGTTACCAGCACTCTGGCTGGAAGCAGCAGCTCGAACACTCTATACCTTTACAATCCGCAGGCTGCGCCTATTCATGTCAAGAACGTAGTCGCCGGCGGCAATAATTTCACCGCAACGATTCAACCGGTTCAGGACGGCAAGCGATATCAGGTGAATGTTAGCAGCAACCCGGCGCTAAAACCGGGCCATTACCTGCAGACCCTGAAGGTCCTCACCGACAGCACGATTCAGCCCGAGGTTGCCATTGAGATGGACCTGACGGTGTACCCGAAAGTGTTCGCGTCACCAAACGCTATCCTGATGCCGCCGCTGCCGATTTCTTCTGACGTTGCAGCCATCACCTGGCCAACGATCTACATCCGGAAAGTCAGGGAGCAGGGGCTGAAGGTCAAGAGCTATAGCACCACGCTTCCATTCCTCAAGCTTGAAATGACCACTGAAACGGAAGGCCAGGTCTACAAGATCCGGCTAATTCTGGATGCGACTAAGATCAAGCCTGGTGAGTTCAAAGGAAAGGTCCGCGTCGAAACTAATGATCCCGACGTTCCGCTGCTCGAAGTGCCTATCCAGGTCACCTTCAAATAGCGCCTCTTCTTCAAGACGGAGCCGCGCCGGTCAGCGCGGCTTCGTCAACTTACCTTCAAACAGACAAGTCCAAAAAGCGGCGCGTACGCTCCTCGATGTCGCCTGACGAGAACAGGTCAGATATTACGGCTACGCTGTCCGCTCCCGCCGCGAGGACCAGGGGAGCGGATTCCAACGTGATGCCCCCAATCGCGACGAGCGGCTTGGTTACTTGTCGTTTGACCGCGCTGACAGTTTCCAGTCCGACCACTTCGTCAGGCCTGTCTTTGGTTCGCGTTTGAAAGACCGGGCCGATCGCTATGTAGTCCACCGGTGCGGAAGTGGCTGCCAGAGCCTGTTCCAGGGTGTGCGTGGAATAGCCGACAATCCGGTCTTCTCCGAGCAACAGCCTCGCCCGGTCGGGGGGAAGATCGTTTTGCCCGAGATGAACTCCGTCTGCTTTTACTGCGATGGCTATGTCAACACGGTCGTTGATCACGATCCGTACTCCAAGCATGCGCGCTAAATTCATCGCCTGGCTCGCCGCCTCATAGAACTCCCGCGGCGAGGCTCGCTTCTCGCGTAGCTGAACCAATGTAGCGCCGCCTGCGGCAAATCGCTCAACTTGTTCAGCATGCGACAGCCTGCTGATAAGAGTATCGGTGATCGGATAAAGTCGTGGAAGGTGAAAGGACATTTCGGCGTCCCGTGAGAATCCGGGCTCGACCTGAGTTTCGGCGGCCGGAAGAAACACAAGCGCGTAACCTATTCGCCCGCGCCCTGTGTTGCGTGCTGAGGATTACGTTTAGTTCGATCTTGAGACTTGCTGAAACGCTCCATGAATCTAGTGGATAGATTTCCGGCCTCGAAGTCCGGTTCGGCCACAATGCGCTGGTGTAGCGACACGGACGTTTCTATTCCTTCGACTATGAAGGCTTCGAGCGCGCGGCGCATTCGCGCGATCGCCATGTCGCGTGTGCGATGGTGAACGATGAGCTTGGCAATCAAAGAGTCGTAGTGCGGCGGAACGAACCAACCGGGATACGCCGCAGTGTCCACACGAACCCCGGGCCCACCGGGCAGATTCAGCGCGGTTATCAGACCGGGTGAGGGAGCGTGGGTCACCGGAGATTCAGCGTTGATGCGACATTCAATCGCATGGCCGTTGAAGATGATGTCGTCCTGATCGAACTCGAGGCGCTCTCCTGCGGCGACAAGGATCTGCTCTCGAACCAAATCGGTGTTCGTCACAAACTCCGTCACGGGGTGTTCGACCTGTATGCGCGTGTTCATCTCCATGAAGTAGAAGTTCCTCTCCTCATCCAGCAAAAACTCCATCGTGCCCGCGTTGACGTAGCCAATCTCTCGGCACGCGCGCACGGCCAACTCACCCATGCTTTGGCGCAAGTCGGGGGTCAGCGCGGGCGAGGGTGACTCTTCAATGAGTTTTTGATGCCTCCGTTGAATCGAGCACTCACGCTCACCCAAATGAACGACGTTGCCGTGCTGATCACCGAGAACCTGAATCTCTATGTGTCGCGCAGTTTCAATGTACTTTTCTATGTAAACCGCGGAATTTCCGAACGCCTGCTGAGCTTCATGTTGGGCGGCTGGGAGGGCGGCAATGAATTCCTCCCGATTCCGGACGATTCGCATTCCGCGGCCACCGCCGCCCGCGGCGGCTTTGATTATTACCGGATAACCAATCGCCGCGGCTACCTGCGCGCCTTCGTCCTCATCCTCGATCACGCCGTCGAAACCCGGGGTTATGGGTACACCGATCGACTTCATCGCCGCGCGCGCTTCGGCTTTGTCTCCCATCAACTGAATGGTCGCGGCGCTGGGACCGATGAACTTGATGTTGCAAGCCTCGCAGACTTCAGCGAAATAGGCGTTCTCGGCCAGGAACCCGTAGCCCGGATGGATCGCATCAACGTTGGCTATCTCGGCCGCGGATATAACCGCCGGGATGTTGAGGTAGCTCTTCGAAGAAGGCGCCGGCCCGATGCAAATGGCTTCATCGGCAAAACGAACATGAAGCGAATCGCGATCAGCCTCCGAGTGCACAGCCACAGTGCGGACACCTAGTTCCTTGCACGCCCATATTATCCGCGTCGCGATCTCGCCCCGGTTAGCTATCAGGATTTTTTTGAACATGGTCCGTAGTCCGTAGTCCGTGTGCGGCAGTCGGTAGTCGGGGATCACAAGAAACCGCTACGGACTACTGACCACGGACTACGGACTTCCTAAGTCTTGATGCCAAAAAGCGATTGACCGTACTCGACAGGCTGACCGTTCTCGACAAAGACCCTGACGATCTCGCCGCTCATCTCTGCCTGAATCTCGTTCATCAACTTCATTGCTTCGATTATGCAGACTACGGAATCCGGTTCGACATGGTCTCCGATTTTGACGAATGGCTCCGAGGCAGGTGAGGAAGCCCGGTAGAACGTCCCGACGATCGGTGATTTTATGACTTTTGTTTCGGTGTCAGAATCCGGCTGTCCAGCGGCCGCGTTCTTTGGCGAACCAGTCGGGTTGGTTGCAGCCTGTATCTCGTCAGCGGGGTTTAGTGCACGCCGTGCACCGGTAGAAAGGAGATCAGAGGAGGATGGGATTCCGGAAGAAATAATAAGAGGCGCCGCTGCGGGCTGCGCGATCTGTGGCGGAGATTCTTTGAAGCGACTTATGCGCAAGCGAAAGCCCTGGCGTTCGATTTCGAACTCAGCGAATCCCTTGTCGCTGACAATTTCGATCAGGTCCTTGATCTCCTTAAGATTCATTTTGCCTCCTCAATCCGGGCCTCCCAAATCTGATGGCCGTTTACCTGCTCTGCGTGCTTAGCGAGTCCATTGTAACAAGAGCAGAGAGATCAAGAGCAATAGTTCCGGCTATCAATATGCGCGAAAGCCTCAACCGCTGGCGGCTGAGGCTCTCATCAGGTACCGGCAGTCCTATCAGGTTACTCGCTCGAGTCCTTCCTTTTAGGAGCTTTGGTAGAAGGCCGCTTTTTCTTCGCTGGCTTCTCTTCAGCGCCATCGTCTTTCTTCTTTGACGATTTGGCTGAGGCTCCCTTCTTCTTGATAGGCTGTTCTTGCGGCACTCCTTCCTTCAACTCTGCCTTCTTGCGGCGTCCGAAGAAGCGGCGCGCTTTGCTCTTTTCTTCCTTCTTCTCTTCGGGATGAGTTTCCTTCGCCTCGCTTCCCAATAGCTCGATAAGAGCCATCTCCGCACCGTCGCCTTTGCGGGCTCCGAGCTTCAATATTCGCGTATAGCCGCCGGGTCTGGTAGCGAATCGCGAGGCAACTTCACCGAACAGTTTGTCGAGAGCCGCCACGCCCGCAGTGCGCGGCGCATGAGGCCGTTTATATCCGCCGTCGGGCACTCGATTGTTGTTGCCGCTAAAGAAATAAGCTGCGGCCAATCTGCGGTTATGAAGCGCCTTCTCGGGCGCCTCCGCTACAAGAGCACGTTTACCAAGGGTGATTGCGTGCTCGGCGAACGGCCGCAACTCTTTCGCCTTCGGCAAAGTAGTTATGATCCGCTCGTGTGTTATCAGCGAAGTGCAAAGGTTACGCAGCAACGCCAACCGATGCTCCGTTTTCCGCCCTAGTTTTCTATGAGCTACTCTGTGTCGCATACCGAATCCTTAATCGAACGATCTACTCATTCATCTGGCTCGTTCACTACGCGCTCGCCTCGTCAACGAGCCTTCCCTGGTCATCGAACTTCATCCCGAGATGCAAGCCCATCGAAGAGAGAATCTCTTTGATTTCGTTGAGGGACTTGCGACCGAAGTTCTTGGTCCTCAACATGTCGGGCTCGGATTTCTGGACCAACTCGCGGATCGTTCGGATGTCGGCGTTCTTGAGACAGTTGTAGGAGCGCACTGACAGTTCGAGTTCATCCACCGATCGATCGAGGTTCTCGTTGAAGGTTATCCGAGCAGCTTCTTCGCTGTCGGCTTCCGCAAGCTCAGGCTCTTCTTCGAAGCTGATAAAGATCTGCATGTGATCTTTGATCAATTTCGAAGCAAGCCCGATAGCGTTCTCAGGCTTGACCGATCCGTTTGTCCAAACCTCCAACGTCAGCTTGTCATAATCGGTGTCCTGGCCGAGGCGCGCGGATTCGACGTTGTAGTTGACCTTCTTGACCGGCGAGTGAACCGAGTCGATCGGGATGTACCCGACCGCCAGGTCTTCGTCGTAGTTCCGCTCGGCGGAGATGTAACCGCGTCCGCGTTTCAAACGCATCTCGATAACAAGCGATCCGCCTTCAGAGATCGTCGCAATATGGACATTCGGATCCAGGATCTCGACTTCGGCGTCGGTCTCGATCTCGCCCGACAGCATCTCGCCGGGCACACTGCGTTCGACCCGAAGCGTCTTCGGTCCAAGGCCGTGCAACTTAAACGGGATTCGCTTGAGGTTGAGTATGATATCGGTCGCGTCTTCAACGACGCCCGGTATCGAAGAGAACTCGTGCAACACACCCTCGATCTTCACAGCCGTTATGGCTGCGCCTTCGATAGACGAAAGAAGGGCGCGCCGCAAACAATTTCCGATGGTAGTGCCAAACCCACGCTCAAAGGGTTGAGCGTAGAACTTGGCATAACGGTTGGTGGCCGTTTCACTTTCGCAGGCGAGGCGTTTTGGCCTCTGGAAGCCAATCATGAATTGCGTTTCTGTTCCGTTCATCGCTTCCTCTCAGAGAGAGTCGTTTGACCAGCCGTTCTTTTCGCACGAACGATCCGGCACAAATGACCAAATGGCTATTCTTACTTCGAATAGAGTTCGACGATAAGCTGTTCGTTAATATTCTGACCTATGTCTTCGCGGCGCGGCAGTGCCATGACTCGGCCGCGCATTTCGTCCTGGGAGAGCACCTCGAGCCAGGTCGGCCGCCCACGGCCCGATGCGGTTTGAAACGCGCTCTGAATATGAATATTCGAGCGGCTTCCCTCGCGAACCGAAACCTCGTCGCCAACCTTCACTTGAAAGCTTGGGATATCGACCTTGCGTCCGTTCACCAGAACATGTCCGTGAGTAACGAACTGGCGCGCCTGTGCCCGGGATGTTGCGTATCCTAACCGGTAGACGACATTGTCCAGCCGCCGCTCGAGCAACGAGAGCAGGTTTTCGCCGGTCACGCCTTTCATTCGCATAGCTCTTTGGAAATAGAGACGAAACTGGCGCTCCAACATTCCGTAGATGCGTTTGACTTTTTGTTTTTCGCGTAGCTGCTCGCCGTAGCCGATAAGCTTGGCGCGGCGGACGTTGCGTCCGTGCTGGCCAGGCGGTTGAGTGCCCCGCTTCTCGATTGGGCAAGTAGGCTTGTAACACCGCTCGCCCTTCAAAAAGAGTTTCATGCCTTCCCGGCGGCACAACCTGCACACCGGACCTCTATATCTTGCCAAGTTCAACTCCTCCGTCTACCGTCTCAAACTCGAAAGTTCAAATCTCAAGGTCGAGAACTGACATTCGCAGCGAGATCAGCAAAAGTTTACAGGCGAGAGTGGTTCTATACTTCTGTATTACGAATCACTCGCTTCGCCCTTCTTCCTTTAAAACGCGGTGGCTATCATTGCCGTCGACAGATTCAATCCGTCCCCGCGTCCGAAACATCGCATCAGGTCGCGAATACGCGCCCGATACATTTCAAACAAACTAAACCCTGCGGCGCTTTGGCGGGCGGCAGCCATTGTGTGGTATTGGAGTGACATCCCGGATGAGACGGACTTCAATTCCCGCCGACTGAATCGCTCGCACCGCCGACTCCCGGCCCGAACCTGGACCCTTGACGCGGACCTCGCAACTCGACATGCCGAGTTCGCGTGCGGCCTGCGCAGCGCGAATCCCGGCTTGTTGCGCCGCAAAGGGGGTGCCTTTACGAGAACCGTGAAACCCAAGCGCGCCCGCAGACGACTGGCTGATGAGATTGCCCTGGAGATCCGTTATCGACACCAGAGTATTGTTAAAGCTCGCCTGAATGTGGACGATGCCCTGCGGCACCATCCGCCGCTCTTTGCGCTTGAACGTTTTTTTCTTGCCGGCCTTTGCTTGAGCTTTTGCCATAATCCTCGTGATTCGTGATTCGTGATTCGTAATGCGTGATAAAAAGAGTCACGAATCACGTTTCACGGATCACTTCTTACTTCTTACCCGCGACCTTTTTCTTAGCGACTGTCATGCGGCGCGGACCTTTGCGCGTACGCGCGTTGGTGTGCGTGCGCTGTCCCCGAACGGGAAGTCCTCTGCGATGACGCAGTCCACGGTAGCAGCCGATGTCCATCAAGCGTTTGATGTCCATTTGAATCTGCTTGCGCAAATCTCCTTCGACGCCGCCTTGCTGATCGATGACTGTGCGAATGCGGTTTACTTCCTCTTCCGACAACTCGCGAATGCGTTTATCGATACCGACCCCGGCCTCTCCCAGGATTTTATTCGCGCGGGAGCGCCCGATGCCGTAAATGTATGTGAGACCGATCTCAGCTCTTTTGTTAGCCGGGAGGTCCACCCCTGCGATACGTGCCATTCTTCCTCCGCTGGCGCCGGACTAAACCCGCGCTGCTACCCTTGCCGCTGTTTATGCTTCGGGTTGGTGCAAATTACTCTGACGACACCCCTGCGATGAATGACCTTGCAGTTGTCGCACATTTTCTTAACCGATGCCCTGACTTTCATTTCTATTCTTCCTTGCCGTCACACTATCGCTCTGCCGGGAAATTGTCTTGGATGACAAACGGTTATTCTAGCATTGGTGGACACAACCGGCAACCCGCGTCTCGCGGGACGACTTATGAACTGCTCATTCGAGCATACTTAACTCGAAACGAAGCTTGCTATGGCCGATTACCCGGCGCCTATGCGACTTCCTCTGCCGCCGCCCCATTTTCGAGCATTGTTAGAATTTGAGGTCCGTCTCTCGTAATCGCTACCGTGTGCTCAAAATGAGCGGACGGTTGTCCATCCATGGTTATCACCGTCCAGCCATCGGAAAGCACTTTCACATCTTCGTTCCCCAGATTGATCATCGGCTCGATTGCGATCACCAATCCCTCGCGAAGAACCGGACCGGTTCCCGGTTTGCCGTAGTTCGGCACTTGCGGCTCCTCGTGCATAGCGCGCCCCACGCCATGGCCGCAGTAGTTCTTTACCACCGAGTATCCGAGTGGCTCGACGTATGACTGCACGGCGTAACAAACATCGCCAAGCCGATTTCCCACCCGACACTTGTCAATTGCCCGGTAGAGCGACTGCCGCGTATTGTCAAGCAGCCGCACAATCGCGTCACTAACATTACCAACCGGAAGAGTAACCGCCGCATCCCCGACGTATCCCATATAGGTGGCGCCGCAGTCGATGCCGACGATGTCGCCTTCGCTCAGCTTGCGCTTGCTCGGAATCCCGTGGACTACTTCGTCGTTGATCGAAGCGCAAATCGAGCGAGGGTAGCCATTGTATCCTTTGAACGTAGGGTAGGCCCCAGCGCTCACGATCATTCGCTCAGCTTCGTGATCCAGCTCCAGTGTCGTGATTCCCGGCTGCACTATTTCCGACAAGCGCTTGAGCACCCGCGCGACAATCTGTCCCGCCACGCGCATTCTCTCGATCTCGAGTCTGGATTTGCGAATGATCATAATCGAACTCAATGGGCATCCGACGCTGTTTGTTTTCCCAGTATCTTCACGATTCTGCCAAACACTTCGTCGGGAGTTCCGGAACCATCCACGTGCTGCAAACGCCCCGTCTGCGCAAAGTAGTCGAGCAAAGGCCGGGTCTTCTCATCGTACAGCGCCAGACGCTGAGCGATAGATTCTTCGTTATCATCCGATCTCGTGAACAGCGGCTGCCCGTCAAGATCACAAACACCTTCATTCTTAGCCGGGTGAAAATACACGTTGTAAATCGCACCGCAGGCGCCGCACGTTTGTCGTCCGGCCAGTCGCTTGAACAGAAACTCGCGGGGCAGCTCAATGCTCATCACGGTAATTCTATGTCCAAGCTCGTCCGCGATCGATTCGAGCAGCTTTGCCTGTGGAAGCGTCCGAGGAAAGCCGTCCAGAATGCAGCCGGCCTCGCAGTCCGAGCGGCTCAACCGCGTCTTCACAACTTCAGCCAGAACGTCATCGGACACAAGCTGCCCCGCTGCCTGCACGGCCCGTATCTGCAAGCCCAGCGGAGCATCGCTCAGCGCCATCTCGCGTAGAATATCTCCCGTGGCAACAAGGGGTAAGTTAAATCTCTCGGCTAGCAAATGCGCCTGAGTGCCCTTACCCGCGCCCTGCGGTCCCATCAAGACGATGATTTCAGGCATACCAGTTTAGTAACCGCGACGGCCGCGCATCCGGCGTCCTCGCGGTCCGAGGAATCCATCGTAGTGTCTCATAATGAGTTGAGACTCGACCTGGTTCATTGTGTCCATTGCGACGCCAACCACAATCAGCAAACTCGTTCCTCCAAAAAAGAAGTTCACGCCGACACCGGTCGTCAGCCAGGAGGTCAGAGGATTTGACCGCAGCACGCTGTCGATGGACGGACCAATAAGCGGAAGGTACTGGAACTGAAAACCCTGAAGCAGGAACTGCGGCAACAACGCAACCAACGTCAGGTAGATCGCACCGACCGTCGTCAGCCGCGTCAGTATCTCATTCAGATGATCGGCTGTTCTCTTGCCCGGTCGAATACCCGGAATGAACGCGCCATTCTTGCGCAGGTTGTTAGCGACTTCGTCAGTGTTGAAGATTATCGACACATAGAAGAACGTAAAGAAGATTATCGCAGCCGAATATATGAGATAGTGGATCGGGTGTCCCTGTCCTCCCATCTCCACCGCAAGTCTTCCGAGCCACGCTCGCCATCCGGTCTGGGTCGGATCGGCCCCGACGAAACCGAGGATAGTCTGCGGGAAAGCGAGAATTGAAGACGCGAAGATTACCGGGATCACACCGCCCATGTTGACTTTCAAAGGCATGTGCGTTTGCTGCTGCGGTATCGATTGGCGGCCCACCATTCGCCGGGCATGATTGATGGGAACCTTCCGGAATCCTCGCTCGACAAATACGATCGCGGCAATGACAAAAACCATGGCAACCAGCAACGCGATAACGCCAAGCGCGGTACCTGTGCCGCCGCCGGTCAATTTCTCGTAGATTATCTGAACTCCCGACGGCAGCCGCAGAACGATGCCCGCGAAGATTATCAAGCTTATTCCGTTGCCGACTCCGCGTTCGGTGATCTGCTCGCCAAGCCACATTATGAACGTAGTCCCGGTGGCAAGCGTCAGCATCGTCATCGCGATGAACCCGATCCCCGGGCTGCGAACCAGCGAACCCGTCTGCGTCACCTGGTTCTGAAGCCAGTACGCAATACCGAACGACTGCACCGAGCACAGCACAACCGTCAGGTATCGTGTGTACTGAGTGATCTTTCTCCGCCCTAATTCGCCTTCTTCCTGAAGCGCTTTGAGACGTGGACTCACCACCGTCATCAACTGAAGTATGATCGAGGCCGTAATGTAAGGTGTGATACCAAGAGCAAAGATCGAGACGACTTTGAAGTTCCCGCCCGAAAAAAGATCCATCACTCCGGCGAGGCTTCGCTGCAGATCGCCGCGCTCCCACAAAGCGGCGAGAGCGTCCGGGTCAATCCCCGGCGTGCGCACGTGCGAGCCAAACCGGTAGACCGCAAGCATCGCAAGCGTGAAGAAAACCCGTCTGCGAAGATCAGGAACGGCGAAGATGTTGCGGACGCTGTTGATGAAGTTCTCGATCATAATGCTTACCTGTCTTCAGCAGTCCGACAAACTTCAGTTTGTCGGCTTCGCTCAATCTTTTCGACAAACTGAAGTTTGTCGGACTCTATTCAGCCTTTGGTTCCGGAGCTGCGACCAGCGTCGCCGCGCCGCCGGCAGCCTCGATCTTTTCCCGAGCGCTCTTGCTGAAGCGATGGGCGGTGATGTTGAGCGCCTTTGTTACGCTGCCTTTTCCAAGCACGACTACTCCGTGATAACGCGCGAGCTTGCCTTTGCTGATCATACCGCGCTCGGCCATAAGCTCGGGAGTGATGTTATCGCCCGCTTCAAATCGCAGCTCCAAATCAGGTAGATTCACCTCGATCCATTCCTTCTTGAAGATGTTGGTGAAGCCGCGCTTTGGCAACCTCCGCTGAAGCGGCATCTGTCCGCCTTCAAAACCCGGGCGACCCGAATAACCGGACCGTGACTTTTGTCCCTTATGCCCGCGCGTGGAAGTCTTGCCGTGCCCCGAGCCGGGACCGCGCCCGACACGCTTCTTATTCCTGTTTGCGCCTTCGGGCGCTCCGATGTTGTGTATGCCTAATGCCATCGCTAACTCCGCCTTCGGTAAGACAAACCTCCGAAGTGTTTTCTGTTTACTCAATAATCCTGAGCAGGTGCGGAACCTTCTCGACCATTCCGCGCGTCGATGCCGAATCGGGCCGCTCCACAATCTGATTCAGTTTCGTCAGCCCGAGGCTGCGTACAACTTCCTTGTGCGCCTTCGGCGTAGCGATCGTTGAGCGGTACCACTGAATCTTTATCGTGGATTTCGCCTCGGCCGGTTTGGTTTTGCCCCTCGCCATTTCGATCTCCTCTCGGCTTGCTTCTTGCGCTCAGCCGTTTCGTCCAGTTCCAAAAAAACCTCAGGCAATCGCGGCCTCTTCAGACATTTGTCTTCGCAAACGCGCTACCGCGGCGGGATCCTTCAAGCTCTTGAGTCCTTCAAATGTAGCGCGCACTACGTTATGCGGATTGGAAGTGCCTATAGACTTGGTGACCACGTCGCGAACGCCGACCAACTGCATGACCGCGCGCACCGGCCCTCCTGCGATCACACCCTTGCCCTCGGGCGCAGGCTTGAGCAGGACCCGGCCTGCGCCGAACACGCCAAGGGTCTGATGCGGAATCGTCGAACCGGCAAGCGGAACGCGCACCAGGTTCTTCTTGGCGGCTTCGATGCCCTTCTTGATTGCCAGCGGGACTTCGCGGGCCTTGCCCGAACCGAATCCCACAACCCCGTTTTCGTTACCGACAACGACCAGCGCCGCAAACGACAGGTTCTTGCCGCCCTTGACTACCTTCGTCACGCGGTTGATTGAAATCACCTGATCCTTCAGATCGAGGCCCGATGCTTCTATTCGTTCCATTATCTCCCCAATGGATTGCCGATTTCAGATTGGCGATTTTCGATTGCATTCGTCAGCAATCGGCAATCGGCAATCGGCAATCTAAAATTCAAGGCCCGCTTCGCGTGCGGCTTCAGCAAGGCTCTTGACCCGGCCGTGATAAATGTATCCGCCGCGATCGAAGACTACTCGCGTGATGCCTTTTTCTTTTGCGCGATCGGCGATCAGTTTGCCGACTTCCCTGGCAGCATCGATATTGCCGCCCCTCCGTCCTTTCCAGGCGGTTTCGGTCGTCGAAGCCGATGCCAGCGTAACGCCCTTCGTATCGTCGATGAGCTGGGCATAGATGTGATGTAAGCTGCGAAACACCGCCAGCCGCGGCCGTTCGGCGGATCCTGCGATCTTATCGCGAATCCTTCCGTGAACTGCTTGTCTTATCTCCTGGCTCGTTTTTCTTGCCATTTCTCATTCACCTCGATCGCTGATTGTGGCAGCATCAGCCGCCATCACTTCAGCGGTTCAGGCCGAAGCCTGCGTTACTTACCAGTCTTGCCCGGCTTGAGCTTCAAGACCTCGTTCGCGTAGCGCACACCCTTTCCCTTATAGGGATCGGGGCGCCTGAGTCCGCGCATGTCCGCGGCAACCTGGCCAACCTGTTGCCGGTCAATGCCGGTTATCGTGAGCGTGGTTTGATACTGTTGAATCGGCTTGTTCACGCGTTCGACCTTGACGTCGATTCCCGCCGGCAGGGGAAACTCAATCGGGTGCGAGTAACCAAGATTGAACATCACCCGGTCCTTCTGACGCTCGGCCTTGTAACCCACGCCGACGATATCAAGCTGCCGGGTGAAGCCGTCGGTAACCCCGGTCACCGCGTTCTGCACAAGCGCGCGGGCCAGCCCGTGCACCGCTGCGTGATCATCAGATTCACGCTCGGCGATAAGCTGTTCGCCCTCGACTCGACACTTGATGCCCGAAGGCATGGGCACCGCCAGAGTCCCCTTGGGGCCCGAGACTTCAACCGCCCCGTCCTCGAACTTGAACTTCACGCCTTTTGGAATTGCTATCGGTTTTCTACCTATTCTCGACATAAGACCAACTCCACCCTTGTACGGGCGTCCCTCCGTGGGCGCCCCTCTACAGCCTGTTCAGATCTCGACGATCGAGTTTCGACGATCGAGGGGCGCCCAAGGAGTGACGCCCGTACAGACTGCCCACTAATAGACTCGGCAGAGCAGCTCGCCTCCGACTTTCTCTCGCCGCGCACGCCGGTCGGTCATCAAGCCCCGCGAGGTCGAGAGAATATTGATGCCCATTCCCCCGAGCACTTTCGGCACTGACGTGCTGTTGACGTAGACGCGGCAACCAGGCTTGGACACGCGTTCGATCCTGGAAACGACTTGCTCGCCCCGCGGTCCGTAGCGCAGGTAAACGCGAATATTCCGCCGCGCTCCGTCACCGATGATCTTGTAGTTGTTTATGAAGCCTTCTTCTTTCAGTATTCGCGCGATCTCGACTTTTACTTTCGAAAGCGGCACATCAACCTTCTGATGTTTGGCCCCATACGCGTTTCGCACGCGAGTCAGCATATCTGCAATTGGATCTGTCATACGTCTCCTGAATCGTGATGCGTGAAACGTGAAACGTGATTAAGAACTCTGTCTTGTCTAATCACGTTTCACGTTTCACGGTTCACTCTCACCAACTCGACTTCGTGACGCCGGGTATGTGCCCTTCCAGCGCGAGCCCGCGGAAGCACAAACGGCACAGCGCAAACTTGCGAAGATAGCCTCGCCCGCGCCCGCAGCGTTTGCAGCGGTTATGCACTCGCGACGTGAAGACATTGAGATTCATTCCCGTCGCCCTCGCGCGTTTGATTGCCTTCTTGTTTGACTTGCCCTGTTGCTCTTTTACTCGCCGCTTGGCGTTCTCGAGAGCCCGCTTCAGCTCATTTGCCTTAAACGTTGAAGAGATTCTTGCCATAGTTAATCCCTAGTCCGTGGTCCGTAGTCCGCGGTCCGTAGTTCCTGGAGTCCGCTTCAAAAACTACGGACTACTGACTATTTAGTAAACGGCATGCCGAACTCTTTCAGCAGAGCCCGTCCCTCCTCGTCGGTTCGGGCCGTCGTTACGATCGAGATGTTCATGCCTCGCTGTCTATCAACCTTGTTGAAATCGATCTCCGGAAAGATCAACTGGTCTTTGATTCCAATTGTGTAGTTTCCACGCCCGTCAAACGAACGCGGACTGACGCCACGAAAATCACGCACGCGCGGAAGAACGGCGTTGATAAAGCGGTCCAGGAACTCGAACATCCTGTCCCCGCGCAACGTCACCGAAACGCCAACCGGCATTCCAGTGCGGAGCTTGAAGGCGGCGATAGACTTCTTGGCTTTTGTCACTACGGTTTTTTGTCCGCTGACGGTTGAAAGCTCCATAGCTGCCTGATCGAACACCTTGGAATTGGTCTGCGCTTCGCGCCCGACGCCCATGTTGAGAACTATCTTCTCCAGTTTGGGCACTGCCATCGTGTTCTTGTAGTCGAACTCCTTGGTCAGCGCGGGCACGATCTGTTCTTTGTACCGCTCCTTCAGTCTTGCTGCCATTTATTCACCTCGCTAACTGATGCGATGTGGGAGATCGCCTTCAGTATGCTCAATCACGTACGCGCTCGATTCGAGTGTCCCACAATCTTTCTACTGCTTTTCAATCGCGGCGCCGCATTTCTTACAGGCCCGGTGGCGCTTGCCGTCTTCCAGCAGTTGATGGCCCGAACGCGTCGGTTCCCCGCAATGCGGGCAGAGCACCATCACATTGGAAACGTCGACCGGCGACTCGCGCTCGAGTATGCCGCCCTGAATACCTCGTCGCGTGTTTGCCTTGTTGTGGCGCTTTACCATGTTGACGCCCTCGACAATGACTCTGTGCTTGGACGGCTGCACTTCGATAACGCGCCCCTTCTTGCCTTTATCCTTGCCGGCAATCACTATCACGCGATCGTTTTTTCTAACGTTAATCTCGATGTTCATTTCATTAGTCCCTGGTCATTGGTCCCTGGTCATTAGTCATTGGTCATTCGTTATTGGCCAGTGACCAAGGACTAATGACCAATGACCAGGGACTAATGACTAATTCAAATAACTTCCGGTGCGAGACTCACAATCTTCATAAAGCGTCTGTCTCGCAATTCGCGAGCGATTGGTCCAAATACGCGCGTTCCGACGGGTTCATTGTCGGGCTTTATGATCACCGCTGCGTTCTGATCAAACCGGATATACGTTCCGTCCTTACGACGAGTCTCTTTTCGGGTTCGCACCACGACTGCTCGAACTACCTGGCCTTTTTTGACCGCCCCATCGGGTGATGCCTCTTTTACCGACGCGGTGATGACATCGCCGAGCCCGGCGCGCGAGCCGGTGTGCCCGCCGACCGGCAATATCATCGCGATGCGTTTGGCCCCGGAGTTGTCCGCGACCTCGAGGATTGATCTCATCTGAACCATAGCTGTTCCCCTCGTGAACCGTGATGCGTGATTCGTGATTCCACGCATCACGCATCACTCTTCATCTCGCCTTCTGAACTATTTCGACAACTCGCCAGCGCTTTCGCGCGGACAGAGGACGGGTCTCGACTATTCGAACGATGTCGCCCGTATGCGCGCCCATTTCGTCGTGTGCCATGAACTTGGTCCGGCGGCGAATATAACGCCTGTACTTGCGATGTTGGACTTGCCGCTCGACTCGCACCACTACGGTCTTCGTCATCTTATCGCTGGTGACCAGCCCGACCTTCTCCTGTCGGCGATGCTTTAGCGCCGCGCTGGGCGCCTGACTAACCGCCTCGGCCGGCGCATCACCGAGGACCTTCACGTCAGGCTCCGTCACCGCATCGGTGACCTGCGGATTGACTGAGGAATCGCTTGTCGATTCGATCGCGCCTTCTTCAATGTTCTCTTCCATACCCGTCCTTCTCGGTTTCTATTTCTGAGTCGCCAGCTCGCGCTGGCGCAACAGAGTTTTGACTCGCGCCAGGTCCTTGCGCGACTCGCGAAGCTGATTCACTACGTCGGTGTTTCCAAGCGACAATTTGAATCGCATTCTGAAGAGCGACTCCTTGAGCTCGTTCACCCGGGCGAGCAGGTCTTCATCAGACAGATCTCTCAACTCTTCGGCCTTCATACCAGCGCGCCTCCTTCCTGATCTTTTCGCGAGATGAATTTCGTTTTGATCGGAAGCTTTTGGGCGGCGAGCCTCATCGCTTCAATCGCGGTCTTCTCGTCTACGCCTTCCATCTCGAACAGCACCCGGCCGGGCTTGACTACCGCCACCCAACCTTCCGGCGCGCCCTTCCCTTTGCCCATGCGGGTTTCCGCGGGTTTCTTCGTTATCGGCTTGTCGGGAAAAACGCGAATCCATATCTTTCCGCCGCGCTTTACAAAGCGAGTCATCGCAACGCGCGAGGCTTCAATCTGTTTTCCGGTTATCCAGGCTGGTTCCAACGCCTTCAGCCCGTACTCGCCAAAAGAGATCTTGGCGCCTCGCGTAGCAGCCCCGCTCATCCGGCCCCGCTGCTGTTTGCGGTATTTCATCCGTTTTGGAATTTTGTATTCTGCCATAATCTTACCATTGCCGATTGCCGATTGCCGATTGCCGATTGTGATTTCCGCAGTAGCAAGAAATCGGCAATCGCAAATCGGCAATCGGCAATTTCGTCATTGCTTTCTTGCCTGAACCGCGCGCCTGACGGTCATCTCATCCCCTCGGTATATCCAAACCTTGACCCCGATCACCCCGAACGTGGTGTGCGCTTCGGCAAACCCATAATCGATATCCGCGCGCAGGGTGTGCAGCGGAAGCCGGCCCTGCAAGTACCATTCGGAGCGCGCGATTTCGGCGCCGTTCAGCCGGCCCGACACTCGCACCTTGATTCCCTGTGCGCCGAATCTTTGTGCGTTTTCAACTGCCCGCCGCATCGCGCGTCGAAAAGCGATTCGCTTTTCGAGCTGCTGGGCTACCTGTTCAGCCTGCAGTTGCGCATTCAGCTCAGGCTTATGAATCTCCTGAATGTTTACGAAGACCTCGCGCCCGGTGCGGTCCTTGATCTCCTGTTTGAGCTTGTCGATCTCAGATCCCTTGCGCCCGATAATGATGCCGGGCCGCGAGGTGTGTATGATGATCTTCAGCCTGTTAGCCGCGCGTTCGACGTCAATGTGCGAGACTCCGGCGCCTGCAAATCGGCCTTTAAGCTCTTTCTTGAGTTTCAAGTCTTCGTGCAGCAGCTCGGCGTAATCCCGCTTGGCGATCCAGTTGGAATGCCAACCGCGATTGAAGCCTAATCTGAATCCATACGGATGAACTTTCTGACCCACGTTTCCTCCACTTAGGTTCAGAGTTCCTGGTTCAGAGTTTCGAGTTCAACTCGGAACCACGAACCCTGAACCCTGAACTACTCTTTTTCTGATTCCACCTCTATCGTTATGTGACTCTGCCATCGCCGTTCGCGATAGGCGCGGCCCATTGGCGCAGGGCGAACGCGCCGCCGAAACTTTGTCGGCCCGAGATCGACAACCGCGGTTGAAACCTTGAGCCGGTCGACATCGATCGCCACGTTTAGCTGATCGGCTTTTTGCTCCGCGTTGGCTATTGCCGATCGCAACGTGATCTCGATTGGCTTAGCCGCGCGCTTGTTTGAGGTCTTCAGCATCGCCAGCGCTTCGTTGACGCCGCGTCCTCGAATCAGATCGATGACGAGCCTCGCCTTCTGAGGCGAACCCTTGATGTACTTTGCGACTGCTCGCGCTTTCATCGTTTACTTACCTCCCGGCGCCCGCTTCACAGTCTTGTCAGACTTTTCGGGATGCCCTTTGAACTGCCGCGTTGGAGCGAACTCGCCGAGCTTGTGACCGACCATGTTCTCCTGAACATAAACCGGGATAAACTTCTTTCCGTTGTGCACGGCGATTGTGTGGCCAACCATCTCAGGGGTGATTGTCGACCGGCGAGACCATGTCTTTTGGACCCGCTTCTCGTTAGCGTGGTTCAGCTTCGCAATCGCCTTGTTCAGGTGTTCGTCAATGAACGGCCCTTTTTTTAAAGATCTCATAACTGGTAGTCCGTAGTCCGTAGTCCGTAGTCAGTGGCCGTATTCAAGCTACGGACTACTGACCACGGACTACGAACGAATCATTTCTTTCCTCGTCGCACGATGAACTTGTCGGTGCGCTTGTTGTTGCGCGTCTTGTATCCGCGCGTCGGCTGGCCCCAGGGGGTTACCGGGTTCCGCCCGCCGGAGGTTTTGCCTTCGCCGCCGCCGTGCGGATGATCCACCGGATTCATCGCAACGCCGCGAACCTTTGGTCTTCGCCCCAGCCACCGGCTGCGTCCCGCCTTCCCCAGCGAAACATTACTGTGCTCGATGTTACCAATCTGTCCGATAGTCGCGAAGCAGTCGATGTGCACCCGGCGTATCTCACCGCTCGGCAATCGCAGTTGCGCCCAATCGCCTTCCTTCGCTACAAGCTGCGCCGCGCCGCCCGCCGCTCTTACCATCTGAGCGCCCTTGCCGGGCCTCAGCTCGACGTTGTGAATGGTCGTGCCCAGCGGAATAGCCTTCAACGGAAGCGCATTGCCGGCAATGATGTCCGCTTCCGGTCCCGACACAACCGTCTGCCCGACTTTCAGTCCGACCGGCGCGACGATGTATCGCTTCTCGCCGTCCACATAGTGAAGCAACGCAATCAGCGCCGAACGGTTCGGGTCGTATTCGACGGTGGCCACTTTCGCCGGGATGCCGGTCTTATCGCGTTTGAAGTCGATGATGCGATAAAGCCGTTTGGCTCCGCCGCCCCGACGGCGCATCGTGATGTGCCCATCGCTGTTACGGCCGGAGATCCGCGTCTTCGGTTCGAGCAACGGCTCATAAGGCTTATCAGTCGTTATCTCCTCGTGAGTGAGATACGTTTGAAATCGCCTTGCCGCCGACGTTGGTCTTAGTTTCTTGATCCCCATCAGTTACCTCATTGCCGATTGTCGATTTTGGATTGTCGATTTGCCGAACTCAATCGGCACTCGGCAATCGACAATCGCCAATTCCTTAGATCGCGTCTTCGTACATGACCGGCTTTTCGCCCGACTTAAGCGTGACGTAAGCCTTCTTCCAATCCGAACGGCGCCCAGTCTCGCGTCGCGTAGGAATGCGCTTCTCCTTGCCGCGATAGTTGGCCACGCGAACGGTCTCAACCTTGACACCGAGAATTTTCTCGATCGCTCGCTTGATCTCAGGCTTGGTCGCCTTGACATGGACTTTCAAGGTCAACATCTGCCGATCATTTCCCGTGCGGCCCATCGATTCGGGCTCGTCCTTCATCGTGAGCGCCTTCTCGGTTATGACCGGCCCTTTAATGACATCCCAAATACTCTTCATCTGAGCTTCTCCTAACGGTTGCTCAACTGCTTATCCAACAGGGCCGCCGCTTCGCTGGTGAGCGCAACCTGCTCGTGAGTGAGAAGGTTGTAGACGTTCACGTCGCTCGGCGCTATCAAGGTAACGTCGCGCAAGTTGCGCGACGACAACGCGAGGTTGCCGGACCTGGTCGAGTCGACCACCAGCGTCCGTCCATTGAGCCCCAGCGCGTCGAGGGTCGTCGTCAGTTCTTTGGTCTTGTGCGACGGCAACTCGAAGTTCTCGAGAATAACCAACCCGCCTTCTCTCAGCCGCTCGGAAAGAACTGACTTTATCGCCCCGCGGCGCATCTTTTTCGGAATGCTGTAAGACCAGTCGCGAGGCTGAGGCCCGTGCACGTTTCCCCCGCCTTTCCAAAGCGGGCTCCGCAGGCTGGCGATGCGCGCGCGGCCCGTGCCCTTCTGTTTCCACAGCTTTTTCCCCGAGCCCCTGACGTCGCCTCGAGTCTTGGTCGCGGACGTACCGGCGCGCTGATTTGCCATATAGCACTTCACCGCCGAATAAATCAGGGCCTTGTTGAGCGGCGCTCCAAACACCTCGTCGGACAACTCGAGCTCGCCCACCTCTTCGCTCTTCAGGTTCTTGACCTTCACAACAGGCATATTCTCTCCAAAGTGATGCGTGAAACGTGATGCGTGAGAGATCAGTCACGGATCACATTTTCACGGATCACGTTTCACGCATCACTCTTCACAATTGCGCCTTCTTGATCAACAAGTACGATCCATTTGGTCCGGGAACGGCGCCGCGTATCATCAACAGATTGTTTTCGGCGTCGACCGCTGCCACGCGAAGGTTCTGAATCGTCTTGCGCACGTTGCCCATTTGACCCGGCATCTTGGTGCCCTTGATCACACGAGACGGATAGGCCGAAGCTCCGATTCCGCCCGGCGCGCGGTGAAACATCGACCCGTGAGTGGCCACGCCGCCTGCGAACCCGTGTCTCTTGACGACACCGGCAAATCCTTTTCCCTTTGACTTGCCGATCACTTCAACGACATCGTCCTCGGTAAAGATGTCCACGAGGATTTTGTCGCCGACGCTCGTCGCCTCGTCACTGGCTTCCGTGCGCACTTCTCGAAGCACTCGAGTGGGCGGCACACCGGCGCGCTTGAAGTGACCTTCAGTCGGCTTGTTGATTCTGCGCGGCGGCTTCTCCTCGACCAGGCCAAGCTGCACAGCGTCGTAGCCGTCGGTGTTGACGGTCTTTTTCTGTACGACAATGCACGGGCCAGCCTTGATGACCGTAACCGGCGTCACGGACCCGTCTTCCGAGAACAACTGCGTCATCCCGAGCTTTTTACCGATTATTCCGTTGACCATAATTCAATCGTCCGTAGTCTTTAGTCCGTAGTCCGTGGTCCGTAGCTACGGACTAACGACTACGGACTAAGGACTAATCTATTTGTGGTCCTTGCCGAAGGCCTTGATCTCGACGTCAACTCCGGCCGGGAGGTCGAGCTTCATCAGCGCATCGACCGTCTGAGGCGTCGGATCGAGAATGTCCATCAGTCGCTTGTGAGTTCGAATCTCGAACTGCTCGCGCGACTTCTTGTCCACGTGCGGGCTGCGCAACACGCAGTACTTGTTCTTAATCGTCGGCAGCGGAATCGGCCCCGCTACCCGCGCGCCCGTTCGCTTAGCCGTGTCAACAATCTCAGCGGTTGACTGGTCAAGCACGCGGTAATCATAAGCCTTCAACCGAATCCTTATTTTCTCGTTCAACATAACCTCTGTCCTTGGTCATTCGTCCTTAGTCATTCGTCGCCCGGCTCTCATTGCCAGTGACTAATGACCAGTGACTAATGACTCTTACTCTATAATCTCGGCGACCGTTCCCGCGCCCACCGTTCGTCCGCCTTCCCGGATCGCAAACCTCAATCCCTTCTCCATCGCGATCGGCGCTATCAACTCGATCACCAGCCCCGAATTGTCTCCAGGCATCACCATCTCTACTCCTTCGTTCAACGTCGCCACTCCCGTCACGTCCGTTGTCCGAAAGTAAAACTGCGGCCGGTATCCGCTGAAGAACGGCGTGTGTCTTCCGCCTTCCTCCTTCGTCAGCACATATACCTCTGCCTTGAACTTCGTGTGCGGCGTTATGCTCCCAGGCTTCGAGATCACCTGCCCTCTCTCTATTTCCTTCCTCTCTACTCCTCTCAGCAACAGCCCTACGTTATCCCCGGCCATCCCCGAGTCCAGCAGCTTCTTGAACATTTCCACGCCCGTACACACACTCTTTCTCGTCGGCTTGATCCCTACTATCTCTACTTCTTCTCCAACCTTCACCTGCCCTCGCTCGATCCTTCCCGTCGCCACCGTTCCTCTTCCTGAGATCGAGAAGATATCTTCAACCGGCATCAGGAACGGCTTGTCCACCTCTCGCGCCGGCTGCGGGATATAACTGTCCACTGCTTCCATCAGCTCTTCTATTCCCTTCTCTCCATCCGCTTCCCCGTTCAACGCCTGCAACGCGCTTCCTCGGATGATCGGGATCTCCTCCCCTGGGAATTCGTAGAACGTCAGCAGCTCTCTCACCTCCAGTTCCACCAGATCCAATAGCTCCGCATCGTCTACCGCGTCACACTTGTTCATGAACACCACCATCGCCGGCACTCCCACCTGCCTCGCCAGCAATATGTGCTCCCGCGTCTGCGGCATCGGCCCGTCGGTCGCCGCCACCACAAGGATCGCTCCGTCCATCTGCGCGGCCCCGGTGATCATGTTCTTGATGTAGTCCGCGTGTCCCGGGCAATCTACGTGCGCATAGTGCCGATTCTTTGTCTCGTACTCCACGTGCGCAGTCGCAATCGTGATCCCTCGCGCCTTCTCTTCAGGCGCGTTGTCGATCGAGTCGAACGACCGAAACGTATTCTTTGGATTGTGCTTCTGCAGCACCTTCGTGATCGCTGCCGTCAACGTCGTCTTCCCGTGGTCGATGTGCCCGATCGTCCCTACGTTTAC
>DATNBZ010000315.1:0-22931 GCA_035607285.1 Blastocatellia bacterium | reverse complement strand
CTTAAACGGCGGTCTGAATGTTAGGCGCAAAAATGAGAGTCAATCCCCAAATGACGGTCTTGTGCCGTGCTAATACCTGTCTGTCCATAATAGTTCTTGACTCTCACCGCAACTTCATAGATGTCCTAAAGTTGTGTTGGTCGGCGGAGACTACGCGGCGAGGGCGGTTTTTGGAGTGCGGCGCGATCTGTGCGTACGCGCCGCTTTAGCTCTTGCGAGCGATTTAAGGCAGCCAAAGCGGAGCGTACGCACAGACCGCGCCGCACTCCAAATATGCCGTCTCAGCGGCAAGGACTCGCTTACTTTCGATCGACCGCTTCGCCTGACTTCACCCATCCGTCAAACCCGCCGTACAACGGATGCACATTCGTGTAGCCGTGCTCCATGACCTTCTGCGCCACACTGGCGCTTGATGCTTCGTTCGGTCAGGTGCAATAAGTCACGATCGCGCGGTCGCGCGGAATCTCGTTCAAATGCTTCTCCACTTCGTCAGCCGGAACCCTGAGCGCACCAGGGAGCTTGGTATTGGCCTCGCTCCAGGCTTTCGGGTTTCGGTTGTCGAGAATGGTGAACTGCTCGCCGCGATTCATGCGCTCTCGCAATTCATCGGCCGTAATTCTTGTTGCGTCCATAGCGTTTCGAGTCTTAGGGCTCATGCTTACCTCCTTACCTGTTGTCCAGCCAAGAGACTGACTGTCATTAAGGCAACGATTATGCCGTTTCGCCGCGAGAGGCGGTCCGAGATTCGCCGCAAGGTTACAACGTCCCAGCCACTATCCTGTACGGTTCGCTGTACGATTCAGAGGCATTTCAAAAACGCTGGCCAAAGAAGGAACAGTAGGGATGGTGGGGTACCGACAAAGCAGTCCTCAGCGTCCTCTGCGTCCTCAGCGGTTTGATTCCCGGCTACTAATCAAGAAAACCGCAGAGGACGCTGAGGACGCCGAGGAGCAACCCGATCGTAAGTGAGCAGCGCTCTGTCCCCACCCGAAAAGGCCCAAATCGTTGACACTTCAAGTGGCGCTAACCTATCATCAAGCTTACTTTCTGAGCCTTTCCTGCTTCCGCGTGGCCGTGACCGAGGAGACATCTTGATGAGCACGATGAGCACAACCGATCTTACAAATCGTCTTGAAGAAGCCGAACGCGAATGGGAAGAGCGCACGCTCGAGCCGTCATTGAAGCGATCGCCCGAAACCAAAAAGTCATTTACCACGGTATCGCTGGCGCCGATCGAGCGGTTGTACACGCCAAACAGCTTGCCGGATTTCGATTACGAAACCGATCTCGGATTCCCTGGTGAGCCACCTTACACTCGCGGCATTCACGCGACCGGCTATCGAGGCAAGCTGTGGACGATGCGCCAGTTTGCCGGCTTCGGATCGGCGTTCGATACCAATCAACGCTTCAAGTATTTGCTCCAAAACGGACAGACCGGTTTGTCAGTCGCATTCGATTTGCCGACCCTGATGGGCTACGACTCGGACCACCCGTTCAGCGAAGGCGAGGTCGGCAAGTGCGGCGTCGCCATCTCCAGCCTCGCGGATATGGAAGTGCTGTTCGACGGAATTCCGCTCGAGAACGTGACTACTTCGATGACGATCAACGCGCCGGCTTCGATGATCTTCGCGATGTTCCTCGGCGTCGCCGAGAAGCAGGGCGCGGATTGGAAGAAGGTTGGCGGCACACTTCAGAACGACATTCTGAAGGAATACATCGCGCAGAAAGAATGGATTTATCCGCCCAGGCCGGCGATGCAATTGATCGTCGACACGATCGAATTCTGCGCCAAAGAAGTGCCGCGCTTCAATCCGGTTTCCATTTCGGGTTACCACATTCGTGAAGCTGGCTCGACCGCGCTTCAGGAACTCGCCTTCACGCTGCGAGACGGAATCGAGTACGTGCAATATGCAATCGATCACGGAATGGATGTCGATGATTTCGCGCCGCGGCTGAGTTTCTTTTTCAACTCGCACAATGATTTCTTCGAAGAGATCGCGAAGTATCGCGCGGCTCGGCGAATCTGGCACAAAGTGATGACCGAGCGCTTCAACGCAAAGAACCCTCGTTCGTGGGCGCTCAGGTTTCACACGCAGACGGCCGGTGTATCGCTGACGGCCCAGCAGCCTTTGAACAACATCGTCCGCGTTGCGATTCAAGCCTTGGCGGGAGTTCTGGGTGGGACACAGTCTCTTCATACCGACGCCTACGATGAAGCCCTGGCGCTGCCATCGGATGAAGCCGCTCTGATCGCTCTTCGAACTCAGCAGATCATCGCGCACGAGTCGGGCGTTGTTAATACCGTTGATCCTCTCGGCGGTTCCTACTTCCTGGAAAAACTGACGCGGGAAATGGAAGAGGGCGCGTTCGAGTACTTCCGAAAGATCGACGACTTTGGCGGCATGATAGAAGCGATCGAGGCGGGCTTCCCGCAGCGTGACATTCAGGATTCGTCTTATGAGTTCCAGAAAGCGGTCGAATCGGGCGACAAGATCATTGTCGGTGTGAACGATTACGTCATGAATGACCAGCCTTCGGCGACGAACCTTCTCCAGATAGATGAGTCAGTCGCCGAGCTGCAGGCAGAACGATTGAAGAAGCTGCGAGCGGAACGCAACGGCTCGAGAGTGGAAACAACGCTGAAGGATCTGGCCGCCGGCGCGCGGGCAGGCAATAACACGATGCCGCTGCTGCTTGAATGTGTTCGAGCTTACGCGACGCTTGGGGAAATGTGCGATGCGCTCCGCCCGGTGTTTGGCGAGTATCAGGAGCCCGCGTTCTGAGTCTTGCAGGCTGAGAGCATGGGCAAAACAAGAAGACCCGAATAACGATTGCGGGACTGCAAAGAACAATTGACTTACATAAAGGCAAAATCGAAGCAGAGAAGAAGCGCGACAGACCGGAGTTAGGGCTGATTAGTCATTGGGAGATCCGAGCATGTCAAGAAAAAGGCAATCGCTTAAGACGGCGACTCCCCGGGAAACAGAAATAGTTTCATCGGGCAGCCAGACCGGCGCCCGGTCCGCCGTCAGCCCGTCATCAAGCCTGTTGGACATGCATTTGTCCGAGCTGGAAGAGGAATGTGCCCGCTTTGTTGCCTTGATTTCAGCGTTGCGCTCGATGGCTGCTGTGCGCGAGTACGCTGAGGAGGAAGTCCGCGAATACACAGAGGGGAATCTGTACGCTTCGCTTTTTCATCTTAAGAACCACGTAGGACCTGCGTTGGATGAAATCGACCGCTTGGTCGATCTAATGCCGGATGATGATGAAGATCATTCCTGAGGCTATGAACCAGCACTATGACCGATGAACGAATAAGAGTGTTACTCGCAAAGCCCGGGCTGGACGGCCACGACCGGGGTGTCAAAGTTATCGCGCGAGCACTGCGAGACGCCGGCATGGAAGTCATCTACACCGGCCTTCGCCAAACGCCCGAGCAGGTCGTCGCGGCGGCCGTACAGGAAGACGTGGACGCGATCGGCCTCTCGATCCTATCCGGCGCGCATATGACTTTGTTTCCTCGGATCGTCGATCTTGCGAGACAGGAAGGTCTCGACGACGTAGTAATCTTCGGCGGCGGGATCATCCCCGACGAAGACATTCCCCGGTTGAAAGAACTCGGCGTCAGCGAAGTGTTCACACCCGGCGCCCGCATGCAGGAAATCATCGACTTCATCCGCAAGCACTCTCATGACGCGCCGCAACCCGCCTAGTTGTTTCCCACATGCATTTCGCTGGCGAGAATCCGTGCTAATCCGTCAAATCGCGACGTCCTCCCGCCGATTGTCACCTTGCTCACCAAAGGCGGGGCGTCGTAGTATGTGATCGCTTTACGGACTTCGAACGACCTTTTCCCGACAGGAGGAACACCATGCCAGCAAAACCCCCAGATAAACCCCAATACATTTTCGGCTACGGATCATTGGTTGAATCCAAATCCCGTCAGATGACATGGGCCAGCGCTCTCTATGCGTCTCCCTGCGTTGTGAAAGGCATCGAGCGCGGGTGGTTCGATCAAACCGGCGGCTCCAGCATCACCACTACTTATCTCGGCGCCGTCGCCGCCGAAGGCAAGCAATGCAATGGAGTCATTTTCTCCATTACCGCCCAGGGACTCGCGAGCTACGACCAACGTGAGAGCGGTTACAAACGGGAGAAGATCGCCCCCGGCAGCATAAAAATGCTCGACGGGACCAAAGCCGCGCCGGATGGAGACATCTGGTATTACGCCAATCAGAAGAAAGTTTACTCCTCGCCTGAGTTCCCGATTGTGCAGTCCTACGTCGACGTATGCATGAACGGCTGTTTGGAGATAGAGGCTACATATCCGCTGGCTAAGGACGCCAAGTTTGCGGAGACCTTCCTGAAGACCTGTTCCAACTGGAGCGAGTGGTGGGTGAATGATCGGTTGTACCCAAGAAGGGCCTTTATCTATGTGCCAAACGCTTCGAAGATCGATCAGTTGATTATAGATGTGTTGGGGCGTGAACAGTTTTCAAAGATAAAGATCGAACCGGCCAGTTGGGAGAAGTGAGCCACACCTTCGACCCGACAACCTCGGCCCTGACCCGGCAAAATCTCGGTCCCGACGCGTAACGCTTCGCATCGACGCCGCAGCGACTGCGCTTGCGTGCGCGTCGGTCATGCGATAGAACACTTCTCTCAATCAACAAATCTCCGAACCGATGCGCACCAGTGGAGCCTTTCTTTCGAGAGCCTTCGTGACGCAAGGGTTGTCGAAAGAAAGCGTAGCGCAGACCGTCGAGTCTGCGCTGTCTCGGATCGCACTCATGTCGGAACCTGCGCAGACTCGACAGTCTACGCTACATCTCCCAAGGAGCGTTCGTATGCGAAAGAACATCGTCCCGACTCTGATACTCGTCGTAGCCGCACTCGCCGTCGCGATTCCCTTCACTCTTCATCAAGACGCGCAGGCCCAGGGCCGAAGCGCAGCAACGCCGGAGCTGATCGCCCGCCGAAACTCGATCGAGAAAGAACTGGAATCAATTGCAATAGTCGAGCGGAAGGTGATGGTCCCCATGCGCGACGGCAAACGTATGGCGGCCGACGTCTATCGACCGAAAGATACTTCGAAGAAATATCCTGCGATCTTCGTTCGCACACCTTATAACTTCAATTTCTGGGACGTGCGCAGCGGCTGTCCGCGAGACATGACCAATGAGCTTGAAGCGGTGAAGCGCGGCTACGCTTTCGTCGAGATGAACGAGCGTGGGCACTTTTTCTCCGAAGGAAACTACGACATCCTCGGGCCGCCGATCAGCGACGGCGACGATGCCTTCACATGGATGGCCAAGCAGTCGTGGTCCAACGGCAAGGTCGGAACCATCGGATGCTCGTCGACCGCCGAGTGGCAGTTGGCGGTTGCGGCAAAAGGTAATCCCGCATACACGACGATGATCCCGCAAGGCTTCGGCGCAGGCGTCGGCCGCGTTGGCCCATACTACGAACAGGGGAATTGGTATCGCGGCGGCGCAGTGGAGATGCTCTTCATCGCGTGGATCTACGGCGAGCAGAACCAGGTGCGGCCGATGTTTCCGCCAAACACGTCTCAGGAAGACTTGATCCGCGCGTCAAAATCTTTTGACTTATCGCAGCAACTGCCGCCGGTTGATTGGTCGCAAGCGCTCAGGCACCTTCCCGAAAAGGACATCATCAAAGCGGTTGATGGCCCGCACGGAATCTTCGCCGATCACATGCCCGTCGACACCGGCGGCGCGATGATCGAGCGAACGCCCAACGATCCGGCCTGGTACAAAGGCGGTCTGTGGCACGACAACATGAAGATCAACATACCCGGGTTCTGGTTCATGTCCTGGTACGACGTGTCGGTCGGTCCTAACCTGGCGGCCTACAATCACGTCCGCAAGACCGCGAGTCCCGATGTAGCCAACCAGCAATACGCGGTGATCGCTCCCACGCTGCACTGCGCATACAAACGCGCCGGTGAAAACACGATGGTCGGCGAGCGAAGCATGGGCGACGCCCGGCTGAACTATGATGAGCTGACCTACGCGTGGTTCGATTACTTTCTCAAGGGAGAGAAGAACGGAGTTCTCGAGAAGATGCCGAAGGTGCGCTACTTCACGATGGGCATCAACAAGTGGCAATCTTCGGATACGTGGCCGCCGGTTGGCGCGCAGCCGATGAGCTTTTTCTTATCAAGCGGCGGCAAGGCTAACAGCGGGAGCGGAGACGGGACACTGAGTGACACGGCTCCGGCGGCGGACAGTCCGGACAAATTCGACTACGACCCGATGAATCCGGTGCCGTCTTACGGCGGTAATGTTTGCTGCACGGGAAACGCGGTGCAGGGCGGCTCATTCGATCAGCGCAAGATGGAGGAGCGGCCGGACATCCTGGTTTACAGCACCGAGCCGCTGAAACAAGGAATGGAGGTGAGCGGTCCAATCGAAGTGACGCTCTATGTTTCATCGGACGCAAAGGACACTGACTTCACGGTGAAGCTAATCGATGTTTACCCGGATGGACGAGCCTACAATCTGGACGAAACGATCCAGCGAGTGAGGTATCGAAACGGATACGACAAGCCGGTGGCTTGGATGGAAGCGGGAAAAGTCTACAAGGTGACGCTTCAGCCGATGACGACGAGCAATTACTTCGAAGCGGGTCATCGAATTCGACTGGAGGTCTCGAGCAGCAATTTCCCGCGCTTCGATCGGAACCTGAACACCGGCGGGAAGAACTACGACGAATCAACGGGCGTCATCGCGCACAACGCGGTGCATCACTCGAAGCAGTATCCGTCGGAGGTGAAGATCACGGTGGTGAAGAGGTCGTCTGAAGCGCGCCTTGGCGCGAACGGCGTCTCACTGGTCGTACGATAACTGTGCAGCCCTGGCAGCAAGGTTAACCGGGCCGACACCACAGCCTAACCAATCCGTTTCTCAACATGATATGCTGAGGCTCGAAAGGCTTAACTCGCATGCAACACATGAACATTGAGGAAGCAAAGCATCACTTGCCTGACTTGATAGATGCGGCCGTTAAGGGCGAAGAGATTGTCATAACCAAAGACGATCAACACCGAGTCAAGCTCGTACCAATTCACCAAACGAAACCCCGCCCTCAGTTTGGCAGCGGCAAAGGGCTGATCATCATCGGCGATGACTTTGACGAGCCCCTGGAAGACTTTGAAGAATATCGCTAAATGAACATGCGCGACTTAATTGATGCCGCCACCATCAAGTGCCTTAGCAGCTCCCTGATCATCTGTCTCGCGCTGACTTCGCTGTCGGCCGCGCAACGTCCCGCAGCGGGCTCGCCTCAAACTGCATCCAGTTCCGCAGTCGACGCCGCTTTCGTGCGGGAGAACTATTCGAAGTACGAATACCGCATCCCGATGCGCGATGGAGTGAAACTCTTCACTTCCGTCTACGTTCCCAAGGACGTGATCTCCGAAGGCAAGTCCTATCCCATCCTCCTCCAGCGGACGCCTTACAATGTCGCTCCGTACGGCGTCGATAAGTATCGAACGAGCGTCGGTCCCTCCGAGCACTTCGCTCGTGAGAAGTTCATCTTCGCCTATCAAGACGTGCGCGGCCGTTTCATGAGTGAAGGCGATTACACAATCATTCGCCCGCACAAACCGGCGAAGGGACCAAAGGACACGGACGAAAGCACCGACTGTTACGATAGCGTCGAGTGGCTGATCAAGAACCTTCCCGGCAACACGGGCAAGGTCGGAATGTGGGGCGTGTCACAGCCGGGTTTCTACGCGGCGGCAGGGATGATCGACGCGCATCCGGCGCTGGTAGCAGTTTCTCCGCAAGCTCCCGTGACCGACTATTACATGGGCGATGACTCTTATCACAACGGCGCGTTCATGCTCGCGCACCGCTTCCGTTTCTATCAGGGTTTCCGCCAACGAGAAGGCGAGCCTGAGCCGCCTCATCCGGCGCTGCCACTCGACTACGGCACGCCGGACGGCTATGAGTTCTATCTGAACATGGGATCGCTCGCCGACGCCGACGACAAGTACTTCAAACATCAGCAGCTCTTTTGGACTCAGAACATCGAGCACACCGCCTACGACGAATTCTGGCAAGCGCGGTCGATCTGGAAACATTTGAAGGGCATCAAACCTGCGGTGATGATCGTCGGCGGCTGGTACGATCAGGAAGACCCGCAGGGACCTCTGCGAATGTTCGACTTCATGGACAAGAACGATCCGCCTCAAAACCTGATGCTGGTGATGGGCCCGTGGAATCACGGCGGATTTGCGCGGGGCGACGGCGACAAACTCGGCAACGTCAACTTTGGCTCGAAGACCGGCGCCTATTATCGCGAGAAGATCGAGTTCGCGTTTTTCATCCATCACCTGAAAGGCAAGGGCGACGGCAAGTTTCCGAAGGCGTGGCTTTTCGAGACCGGCATGAATCAGTGGCGCAAGTTCGACGCGTGGCCGCCACAGCAGGCGAAGTCCAAAGCCATCTATCTCGATACAAAAGGCAAGCTCTCCTGGCAGCAATCAACTACGCAGGCTTTCGATGAATACCTCTCCGACGCCAATCGGCCGGTGCCTTACGTAGGCGCAGTCTCGATGGCGGTTCGCAACGACTACATGACTGAAGACCAGCGATTCGCGGCGACGCGTCCGGATGTTTTGGTTTATAGAACCGAGCCGCTAGATCACGATGTCAGCATCTTCGGTCCGATCGCGATTGACTTGAAAGTTTCGACGACGGGGACGGATTCGGATTTCGACGTCAAGTTGATAGACGTTTACCCGGGAGACTATCCGGACTTCAACAACCCTCCGCCTGCGCCTACGCCGGGCGCTCCGCCCACGACGGTTATTTCGCAGATGGGCGGCTATCAGCAGTTGATTCGCGGCGAGCCTTTCCGAGGCAAGTATCGTCAGAGCTTCGAGAAGCCGGTGCCCTTCGAACCCGGTAAGCCGGATCACATCAAGTTCAAGCTGCCCGATGTTGCGCATACTTTTCGAGCGGGGCATCGGATCATGATTCAGGTGCAAAGCTCATGGTTTCCGTTGACCGACCGGAATCCACAGAAGTTCATGAACATACCGAAGGCGCAGCCCTCGGATTTCACGAAGGCGACGCAACGGGTTTTCGTCGGTGGACCGGACGGCTCGAGGATTGAGTTTCATGCGGTCGAGTAATTGAACCTGTACGGGCGTCCTCAGAAACCACCGCCGGTCCCTTTTGCATTAGTCAGGCGTTTACGCCTTGGGGTCACGGCAGTTGATCTCATCTTCGAGCCCGATTCATCGGGCTTTCTCCGCCGATCGAAGATCGCTAAAGCGGCTGTCAAGCCCCGTTAACGGGGCTCGAACGATGTGGCCGCCAACGATCCCAGGCGTAAACACCTGGGCTACGGAAAAAGAGTCCTCCGATCGCACGCCATCGGTTTCCTCCCGGTATCGGCTCGTCACTACGAGCACTGCTCACTCCGAGACCAAGACAAAGAGCACACTGTTAGCGAGCCCCTACTGATCTTTCGCGTGTGTTTGTTCTAAGCGAAAGAACGAAGACGGCGGCCACAAGCGCCGAAGCCGACAGATACACGACGCCGGCGACAAAGGATTTCGTAGCAGCGCTCAAGTATCCAACCACATACGGTCCAACGAAGCCGCCAAGATTCCCGAAAGAATTAATCAATCCAATCGAAGCCGCGGCCGCCGTCCCGCTGAGGAAGCTGGTCGGCAGCGCCCAGAAGCCCGGAAGATAGCCGTAAATTCCAATCGCGGCCACGCAAAACATCGACATCGCCAACGCCGTGCTGTTGTGAAAGGCGACGCTCAGCAAGAGCCCGACCGCTGTAGCTAGCATCGACAGCGCCGTGTGCCAGCGCCGCTCGCGAGTTCGATCGGACGACCATCCCATCAGCAGGATCGCCACCAGGCCAACAGCGTAAGGTATGGCCGCGATCAGCGTGATCGTCATGTTCGAGAGACCCGAAAGGTTCTTAATTATTGTCGGAAGCCAGAACTGAAAACCGTAAACGGCGGTGACCATGAAGAAGTAGGCGAAAGTAAGCAGCACTACTTCACGGTGCCGCAACGCCTGTAGTATTCGATACGAGTGCGCCGCCAGTTTTGCCTGCTTCTCCAGCTCCAGCTCCGAAATGATCCATTCGCGCTCGTCTTCGCGCAGCCAACTTGCCTGATGCGGCCAGTCGGTCAGATAGAAAATCGTAATCACGCCGAAGATGATCGCCGGCGCGCCTTCGAGTATGAAAAGCCAGCGCCAGCCGGCCAGCCCAAACCAGTTCACCTTCAGGATCAAACCTGAAAGCGGCGAGCCGATCATATTCGAGATCGGTATCGCAGCCATTAACAAAGCGACGGCCTTGGCCCTGTCTTCGTAACGAAACCAGTGGCTGAAGTAGACGATGACTCCGGGGAAAAACCCGGCTTCCGCGGCGCCCAGCAGGAAACGTATCCAATAGAACTGCCTCGAGTTCTGTATGAACCCGGTGATGATTGCGAGGATTCCCCACGAAATCATGATTCGCGCAATCCAGCGTCGAGCGCTCCATTTCTCCACCAGAATGCTGCCGGGTATCTCGAGCAGCAAGTACCCGATGAAGAAGATTCCCGCGCCAAGCCCGAGCACGTCATCCGTGAACCCCAGCGCATCTTTCATCTGCAACGCGGCATAGCTGACGTTCACGCGATCCAGGAAGGCGATGACGAAGAGTACGAATACATAAGGCATGATCCGCCGCATGATTCGACGGCGGGCTCGCTCAGAGACCGGAGAGATATCCGTCATTTGGTTTCAGCGACCCTCCTAGCAGGCTGCTGAAAAAGGCAATCGACCACTATCACAAGGGAGTCGTGATAATCCCACCAACGCAGTTGGTGGTTTCTTCATACTCGGCCTACGAAGGCGATCGCAGGCGGATTTGAATCCCACCAACGCAGAGACTGTGTGAAAAGTTCGTAGTCCGGCCTTCAGGCGGAAGTTTGTATCTGTATTTACGCCGCATTACGAACTTCCGCCTGAAGGCCGGACTACGAACATCGCATTTTACACAGCCTCGCAGTTGGTGGATCGTTCATACCTAGCCTAACTCAGCCAGCGCATACCTTTCCGGCGGCTCTTGGACAGGTAGGATATGAACAATCCACCAACTGCGTTGGTGGGATTCCAGAGCCGGGCGTTGCTTCCGTGTAGGCTGAGTATGAACGATCCACCAACTGCGTTGGTGGGATTGCACCTGAATATTTGTGTCTCATCGCCTTTTTCAGCGGCCTCTCAAGCAATGTGTGCGCCTTGAGTCTCGACGTAGACGGCGTAAAGCGACTGGCTTGCGCACATGAACAGCCGGTTTCGCCGCGGACCTCCGAAGCAAAGGTTGGCGCAGATCTCCGGCAGCAGAATCTGGCCTATTCGTTGGCCATCGGGCGCAAAGATGTGCACGCCATCGTAACCTTCGCCGACCCAGCCGGCGCCGGCCCAGATGTTTCCGTCGACATCGGCTCGAATGCCGTCTGCAAAGCCCGCGGCGTCTCGCGACTTCATCGTCAATTTCATCGATGTGAATTCGCGGCCGTTCTTGAGCTTCTTCCCGTCGATGACGTCCCACACCATGATGTTGTGCGGCGCTTGCGGGTAATGCGAGGCGCCGGTTTCTGCAATGTAGGCTTTCTTATAGTCCGGCGAGAAGCAAATGCCGTTAGGCTTGAACATCTCACTTGTGAGAATTTCCATCGCGGCGGTCTTGGGGTCGATTCGATAGACGGCTTCCTTTATGAACAGCTCACCTTTGTTTCCTTCGTAGTTGCCCAGCGTGCCGTAGCCCGGATCTGTGAACCATATGCCTCCGTCGGGATGCACGACAACATCGTTGGGAGCGTTGAGTTGCTTTCCTTGCCATTTATCGGCGAGCACGGTGACATCGCCATTGCGCTCGTAACGAACCAGCCGCCGCGCGCCGTGCTCGCAGGAGAGCAGGCGGCCTTCAAAATCAAAGGTGTTGCCGTTGCTGTTGTTGGAGGGGCTGCGCAAAACGCTCACGTGTCCGTCTTCGGCAAGCCAGCGAAGCTGAGTGTTGTTAGGAATATCACTCCAGACCAGATAAGAGCCGACGCCGCTCCACGCAGGCCCTTCGGCCCATCTCATGCCGGTGTGCAGGCGCTGGATCGATGCGCTGCCGACTTTGTACTTCGCAAATCGCTTATCAAGCACGAGGATGTCGGGATCGGGGTAGCGCACCGGCGGAGCGTTTTGTCCGTAGTCGCGGTTCTGGCCGAAGGCTGCAACCGGCAGCGCCGTCAATGCGCCGGCGATGAACGAACGCCGCTTGATTCCGCCAAACTGATTCTCCATGCAGTCTGTCTCCTCTCTCATCTGGTCCTGCGCCGCGCGGGTATTGGCCCGCAGCAGAATATTGAACAGAAGTAATCGAAGCAAGCCGGATTTGGAGCGATCGTGTGTTTGATATGGACTGCGGCGGCAACGTACTCCGCGACGCCGCTTTGGTTCTGATCGGAATACAAAAGCGGCGTCGCGGAGTACCTTACCGCCGCAGTCCATATCGCTTCGTCAGGCTTTGCGGCGGACCTTGAGCACGGCGATCTTTGTCGAGTGATTGAACGGCGCCGGATCGGTTACCGGTGCGGTGGTTGACGCTTGGGGGTCGCCGATAAAGTCTGCCGGTACCGGGATCAACTCTTCGATAGTCAGGTATCCATCAGCGCACAGCGACTCGAGTTCTTTCATGTAAGCCGCGCCCGAATAGAACAGCGCGTTGTTGATAGCTACCAGATACCCGGCGTGCTGGATTAGCGGGCGCACCTTGTTGATCAGTCGTTTGTAGCTCTGCGCCAGGTCTACGACGCCCCTCGCGGTGGCGGAATAAATCGGCGGATCCAGAAACACGCAATCGAAGAGATCCTTCGCAGTCTTGAGTCGATTAATCTGCGGCCAGAAATCTCCGGACTGAAAATCGCTTTTGTTAATCGCAAGACCGTTCAATGTGTAAGAAGTCTTTGCGACGTTCAAGAACCGGCGATTCAAATCAAGATGGACGACACGCGCGGCGCCGCCTGCCTTAGCCGCGACGCCCAGACTTCCGGTGTAAGCGAATGTGTTGAGCACGGATTTGTCTTTGAGATGTTGGCCGGCCCAAAGCCGAACGTTGCGCGTATCCAGATAGAAGCTTGCATCACGATTGAGCATCGGATCGATTGCATACCAGACGCCGCTCTCGAATATCTTGCGGTCCGCGGTCTCTCCGAAGACCACGCGGCCGCGCTTCTGTTGCGGGTCCTGGCTGTTGCGAGTCTTCACCACAATCGCGTTGATCCACGGCAATCGCTGAGGGAAAAACTGCTGAACCTCGCGCACCGAAGCGAACCCGTTCTCGGGTTTATCCGCATAGTTATGGATGACTAACGTCCTTGCGTACAGATCCATCACCAGATCGGGATTGCCTTCGTTGAAACCGTTGAAGAGCCGAAACGCAGTTTCGTGACGTTCATCAAAGAACGCAGCGCGGAAGGTAAGAGCATTTTCAATCTGTTCTATCGTCATAAGCGGACCAGCTTTCGATCAATCGGCATGTTAGTTCATCACCCTGAGTTGTGAAAGACGTCGCTCCGTCAGGGTAGTGGGTATTAGCGTGTTGGCGACAAGGCATTATCTCTGCGTCCTCGGCGTCCTCTGCGGTTTTTGATCAGTGGTGAGGATCAACCGCAGAGGACGCCGAGGACGCAGAGCGACAGCGCAAATTTGGAAGAACAAACACTCGTGAAGTCGGTGTGATAAGATCAACCAGGCAGAGGTTGACCATGCATCTATCCTATGCTCAAATCCCTCGTCGTCCGGTGAATCTTATGGATCTCAAAGAGGTCTTTCGTTTCGTCTCACCTCAAGTGCGTGACGCGGCAGTCAAGACGGCCCACCAATTGAATCAACTCGGCATTCGCTACGCATTGGCGGGAGGGCTGGCGGTCGGCGCTCACGGATATATTCGGGCGACAACCGACGTTGATTTTCTGGTAGGAGAAGAGGCGTTCGAGCATCACGGTGCTATCGTGGCTTTCAAGGCTGGTGTTCCCATCGAAGTTGCCGGAGTTCGCATCGATTACCTGTCGCCGCTCTCTCTCGGCCCGCAATTGGAAGACTTACTTAATCACCCACCTATGACCGACGGTCTCGCCGTCGTTCCGATTGAAGTGCTCATTTACATGAAGCTCACCGCAAAGCGCCGAAGAGACCTCGTGGATGTAATCGAGCTCATCAAAGCGGGCGCCGATGTTACCCGAGCGCGCGACTACCTCCGGAAATATGCGAGTGATCTGGTTCCGTCATTTGAACACCTGGTCAATGAAGCGCTTGGCGAGTGAGATTCAGATTCAGAGCTTGCGATCGGATTCCCTCCAGAGACGAGAAACTGAAACTTTCTGTCTGCACACGGCACTGACTGTATGTGCGTATTTGATCTACAAGGATCACTCCAGACTTCGTTCTTTGCGATGGGGTTTACATGACAACCGAACTACGTCGTTTGCTGATCGGCTGCTTCACAACGGCATTCCTGCTCGCACTCGAACTGCCGGCAATCCCAGGCATCGCCCAGGTTCGAAGCGAAACGTGGACCGCCGCGGGCCCGCAAGCCGGGCGCGTTCAGGCTCTTGCGATAGATCCATCCAACTCTCAAATAGTGTACGCTGGAACTTTGGGAGGCGGAGTCCTCAAGAGCACCAACGGCGGCGCCGTTTGGACCACACTCAACACAGGCTACACGGAACGCTCGAGCATAGACTTTCGGCCTAATGACATACCTGTCATTGCGATCGACCATTCAAACACCAGTATTATTTATGCAGGAACCGATGGCGGCATTATCAAAAGCACGAACGCCGGAGAGCGATGGATCGCCATCGGCATCCACCATATCGCCACTGTAGATACCCTCGTGATAGACCCCTCCAACACCCGCACGATCTATGCCGGCGATCATGAGACCGCCGGACTTTTCAAGAGCGTAGACGGCGGCTTGAATTGGTCGCCGCTCCACAATGGCCTGCTCGGCGTTCATCCTGTAGCGATCGCCATCGATCCCACCAAAACCAGCACTCTATTTATCGCGGCCGATAAGGCAGGCGTATTCAAGAGCACTAACGCCGGCGACAGTTGGACTGCAACGAACTCCGGGATCAAAGAGCCTTCGCAGTTTGGCGGTGTCCGCTGCATTGCAATAGACCCAACAAACACGAGCACCATTTATGTAGCCGATTATGCAGGTGGCGTTTTTGAGAGCGTGAACGGCGGGGAGAGTTGGGCTGCTGTGAGTACCTTGACCCGTGTACGCATCCTCGCAATAGATCCATCCAATACCCAAATTATCTATGCAGCCACTCCGGTGGGACTTTTTAAGAGCGAGAGTGACGGACGGATCAAGATCGTGACTAACGGACGGACCAGGTTCCTGAATAAGGGACGGACCTGGAAAGAGGTAAGCACCCCGCTCGATGAAGCGGATATCCGTGCAATTGCAATTGGCCCCGCGAGCGCGACCATGTTTGTGGGGACCGATACAGGCGGCGTCTTTAAGAGAAGCAGCGATGGGGCCAGTTGGAGCGCAGTTAACGATGGAGTGAACGCCACGGTGGTTCACGGCATTACAGTGGACCCGTCGAATGCGAGCAGAATCTATGCAGCGACCTGGAGCGGTATGTTCAAGAGCGAGAACTCCGGGGCGACGTGGACCGGGATCAACAGCGGTCTGCCCGCGCAGAGCGCCTACCGGATTGCGATAGACCCCTCGAATACCAATGTCCTCTATGCCGCACTGTCTAACGGCATATTCAAGAGCACCAACGGCGGAGCGAGCTGGACCTCAATAAGCCGTGGGCTGACCACTCCAGCTATATCAGCGCTCGCAATAGACCGATCAAACCCAAACATCATCTACGCCGGGGATTCCGGGCGTGGAGTCTTCAAGAGCACTAACAGCGGTGAGAGTTGGACCGCCGTCAACACCGGACTGACTGACACATCGGTACGCTCGTTCGCGATAGACCCGTCGAACAGCAAGACCATTTATGCCGGCGCCTACCGCGGTGTATTCAAGAGTGAAGACTCCGGTGCGAATTGGGTAGAAATCGGTCCCGAAGTAACTGAGGTTCGCGCGCTTGTGATCGATCCATCAAATACCAATATCATCTATGGCGTCAGCGGCGGCGACAGAGTCTTCAAGAGCTACGATGGCGGCGCTAACTGGATAGGCGCGTTCGGCGGGATCACTGATCCGAATGTGAATAATCTGGTGATGGATCCTACTGATCCCAAGACCCTCTATGCGGGGACGGTCAACAGCGGTGTATTCCAGACATTGGATGGGGGCCGTACCTGGGGCCGAGTCAGCTATGGAGTGCCGATGTCCTGCGTCACGGCGCTGGCGATGAGTCCATCCAGGAACGGCACAGTCTATGCCGGAACTTTCGGCGGCGGCATTCTTAAGCGCCGGTTCTAATAACCGAAGACTACCCAAGATTGTGGCAGTTCTTCGCGTTCTTTGCGGTCCTTTGCGTCTTTGCGCTGAGTATTGGGTTTTACTTCTTCAATACTCAGCGCAAAGACGCAAAGGACCGCAAAGCACGCAGAGGTTATTAAGAAACGTTAGAATCCGAACACACTACCCAATCTTGACGCTCATGTCTCTCACAAATACAATCGAATTTACCTCTCTGCATGTTTGAGTATATGAAGGTTTCGGTGGATGTCGGCATCGTGAGTTGCAATGCGAAGGCTGACATCCGACCTTTTGTGTTATGCGAAAGGCCTTGATCGTTCCGGTTGGCTCAAAGCTACATCAGAAAAAATACCTTCGAGCTTGCGCCCTGCGCGGGCGAAAGATAGTCTTGCGCGCCGAGACGAACACGGAAGAGCCGACGACCGAATAGCGGAGGACAGAAGATTGATTGAAGTAGATCACCTGACAAAGAGCTACGGTAAGAACCTTGCCGTCAATGACATCTCTTTCACGGTCGAGAAGGGAGAGATTCTCGGGTTCCTGGGACCCAACGGCGCCGGCAAGACTACGACGATGCGAATCCTCACCGGCTATCTCCCGGCAACCAGCGGCTCGGCGCGCATCGCCGGCTTCGACGTCTTCGAGCAGTCGATGGAGGTCCGCCGCCGCATCGGTTACCTCCCCGAGACTCCCCCGCTCTACCCGGACATGAATGTGCACGCATATCTCGAGTTCGTCGCCCGGATCAAGGGCGTCCCCGGCGGCGACATCGGTGCTCGCGTTAATCGGGCGATGGAGATGGCCAACCTGTTGGAGCGTCGCGACGAACTCATAAAGAGACTGTCGCGCGGCTTCAAGCAGCGAGTCGGCATCGCTCAGGCGATAGTTCATAATCCCGATGTCGTCATTCTGGATGAGCCGACGGTCGGGCTTGACCCCAAGCAAATCATCGAAGTGCGAAAGCTGATCAAGGGGCTGGCAGGTGAGCACACGATTATCTTATCGACTCACATCCTCCCGGAGGCCAGTCAGACATGCGATCGAGTCGTGATCATCAATCGAGGCCGGATCGCTGCCGTCGACACGCCCGATAATCTGACGACTCAGCTCAAGGGTTCCGAGCGCGTGCGGATGGAAGTGCGAGGCGAGGAAGAATCGCTGCGCCAAGCCATAGACCAGGTCGAAGGCGTTACCAAGATCGATGTTGAGGTAATCGAGAACTCCGATCACTTGAAAGCAATCATTGAAAGCGAACCGGGAATCGACCTTCGAAGCAAGCTCGCGGCCGCGGTGATCGGAAGCGGTCTCGAGTTGTTTGAACTGAGAGCCGTGAGCTTGAGTCTGGAAGACATATTCCTGCAACTGACGACCGAAGAATCGCCGGCCCAGGAAGCTGCGGTAGTTGCGTAGGTTCAGAGTTCAGAGTTCAGGGTTCGAAGTTGGCGGTTCAGGTTTTTGGATCAAGATTGGGGGCGAAACAACCTGGCGTCAAACTCTGGACCCTGAACTCTGAACCCGGAACCGAAATGGGGAATCCAATGAAAGGCATTATCGCCGTCTATCGTCGCGAGATTGGAAGCTACTTCGTCTCGCCAATCGCTTACATAGTCGTAGGCCTGTTCCTGCTGGTTTGCGGCTGGTTCTTCTACAGCATACTCACCTATTTCATCGCTCAATCCGTCACCGCACAGATGAGATCGATGCAGATGGGCGCGCCTCCCGCGATGGATGTGCCCGGGCTTGTGATTCAGAACTTTTTCGGCATCGTCAGCACGATCATTCTCTTTCTTCTGCCGATGCTCACGATGGGAATCTATTCGGAAGAGCGCAAGCGCGGGACGATGGAGCTGCTGATGACCTCGCCGCTGACGGAGTTCCAGATCGTGTTCGGCAAGTTCCTCGCATCCTTAACGCTCTTCTTAGTAATGCTGGCGCCTACGCTGATCTACCAATTCATCATGGCGGCGTATGCCGAGCCGGGAATTCCGTGGCGGGTGTTGTGGACGGGGTATCTGGGGTTGGTGTTGCTCGGGGCGGTACTGATGGCGCTGGGCGCGTTCATTTCTTCGCTGACCGAGAGTCAGATCATCGCCGGTGTCGCAACCTTCGCGGTGTTCCTGCTGCTGTGGGTGCTCGATTTCGGCGCGCGCGATTCAGGCTCGACCTGGAGCGAGATTGTTGGTTACCTATCGATCCTTCGCCACTACGATGATTTTTCGCGAGGTGTGATCGATACCGCTAACGTGATCTTTTATGTGAGCCTGGCAAGCATCGGGGTGTTCCTCACTCAGCGGTCGCTCGATTCCATCCGATGGAGGAGAGCATAAACTTATGAACATCAAACGTCAGGAATCATTAATCCTCGCCTTTCTCGGTCCAGCGCTGGCACTCATTGGTTACATCCGTTACTCGGTGCGCGAGACGATGGGGCCGCTGAATCTATCGCTGCTCATCGTGGGCGGTGTGCTCACCCTGGCGGCAATCGTCTTTAACTTTCGCGCTATTCGCGCATCGTCGAGACGAAGGTCCACCCGGCTCGGGGCCAACACCACAGTGATGACCGTCGCGGTGATTGCCATCATTGGATTCGCTAACTTTCTGGGTTATCGACATCACAAGCGGATCGATCTCACAGCCGAGAAGCTCTATAGCATCTCTGATCAGACGCGCAAGGTCGTATCCGATTTGAAGAAGGATGTGAAGGTCATCCTGTTCGACAAGGACGATCAGCAAGGGCTCGGCGAGCAAATGAAGGAGTACAAAAACCTGACCTCGCGTTTCTCGTACGAGCGAATCGATCCGCAGAAAAACCTGGAGGCGGCCACCAAATACAAACCGACAAAGATGGGTGAAGTGATCGTGTTGTCGGGCGACCGCAGCGAAAAGCTCAAGGACAACACGGAACAATCCATCATCAACGCGATCATCAAGGTCACTCGCGAGAGCCTCAAGAAGGTCTGCTTCGTAGAAGGCCACGGAGAAAAGAAACTGTCGTCCACCAATGAAGGCGACGGCTACGGCGTGGTGGACAAGACGCTCAAGAACGAGAACTACGAAGTTAAGAGCATCAACCTCGTAGCCTCGAACGACGTGCCCTCGGATTGCGACGTTCTTGTGCTGGCCGGACCCAGGCAGTCGCTCTTCCCGCAGGAAGCTTCCGCGATCGGCAAGTACCTGGAAAAAGGCGGCAAGGCCATGGTGCTCATCGATCCGGACACAGATCCGAAGATTGACGACGTTCTGCACGCGTGGGGAATTCAGCTTGGCAACAACACCGTCGTTGACGTAAGCGGAGTCGGCCGCTTCTTTCAATTGGGACCCGGGGCGCCGCTCGCTCGCAGCTATGGTTCGCATCCGATCACGAAGGACTTTGAGGGGTCGATGACCTTCTTCCCGTTGAGTCGAAGCGTGGAGACGATACCGGGAACCGGCACTTCTGCTACTGAACTGATGAAGACATCTGAAGAGAGCTGGGCCGAGACGGAAGCCGCCTCGGGCAACGTCAAGTTCGATGAAGGAAAAGACCGGAAAGGCCCGATCGTGCTTGGCGTCGCGGCAAACAAATCCGAAGGCGACAAAGAGGCGAGGCTCGTCGTGATCGGAGACTCGGACTTCGCTTCAAATCAATTCTTCGGGATTCAGCGCAACGGCGATCTGTTCATGAACTCGATAAACTGGTTGGCGCAGGATGAGGACCTGATCTCTATTCGCCCGAAGAGCGCGGCCGATCGCAAAGTCTCGATGACCGAGGCCGATCAGAATCTGCTCTTCTGGATTTCGCTGGTGTTCATGCCTCTGGCGACGCTTGGTTCCGGCGTTTTCATCTGGTGGCAAAGAAGGTAAGCCCCGGCGTCCTTCGCGTGCTTTGCGGTCCTTTGCGCCTTTGCGCTGAGTATCGGGTCTTGCTCCTTCAATACCTAATACTCAGCGCAAACGCGCAAAGGACCGCAAAGCACGCGAAGGTTATTAAGCAACGCGGAATCGAACATCACTAGCGAATTTCCTGGATTAATAATTATGAAACGAAACACACTGATCCTTCTGCTGCTGGCCGCCGCGATTGGCGCCGGAGTTTACTTTCTTGAAATCAAGCCCGGCAAGCCCCGCGATGAAAAGCCCGACGAATCGAAGCCGGCATTCGCTTTCAAACGCGAGGATATCTCCGCGCTGTCAATTACTCGCTCGGGTCAAACAGTTACGGTCGAAGACAAGGACGGCAAGTGGGCCATCACTCAACCGCTTGCCGCGCAGGCGAATCAATCGGCGGTCGACTCGCTCGTGAGCAGCCTGACTTCGGCAAAGATCGAAAGGACCTTGTCGCCTTCCGCGGAGGAGATGAAATCATTTGGGCTCGAAGAACCCGCGGTGATGCTCGAGATCAAACTCAAGAGCGGCGAAACGCAGACCCTCAAGCTCGGCGCAAAAGACTTCTCAGGATTGTCGGTTTATGCGCAAGCCGGCGATTCGAAAGACGTGTCCCTGGTTCCCGCCGCCGTGCTGACTAATTCCGACAAATCGCTTGGCGATCTTCGAGACAAAGCGGTGCTTGGCGTTTCGCAATTCGAGATCAAGTCGATCTCAATAACCAACGAGCACGGGCCGTTGTCGCTACAGAAGGACGGCGGTGACTGGGCGCTGAAGAAGCCTTTCGAGGCCGGAGTTGATCCCACCAACATTAACGCTTTTCTGAATGAGATCACGTCAGCGCAAGCCGACGAGTTTGTTTCCGAGACCGCGGATGATCTTGCCAGGTACGGGCTCGACAACCCGAAGGTCACTCTTACCGCGCAACTCAACGACGGCTCGGAGAAGACTCTCTTGGTTGGAGTGAAAGACGAGAACCACTTCTTGAAGTCATCGACGCGCCCGGAGATCGCGAAGATAAGCTCGTCTCTCTACGACAAGCTCAACATCAAGGCTTCGGAGCTGCGCAACAAGGACATCTTCAAGCTCGACCGCGACAATCTTTCGAAGATCGAAATCAAGAACCCCAACCTCACACTTGTCGCCGAGAAGACCGGCGACAAATGGACGATAAAGGAACCCGCCGACAAGAAGGACAAGGACGCGCCGCCTGCCAGGGTAATCAATCCGTTTGAGACCAGGGCGGAGGATATAGTCGACGCGCCTTCCTCGGATGTGAGATCAAAACTCTCCAAGCCCGCGGTCGAGGCGAAGCTCACCTACAAAGACGGGAAGATCGTGGAAGTGAAAGTGTCGTCCGCCGATGGTGAGAACGCTTACGTAACGGTCAAAGGCCGCGGCGAAGTGTTCAAGGTGAGAAAGAAGATGCTGGACGATCTGAGTTTCAAGGCTGCGGATCTTTGAAGAGTTATGCTATCATCGGCAACCCGAATCGCAGTTCAAAACTCACACTCGCTAAAGGAGGCCCCAATGGCTTGTACAATGAAGATGCTCGCCCCGATCAAGATGCGTCGACCGGTTGGTCAGATTCCGAATGGCATGAAGGTAACCTGCCTCTCCGGGCCGAATGTGCTCACACCAGCAACGGCTTGCCCGGTGCTCAGCATCGGCAGCTTCACTCTTTGGGCGTTCAGCTACATGGATAACCGCGTTAGCTTCGGCATGGTCATGTATGACCCGAAGGGCAAAGCGGTGGCAACCGTGGAGAAGAAGGGCGCGCGATACATCTACAAGATCACGCTTAACGTGCCGCAACACTCGGTGACCTTCTCAGGTCAGTCGGACCAGTCGGTGACAATGACACTCGACGAGATCTGTGGGATGTTGTAGTAGCAGTCACATTGATTGTGAGGGACGCCTGTAAGGGCGTCCCCCGTCAGAAGCCACCCCCGATCCTTTTGCATTAGATCCCTTTTGATCCTTTTGCATTAGATCCCTTTGCATTAGATCCTTTTGCATTAGATCGCTTTTGATCCTTTTGCATTAGCCCAGGCGTTTACGCCTGGGTTGACGGCGGTTGACCTCAATCGTCGAGCCCGATTTATCGGGCTTTCGACCGATCTGGCCGCTAAAGCGCTTTCCAAGCCCCGTTGCTCGACCGCGGTGGCCGCTCGCGATCCCAGGCGTAAACGCCTGGGCTACGGAAAAAAATCTTCCGTTGCCGCTCGCGATCCCAGGCGTAAACGCCTGGGCTACGGAAAAAATCTTCCGTTGCCGCTCGCGATCCCAGGCGTAAACGCCTGGGCTACGGAAAGAAATCTTCCGTTGCCGCTCGCGATCCCAGGCGTAACGCCTGGGCTACGGAAAAAAATCTTCCGTGGCCGCTCGCGATCCCAGGCGTAAACGCCTGGGCTACGGAAAAAATCTTCCGTTGCCGCTCGCGATCCCAGGCGTAAACGCCTGGGCTACGGAAAAAAATCTTCCGTTGCCGCTCGCGATCCCAGGCGTAAACGCCTGGGCTACGGAAAAAAATCTTCCGTTGCCGCTCGCGATCCCAGGCGTAAACGCCTGGGCTA
>DATNBZ010000314.1:0-3466 GCA_035607285.1 Blastocatellia bacterium | reverse complement strand
CAATGGACCCAGCACAATTCCATGCCGGCGCAATACATCAGCATTGCGCGCCATCGCCAATGCATCCGGATTCAGTTCAATCACCGAGTTCACGCCCGGGCCATTCTGATCGAGCGCAACAATGCGCGCGATGTACTCCTTCGTCAGTGCTTCCGACGTGAGTTTGCCGGACGCCATCTCCGCCTGGAGTTGCGCCACAGTAGCTTCGTTGTGCCGCTTCGGAACGCCATCTGGCTCAACCGCAGGCGGCGTGCCTGCGTTCGCCAAACCAAAACTGGAGATCACTAAAGTCGCAAGAATGAGGGTTCTCACAGATGGGCAGATCATCTTGTCCTTCCTCCTGGAAGCTGGACGTGCTGGTACAACGATTGGGAAGACGAGAGGGGCGCCGCCTGGGATAGGACCATTGGCCTGGTTTCGGACAAACGTATAGCCAATCGTCCGCCAAGGCCGGGGGAATCCTGCTACTGCCAATTCATCTTGTCAAGAAGTTCTTAGGGGGGCATTTTCTAACATAGCGGGAACCGGCGCTACGCAGCCTCGATGACTATGCGCTATCGGCGCAGGTTCTCGCGCCAAATACTTGTGCCCGAAATCCTGTCAATTTCATCGGCAAGTTTGAGCACCTTCCCCGGTGTCTTGCATCCTTCGAGTACGTGCTTACGCTTTCCGTCCAACATGATCCTGATGTGCACCTCGGGATAGTCGACGCAGACTACCGTTTCCTCTTTCCAGTTGAATACGTCTTCGTCTCGCAACTTGCGAATCAACCGTTGGACAGTAGACACCGGAATTGTGTTCTCGCGGACGCCCTTCTCACGCACATACATGCGTCCCTCATATCGCACCGAGCCGTTGCCAAAAATCGTGACCTTGTAGTCAGGACAGAATCCGAGGCAACCAATACGCTGCAGAGTGATAGAAAACTTTTCGGCGGGAGACTCTGCGTGTGCGCTCGGTGAGGTGCCTAGCACGAGAATGAAGGCAAGATACGAAACAACGCGCATTTCCTTCATTCTAGGGACGAACGGAGAATTGAGAACATTACCGTTGTAATCAGCCGCGTTCGAATCCCAACTACGGTTTAAACCCCACGCTCTTCCACAACTCTCCAGCGTTGTACATTGTTCCATTCGTCACCACATACTCCACGTTGCGCGAATTCCGGATATCTTCGAGCGGGTTCCCATGAATCACCACCAAATCCGCGCGCTTCCCCGCTTCAATCGTTCCAACTTCTTTGTCCATTCCCATCACGCGCGCGGGCACGATCGTTGCCGCTTGAAGTGCTTCCATCGGACTGAATCCCGCCTGCACATAGAGTTCAAGCTCACGATGCAAGCTATGCCCCGGCACTGCCTGGTCCGTTCCGGCGACCACCGGGATGCCGTTCTTGTGCAGCGCCCCGACGATTTCTATGTACCTCTGCAAAACCTTTTCCTGCAGGTCAGCATAGGGTCCCGGCGGCCCAACCTCCGCCAATTGTGCCGCCAGTTCCTCGGGCAGCGTTTTCACGCCCGGCTCAAAACTCGCCGGCGGCTTTGCCGTTGAGCCCCCAAACAACTCCATCAGGGCCAGCGTCGGATCCACCACGGTGTGGTGCTCCTTCAGAAACGCCAGCGCTTTGTGAGCTTCGGCAGAATTCAAATTAATCCCCGCGATCGCCTTATAGCGTTGCGCCCGGTCGGCGCCCGCGGGTAGAGGCTTGTACATCATCTGCGCGATGTACTGAACGTGATTAATCTGATCTTGCCCAGCCTCAATCGCCTCATATGTGGTGATCCCCTCGGGCACATGTCCGGTCACACTCATTCCCAGGCGATGCGCTTCTTCGGTGACAGCCTTCAGTTGCTCCAGCTTGATGGAGCTGTAAATCTTCACCTGCTGAAATCCGGCGTCGTGATATTTATCCGTCCACATTTTCGCCTGCGCGGGTGTATCGACCCGCTGCACTCCAACCTGCCAGTTCCCGGATCCATCCACCACGCCCGCCAGCAACAAGCGCGGACCAAGGCCGCGCCCTTCCGCAACCGCATCCCGAACCGTGCGGATGAACTCGAACTCGTTTGCACAATCGCGAACCGTCGTGACGCCGGCTGCCAGGTATATCGGCCCCCACTCCACCTGCTCAAAGTGCGCGTGCATGTCCCACAGTCCCGGCAGAATTGTTTTCCCGCTCTCATCAATCACGGTCGCGTTGTCGGGAACCTTCACCTTCGCTCGCGGCCCGGCGGCAATGATCTTTCCGTCTTCAATCACGACTGCCGAATCGCTCAACGCTGCCCCCGTTCCATCAATCAACGTTGCGCCCACGAGTGCCAGCGTTTTTGCCCGGCTGCCGGAAATCCCTTTTGAGAGTTGTGCGAGCGCCGCCATGTTGTCCTTGCCCGCGCGCGCGACGAAATCCCCGAGTGCGCTCTCGTATTCATCCCGAATCGCCTCAAAGTGATCAAACTCTGCGTCCGTCGTTATGGCCGCGACCAGGTTTGACTTGTCATCAAACCAGAGCGTCTCCCGTCCCCAGATCAACCCTTCCACCGTGTAACGAGTCAACTTGCGAAGCTCGCTGCCCACCGTGAAGTTGTCTTCCCCGCGCGGCTCGATCCTCACCGTGCCGCTCGGTAGCGTCCCCAGTTCCGCCGGAGATCCATGCGTGGCCCAGTAACGCACCATCAGCATCTGCATCGTGGTAGGCGAATATCCTGCAATTGTGAAGAATTGTGTTGGCGCGCTCCTCTCACTCCATTGCTCGCGATCACGCACCCGCACCTTGCCGGGTTGTATTTCCACCGCTTTATCAATCGCGACCCAACGCGCCGTCTGGCCTTTGATTTCAAACGCTGTCGGCGTCAGGTCCGCCGAGCCTCGAAAAGTTGCAGTCAGAGGAGCGGCGGTTCCGCGATCGGTAAACTTGAGATCGACTTTCACGGAAACGGCGTTTCCATTCCGCGTCATGACGTACGACTCTTGACCAATCAGCTGCTCAAACTTGTGAAGTTGAAAATGCCCCGTCTCGACGACTGTCGCGCCAGACGATGCCGGCGGTGGGGCCTGTGTTTGTGCCTGTACCTCGGCGATCGAAAGCGCCAGGGAAAGCGCTGTCCATGAAAGACCCGCCAACAATTTCTTCATCAAAAGCCACCTTCTTCTAACAAGCTCTCGCGGACTAAACCGCCGTGGTCTAGATACTACGAAATTGAACCTATCTCGCGAAGAGCGGGCGTTCGAATCAACTGCGATGTTTGAGGGGCGTCAAGCACAGTCGAGGACTTTCGGCGTGCGACAGAAGGCAAGGTCTGATCGCTCCGCACTCCCATTGGATGCGGACATTTTCTACGCAATAGACAGAATCGCTCGGCTAACACAAAACTTGAGACTTTCAGATACCGCAAAACTCCTAATCCGCAGCTTCCGGCATTCCAATCTCGCGTTCACTAATATGTTGCGCCATCAGGCGATCCAATTC
>DATNBZ010000309.1:0-6779 GCA_035607285.1 Blastocatellia bacterium | reverse complement strand
GTCATCCGTCATTGGTCATTTGTCCTTTTTCAATCCGCATCCCCATCAAGACTCCGCGAACGATCAATGACCAGCGACTAATGACTCTGACTAAGACACTATGTCGGTCAAGCCACATCTCAGCACAAGCCTTTCGCAGCGTTTGGTCCTGACCCCGCAGATGCGGCAGCGGATCGAGCTGCTCGCGATGACCAAGCTCGAGCTGGCGGATATGGTTCAGACCGAGCTCACCGCAAATCCGGTGCTCGACGAAGTAGCGCCGGGCGAGGGGATGGACGACAATTCGCCGCTGGCGGACGAGATCGCCGCAGTGGACGCGACGACCGCGGACATCAGCGCGCCGGCGCCGTCCAACTCCCCGGATGGCTCAGCCGATGGCTCGCGGGATAGTTCCTCTGAGGCTTCCTCTGAGCGCGCGACCGACGGGGCTGCCTCGAATGAGGCGCTCTCTCTCGGCGACGCAACAAATCTCAGCAGCCTCGAGCCTGCACAGATGGACGGTGAAGCCGAACCGGATCGCGACCGCGATTCATTTCAGGAAGTGGACTTCGGTTCGACCTTCGAAGAGTACCTCGATCCCGGCTACAAGACACACGAATACGAAGCAAAGGACGACGTCTCGTTCGAGAATATGCTCACGCGTCGCCAGTCGTTGCGCGAGCAGCTCATCTGGCAGCTTCACCTGACGGATAGTAGCGAGCAGGTGCTCGAAGTCGGGGAAGCGATCATAGGAAATCTCGACGAGAACACCGGGTTCCTGGACGCGACGGTCGAGGAGATCGCCGCGATGGGCCCGTGGCCGGTGGAAGTGGTCGAGCACGCGCTGCAGGTCGTTCAGTGGCTGGATCCTGTCGGATGCGCCGCGCGAGACGTGCGGGAATCGCTGCTCATTCAGCTTGCGTATCACGGACTGGGAGACAGGCTGGCGGTGCGGCTTGTAAGCGATCACTTCGACCACCTTCAGACTCACAAGCTGCCGGAACTTGCCAAGACGCTGGGCGCCCCGCTCGAACACGTCATGGAAGAGATCGAACTGATCAAGAAACTCGATCCAAAACCGGGCCGCAAGTATTCGTCAGAAGAAGCTCAACCGGTGATCCCCGAAGTCACGATCGAAAAGGTGGACGACGATTACATACTGCGCTTCGAAGACGACGGCATGCCGCATCTTCGAATCAATCGCACTTATCGCCAGATGATGGAGTCGAAGGATTCGTCAAAGGAGACTCGGGACTACATCAAGGAGCGGTTTCGATCGGCCGTCGATTTGTTGAAGAACATCGAGCATCGGCGTCAGACGATCTATCGAGTGTGCCAGTCGATAGTCGATCGGCAGCGTGACTTCCTCGATCATGGCATCGAGCACTTGAAGCCGATGATGCTGAAGGACGTGGCCGAAGATATCGGCATGCATCTCAGCACCGTATCGCGCGTGGTAAATCGAAAGTATGTGAACACGCCGCAGGGTGTGTATGAGCTGCGGCGCTTCTTCACCGAAGGGATGAGGAGCGATACCGGCGAAGATGTTTCAACTCGCGTGCTGAAGCTCAAGATCAAGAAGATGATCGAAGCCGAAGATCCCCACCACCCGATAACCGATGACGAAGTAGCTAAGCGCCTCGCCAGGGACGGCGTCAAAATGAGCCGCCGGACCGTCGCGAAGTATCGCGATCAGATGCGCATCCCGGGCTCGCGTGAACGGCGTTCAATCGTTTAGGTGTCAAACAAAATCCGATGCCGTTCGGATTCGGATGATTTGCACTTATGTTTCTTTCCATTCCCCAAGTCCGAAACAAACAATCAAGAAAAGGGAGACGAGTAAATGGAAATCGAGTTTACCGGTCGCCACATCGGAATAACCGCAGCGGTCGAGAGTATGGTTCGCAAGGAACTCGGGAAGCTTGAACGGGTTCTCAATTCCGCGCCGGTCAGAGCGCACGTAATTGTTTCCGCCGAAAAACACCGCAAGCGAACAGAGATCGTGGTCCACTGGCGCGATATCGTTTTTACCGCGGTCGGCGAAAACACTGACGTGACGCAGTCCGTCAGCACCGCGGCAACAAAGGTCCAAAAGCAGGCGCTGAAGGTCAAGGAAAAATTTCATGCAAAGAAGCGCGGCCGCAAGCCTACGAGCGAGATCGCTCCGGTGCCGGGAGGCACGATAGAAGCCGCGCCGGCTGCGCCTCGAATAGTGCTTGACCGGCGCTACCGTGTGAAGCCGATGACACCCGAAGAAGCGGCAATGATGCTTACCGACTCTGACGATCAGTTCATAGTATTCCGCGACGCTGAGACTAATCGAGTCGGCGTGCTATACAATCGCACCGATGGAAACTTTGGCCTGATAGAACCGTGAAAATAGTGGGCAGTGGTCAGTGGTTAGTGGTCGGTAGCTTGAACCCACTGACCACTAACCACTGACCACCGACCACTGCTCCTATGCCTGCTTCGGTTGTCATAATTACCGGTGTCTCGGGGTCGGGGATGTCCTCGGCGCTCAAAGCCTTCGAAGACCTCGGCTACTTTGCAATAGACAACCTTCCTGCCCAACTGATTCCGATCTTCGTGCGGCTTTGCGATGAATCTCGGGAAATCGAGCGGACGGCGTTCGTGGTTGACGTTCGCTCGCGCGAGTTCCTCAGTTTATTTCCACGAATACACGACGAGCTGAAGCAAAAGGGCGTCAACGTCACCGTGCTGTTCCTGGAGGCCGACGATGAAGTCCTTCTGCGGCGCTACAGCGAGACGCGCCGGCCACATCCTCTGCCTGACCAGAATGTGCGCCACGCGATAAGACAAGAGCGCGAGTTGCTTTCAGACATCCGCGATCTGGCCGATCATGTCATCGACACATCCGAGCATACGGTGCACACATTGCGGGACGTCATCAAAGACCATTTCGCCGAGAAGGGCGGCGCTCACGAGCTGAACGTCACGATCTCATCGTTTGGCTTCCGGCACGGATCTCCGCGTGGATTGGACATGCTGTTCGACGTGAGGTTTCTTCCGAATCCTCACTTCACTCCGGAACTGCGGCCGCTGACGGGGCTCGATCCCGCAGTTATCGAGTACTTGCAATCGGAGGGCGAGGTCGAGGATACTATCGCGCGATTTGCTGATTTGCTCGCGTATTTGTTGCCCCGATTTCGTCGCGAAGGAAAGAGCTATCTGACCGTTGGAGTAGGGTGCACCGGCGGTCGCCATCGCTCGGTTATGGTAGCCGAAGCATTGAACTCGCGTCTGACCGCGCTGGGCTACCAGTCAAAAGTTCTTCACCGCGATATCGCGACGGATGATGAGAGATACAAGACGGGATGCGTGAAACGTGATGCGTGAAACGTGAGAAGACCTTCTAATCACAATTCACGTTTGACGTTTCACGGATCACGTTTCACGGATCACAATTCACGTTTCACGCATCACGTTTCACGGATCACGTATGATTGGCGGAGTAATAGTCACACACGGACAATTGGCAAACGAGCTGGTCTCGGCAGCCGAGATGATCGTCGGCGAGATAAGCCACGTGACGGCGGTTTCCATCGGCTGGCACGATGATGTTGAGGTCGCGCGGGAAGAGATCGATCGCGCGGTGCGTCGAGTCGATGCCGGAAACGGCGTGTTGTTACTTACAGACATGTTTGGCGGCACTCCAACCAACATTGCCGCGAGCTATCTGGGAAGCGCGCAAGTGGAAGTGGTTACCGGTGTGAACCTGCCGATGGTGATTAAGCTGGCAGCCCAGGAAAAAGACGAGACTCTGCCGGGGCTTGCGCGTAGAGTTCGCGATGAGGGTCAACAACAAATTCATCTGGCCGGCGACATACTCGCGCCAAAGAAAAAGCCGTAGGAATTGCGGATTGCGGATTGCGGATTGCGGATTGCGGAAAAATTAACGCGCGGCGTCTCGACAGGTGGTCTAACTGACGATTACAGAGCCGCTGACCACCAGCAACTTGCCAAAGCCTAACGAATGATTTCCAAGTCTCAAACTTCAAATTTCAAATCTGAAATCTCAAATCTCAAATCTCAAACTTCAAATTTCAAATCTCAAATCTCAAATCTCAAACCTGAAGTCTCGAATCCGCAATCCGCAATCCATCCGCAATCGCATACTCCGTTGCTTCAGATTTCCGATCTTCGAGTCTACTTCCGCACGGACAACGGCCTCGTGCAAGCCGTCGACGGCGTGAGCTTACACATCGCCGCGGGCGAAACCCTGGGGCTGGTAGGCGAGAGCGGATGCGGCAAGTCGGTCACCGCCTATTCGATTCTCAAGCTTTTGCCTGTCCCCCCTGCCGAGTACGCCGGCGGCAAGATCGATTTTCGCGGCGAGAACCTTCTTGCATTAGACGACAAAGAGATGCGTCGCATCCGAGGCAATCTGGTTTCGATGATCTTCCAGGAGCCGATGTCTTCGCTCAATCCGATAATGTCGATTGGCTCACAGATCAACGAAGCAATTCGCGAGCACCGGAAAGTGTCGCGACGCGAGGCGCGTGAGATCGCCATCGATATGTTGCGCCGCGTCCGCATACCTTCGCCTGAAACTCGATTTCACGAGTTCCCGCATCAACTCTCGGGTGGGATGAAGCAACGAGCAATGATCGCAATGGCGCTGGTCTGCCGCCCCTCGTTGTTGATCGCCGACGAGCCCACGACCGCGTTGGACGTGACGATCCAGGCGCAGATCCTCGAACTCTTGAATGAGCTTCAGCGCGAGCTCAACATGTCTGTGCTTCTGATTACCCACGACCTTGGGGTGGTCGCCGAAACCTGTGATAGAGTCGCCGTGATGTACGCAGGCAAGGTAGTCGAGTTGGCGCCGGTAGCATCGCTGTTCGAAGCTCCGAAGCACCCTTACACGCACGGCTTGTTTCGCTCTCTTCCGACGCTTACGGAAAAGAAGAAACAGCTCGCGGTGATTCCCGGTTCGGTGCCAAGTCCGTTGGATTTCCCCTCGGGTTGCAGGTTTCGAACCCGCTGTTCGATGGCTCAGGAGGTTTGCAAGGAAGAACCGGTTCTGCGTGAACTTGCGCCCGATCACTTCGCGGCGTGTCACTTTGCAGAAGAGGTTGGAACGCTTGCACGCGGGTCGGTGTGACAACAGAAGTCAGAGGTCAGAACAGAGGTCAGAAGTCAGAAGTCAGAAGTCAGAGGTCAGAAGTCAGAGGTCAGAGGTCAGAAGTCAGAGGTCAGAGATCAGATGTCAGAAAGAAGACAAGAATCGCCGTTGCCTTGGAGACATTTTGACTTCCGATCTCTGACTTCCGACCTCTGACTTCTGACTTGCGACCTCTGACCTCTGACTTCTGACTTGCGACCTCTGACCTCTGACTTCTGACCTCTGACTTCTGACTTCTGACTTCTGACTTCTGACCTCTGACTTCTGGCATATGGAAGACATCCTGATCGTCAAAGACCTCGTAAAGCACTACCCGATTCGAAAGGGTGTAGTGCCGAAGACCGTCGGTTACGTGCGCGCGGTTGACGCTGTGTCTTTTTCAATCCCGCGAGGAAAAACCCTGAGTCTCGTAGGCGAGTCGGGTTGCGGTAAGACAACAACCGGGCGCGCTATTCTGAGGCTGGTCGAGCCGACTTCGGGGCGGGTGACGTTTGATGGACGCGATGTGTTTTCCCTTCGGGCAAGCGAAATGCGAAAGCTTCGTCGCGAAATGCAGATCATTTTTCAGGACCCATACGGCTCGCTCAATCCCCGAATGACTGTTGGCGCGATGCTGGAAGAGCCCATCCTCGTCCACGGAATCGGCCTCGAAGACCACTACGGAGAATCAAGCGAGGAAGCGAAGGCTAAGGTTCATTCGCGGCGCGGCCAGGCACGCGAGCGGGTTGCCGAGCTTCTCAATCTGGTCGGGCTCTCGCCGGAGCACGCGAGCCGCTACCCTCATGAATTTTCGGGAGGGCAGCGCCAGCGCCTCGGCATAGCGCGCGCTCTTGCGCTGCAACCCAAACTGATCGTTTGCGATGAAGCAGTATCCGCCCTCGACGTTTCAATCCAGGCGCAGATCCTCAACCTTCTTCGCGAGCTGCAGGAGAGGTTCGATCTCACGTATCTTTTCATCGCTCACGATCTCGCGGTAGTGAAGCATATCTCCGACCGGATCGCTGTGATGTATCTTGGCGAGATAGTCGAGGAGGCGGATGCCGAAGAGATCTTCGCGAGGCCCTTGCACCCTTACACGCAGGCGCTGCTGTCTTCGATTCCTATCCCGGTGCCTCGCGCTAAACGGGAACGGGTCCGCCTCGAAGGAGATGTTCCGACCCCAGTCAATCCGCCGCCGGGTTGCCGGTTTCACACGCGCTGCCCGATTGCCATCGAGGAGTGCAAACCCGCCAAGCCCGCGCTTTTGGAGATAAGCCCGGGACATCGCGTGGCATGCATACGCACGGATGTATCGGCTGAGTTAGCTCCGAAGCTTTAACCTGCGAAGGCCTAGCAACCCGTGCGGATCGTCGAACCCGCGTCATCCGTGGTCTATTAAATGGCGAACACAATCGACCACGGATAACGCGGATTTGAGGCGTCCGCACGGATGATTACGCAGAAGGCTGTAAGGGAGCATCCACGGGAACTAGCGGTCGACTGCTGCTTCGCGAGCCGCCTCGCGAGCGGCTTCGACCTCCGGGTCGTCGTCCTGAACGCGAGCGAAGCTGCCGCTGTTTCGTCCGAATGCGGCGTGGCTCCCCGAATGGTGGTTGTGATTGTAGCGGCTTTCAGCCTTGGTGATCTCGTCGATGTGCGAGTCAAGCTCGATGAA
>DATNBZ010000301.1:0-4609 GCA_035607285.1 Blastocatellia bacterium | reverse complement strand
CCGCCGCATCGCAGGTGATGGCGCCTTTGCGCGCCCACGCGAGCGCCTCGTCCATATCGGCAGCTTCCAGTATCCAGAAACCGCCCATGTGCTCCTTGGTCTCGGTGTATGGCCCATCGGTGACGAGCACCGTACCATCAGGTTGCTTCCGCACCGTCTTTGCGTTGCTGGCCGGGGAAATTCCGCAAGCGAACTTCCTCACGCCGGCAGCAATCATTTCGCGGTTGAGCGCGTGGATCTCCTCGATCATCGCTTCGGTTACGGCGGACGGGTCGAAGTCGTCGGGGAGGTAGTTAGCAACTAGATACTGTGGCATGACTTTTTCTCCTTGTTACGTCTTTGTCTTTGGGCGGGCCGGTTGCCCTGCCTTCACGATATAGTCGAACGGCCGGACCGGAATTCGACAAATCGTCCAGGAATTTTTTCCGCGCTTACCAAGGCTCGTACTCGCGCATCTGCTCGAACAACGGTGTGAGCGTGTCAATCACGTATTTTCCTTCGGTGAGAACATACGTCGTTTCGAAATCTTCGTAGCTGCGTGCTCGCCAGAGACGGCCTTCGCGGTCAATCACCAGAGAATGGCCGACCCCGCCGCGAAAGATTCGCGAACCATCTGTTCCAGTGTAGACCACGCAAGTCCACGGACGTTCTTCCGGATGAGCAGCCATGTAGCTCTCGATTTCGCGGACGAATTGCTCGAAGAGCCCGGCCCTATCACTTGCCGGCGCCTTGAGCGTTTCGGAAATCGCGCGGCCCAACATGGCATCGGCTGGCGAGTAGAGGACGCCCGACTGGAGATTTGCGTTTTGAGTCATTGACCTCGCACTCTGCTTCTCTTGGCGATGTTATTGACGGTCGCGCCGATAGTCGCCTAACACCAGAGTAAGCCTGACACCCATGAGCTATCCCTGACAAGGTTATAGCTTGACGGACAGTAGATCTTTGAATGCAATCGCTCGATGTCACGGAGGTGTTTACTTACGACACTGTACGCGCCGTTTTGCGGGCAACGGTTCGCGGGGTATCTGCTGATCAAGTCAAGCGCTCTCGTTAACAACTTGAATATCAAACTGGAAAGCCTCATGGCTCAAGGGCTAGAATGATGTGATGAACCCGACAAGAGAACTCATCCTTGAACGTTTGCGGGAAGCGAAGCCTGCTTTGCAAACGGAGTTTCCTCTGAAGCGATTGGCGTTGTTCGGGTCGTATGCTCGCGGCACGCAAATCTCCGGGAAGAGTGACGTGGATATCCTGGTTGAGGTGGAGCCATCCATCGGGCTCGCTTTTGTCACTCTCGCGGAACGTCTCGAGCAGATTCTTGGCCTGCATGTTGACCTCGTCTCGCGGCGCGCGATTAAGCCCTCGCTCTGGCAGCGCATCGAACCGGAGTTAATCGATGCCTAAACGCGACGATGATCTCCTGATCGAAGACATCCAGACAGGCCTCGCACGGATCGAAAGCTACACCACAGGGCTCGATCGAGAAACGTTCCTGCGGGATCAGAAGACGATTGATGCGGTGGTTCGAAACCTGGAGATCATCGGAGAAGCCGTTCGCTGGCTCCCGACAGAATTCAAAGAGCGGCAAAGCTCGGTGCCTTGGTCGCAGATTGCTGGGATGCGGAACCGGATCGTGCATGACTATTTCGGTCTCGATCTGGAGATCGTCTGGCAGGTGCTTCAAACGTCTCTGCCGGAATTCAAGCGCCAGCTCGCCAGCATTCCTGAGTGAGACGCATAGGCAGATGTCATTGCGAATCGGAGCTACTTGTTAACACTCCTATGCGTTGGGATAATCAGCCTCCTGGCTGAGCGCCGCGCAAACCCCAATGCCAAATATCCCCGAACAACTTGTCGAGCAGTTCTTCAACTACAATTCCCAGGCACTGGACTATCAGGCGAACGACTCTCAAGCGCACGACGCGTCTTCCGCCATTGAGATGAATCGCGATGTCATCAATCAGTTGACGACCCTTGCGCTCTCTACGGAACCGGATGTCGCGGAACTCGCTACCAGAGCCATTTTCGCGTCGCTGGTCGAACGGCTCGCTGATTCCTTCGAGCCTGACGCCGCGCGGCTATACAATCGAGTCTTCGCGCAGATAATTCAGCTCTGCCGATCCGATTCGCGCGCAACGGCGCTCGATTGCGAACTCACCGGCTTTGGCCTCTCAAGCGAAGAGCATATGATCGCCCGCGCTGAAGGTTTGACCCGAGCGCCGCGGTTAGTTGCGTCCGCGCTGGAACATTCACTGAAGCGCGTGATCGTTCTCTCTCGCGTTACGCTGGGAGCGGACGTTGCCATAACGAGCGTCATACTCGAGCGAATGAAACTGCTCTTTCCTTCGGCCGAGATTGTGCTGGTGGGTGGAAAGAAAACATCCGAGTTGTTTGGCGGTGACCGGCGTCTGCAATTCAAGCACATCGATTATCGACGCGGCGGCGCCTTGATCGACAGACTGCTGGCCTGGATCGACGTGCTAGGGAGCGTGAGAGAGTTGACTCTCGGGCTTGGCGAGGGCGAGTTCCTGGTCATCGATCCGGACAGCCGGCTTACTCAGCTCGGACTCTTGCCGGTAACAAAGATAGCGGACAGAGTCAAGGGTTCAGAGTTTAGCGTTTCGAGTTCAGAACTTAAGAGCGAGGGGTTGCCGAACTATCTTTTCTTTCCGAGCCGGGAATATGGCGCGAGCACACCGCAGTCGCTGTCGGAGCTGACGAGCGCGTGGCTCGATGAAATCTTTGGTGTGAGCGAAACGACCTTGCCTCGAGTGTCGTTGAAGCGTGAGGACATCGAGGTAGCTCGACAGCTTGCGGCGCAGCTCAGGGGCGATCGGTCTCGGAGACTCGTCGCGATAAACTTCGGTGTCGGCGAGAATCCGCTCAAGCGCGTAGGCGCCGAGTTTGAAGTCTCGCTGATCAATCACCTGGCTCAAGACGGTGTATCAATGATCCTCGACAAAGGCGCAAGCGTTGAAGAGACGGCGTTGGTAGATAAGATTGTCGCTGAAGCAACAAGCATTGGAGTTGGTCGGCGCGTGCGTTCCATCGAACTCACCGAAGCCACGTTGATCCAGCATCTGGACGCGACTCACGTCGAAGCCGACATTCTGGTGTGGAACGGAAGAATAGGCATGCTTGCGGCGCTGATCTGCGAGAGTGATCTCTACATTGGATACGATTCAGCGGGACAACACATCGCCGCCGCGCTTGGAATACCTTGTATCGATGTCTTCGCGGGATCGAGCTCGCCTCGGATGTTGGATCGCTGGAAGCCGACAGGAACGGCCGAGATTCAGGTAGTTCCCGTCGATACCTTATCCGGCTCCGCGCACCCAGGAGATGTTCTCCAGAGAGTGCTTGCCGTATCCGGACAATAGACTCGCAACACGGGTCGAGGACGTTTGAAGCGTGGTCCAACCAATTGAGGGGCACATCAAATCTGATGTTGAGTAGAAATGGAATTCACTGTAGAGTTCTATGAGATGGAAGCCGGAACGTGCCCGGTGCGCGAGTTTCTGGACGAGCTAAAGGTCACCGATCCAGATGACTTTGCAGCGGTGGTGGCAGGGCTTGCGAAGCTGCGCAATCGGCAGTACCACCGGGAGCCACTGTCAAAATCAGTTGAGGGCGGGATATTTGAATTGCGACACGTAGGAAAGTTAAACACGCGCGTGTTGTGGTTCTTCGCTAAGAATCGACGGATTATTGCGGTTCACGCTCTGCGCAACAAGAGTCAGGAGCTGCCGCGTCGCGACATTCGCATAGCGTTGCAGCGCATGGATGACTGGCGGAAGAGGGTGGAACGATGAAGAAGACTAACTTTGATCGTTATCTGGAAGAGCAGCTACAGGACCCGGCGTTTGCGGCTCGCTTCGAGCGGGCAGGCCAAGCGTGGGATGTCGCGCTACAGATCGCTCGTCTCCGGCAACAAGCCGGTCTTTCCCAGAATGATCTGGCGAAACTCCTAAATACCTCCCAGCAGCAGATCAGCCGGCTCGAATCTCCGGGTTACGAAGGACATTCATTGGCGATGCTGCGTCGCGTTGCAGATGCGCTCAATGCGCGGATTCGAATCGTATTCGAACCAACCACGAGTCAAACGGGGAAATCTGTAGCCGAATCTCGAATGCAGTATAGCGCGAAGCACGTCACTGCAAAGCGCAAGTGAGCGTTCTAACCGACCACGCTTAATTCTTGGAACCGCCGCCATGCTTCATGCCGCATAACTTGCACGGCGTAGGAGACTCGGTATTGTCCACCGTATGCCTCACCGGTTTGAGCGTTCGAATATACGCGAACATCGCCTTCAAGTCTTCATCGGTCATGTCCCGATAGAAGACCCACGGCATTACGGGGCTGAGGGAGCGAGCCTTCACCTTGCCGGTCCGAATGGTTTCCACGAAGAAGTCTTCGTCATAATAAGAAATCCCGGATGCGTCTGGTGTAATGTTGGCTGCCATCACCGTTCCCTCGGGCGGCGTGAACAGCAGGCCGCCGGCGAATTCGAGCCCGGGCTTCGGCTGCCCCCTTTCCTGAGCAGTGTGGCAATCAGCGCAACTGGCCATGCGAACCAGAAACGCTCCACGCTTCACGGGGTCCGACAGAT
>DATNBZ010000300.1:0-12425 GCA_035607285.1 Blastocatellia bacterium | reverse complement strand
GGGAGATTTCGATCGCGATGGCTGGCTCGATATTTTCAAGACCAACTTCTCAGGTGATACTTCGACGCTTTATCACAACATAGGCAAGGGTGTGTTCGATGATGTTACCTTTCCGGCAGGCGTAGGATTGACCACACGGTGGTTGGGGTGGGGTTGCGGTTTTTTCGATGCGGACAACAACGGTTGGCTGGATATATTTCTGGTCAACGGCCACGTGTATCCCGAAGTCGAGAGGCTCACCACCGAAGCCGGCTATGCCCAGCGAAAGATTCTCTATCGAAACCTGGAGAACGGGCGCTTCGAGGATGTCTCCGAAAAAGTAGGGAGCGCGGTGACCGGGCCTTCGCCGTCGCGAGGCTGTGCGTTTGGCGACTACGATAACGATGGTGACATGGACATCTTGATTAATCCGGTCAACGCCGTCCCCGAGTTGCTGCGATGCGATTCAACAAATCAAAACACCTGGATAACGATCAAGACCGTCGGCGTGAAGTCGAATCGTGATGGGATTGGCGCGCGCGTAAAGTGTGTTACGGAGGACGGCGCTCAAATCGACGAAGTGCGAAGCGGCGGAAGCTACTATTCGCAAAACGACCTGCGTGTGCATTTCGGCCTGGGCAAGGCTCGGAAAGTGAAGACGCTGGAAATACGATGGCCAAGCGGGCAGACCACCACGCTCACCGATGTGGCCGCTAATCAAATGATCGTCGTCAAAGAGGGCACGGGCCTGGTGCGAGCATCGTCAGCGGACAAGAAATAAATGATGGCCCCAGACAGAAAACGAATTTGGACGAACGCAACGAGCTATCGTGGTTCAGATGGTGCATCAACCGCATCGCTGGCAGTCCGGATTCTATCGGTGATGTCAATCATCACGATTCTGGTCGCGACAGTTTATGCGCAGCGCCGCCCGCCCACTGCTGAAGCGCACTACAATCAGGGCCTTGCGCTCCTGGAAAAGCAGACTGATCGGGCCATCACGGAGCTGAAGGCCGCAATCGCACTCAAGCCGGGATTTGCGGATGCGCATAATGCACTTGGGCTTGCGTTTGCGCGAAAGGGAGAGCTGAAGCTGTCGGTTGAATCTTTCCGCACGGCGATCAGGCTGGATCCGAAACTTTATAAGGCCCACCGAAACCTGGGCACGGTCCTTCAACAACTCGGGGACATCGACGGCGCGATCGAGGCTCTCAAACGGTCAGCTTCCTTACAGCCGGATGACGCCGACTCTCACCTGTTGCTGGGCGTTGCGCTTCAGCGAAAACAACTTGTTAACGAATCAATCGCCGAGCTAAACGAAGCGATTAAATTGGACCCTCGAATGATCGACGCTCACTTTTATCTCGGGTACGCGCTTGCAGCCAGGGGTGAGCTTAAAGCGGCGATCGTCGAGTTTGAATCTGTGGTGGGAATGAAACCCGACTTCGGCGAAGCCCAATACTATCTCGGTACTGCGCGATGGTTTTCAGGTGATGTCGCCGGGGCAGTTCCCGCATTGCGCGAAGCGGTAAAGCTGATGCCCGAACACGCCGACGCGCACTACTATCTGGGTTTGGCGGTGCGAAAAAGCGGCGACCTTCAAGGCGCAATGACGGAGCTCACCGCAGCCGCTCGCCTTGCGCCGGAGATGATCGAGTCCCGGCACGCAATGGGTCAGGTGCTGCAAGAGAACGAAGAACTTGATGATGCGATTGAATCGTTTCGCGCGGTGATAAGACTAAGACCCGACTACGTCGACGCCTACAACAACCTGGGCCTCGCGCTTGTCTCCAAACGCGATCCGGACGGAGCCATCGCTGCTTTCAACAGCGCACTCAAGCTGCAACCCAATAATGAGGTCGCTCACCACAACCTCGGAATGGCGTTTATTCAAAAGGGCGACTACGCAGGCGCGATTGCCGAGTATCAGAAGCTGATCGCGATTGTGCCTGAAAGCGCGGAGGCGCATTACAATCTGGCACTGGCCCTGAAGTACAAAGATCAGTTCGAAGAGGCGGTTGGCGAACTGAGAAAGGCAATCGCGCTTCAACCCTCGTTACAGGAGGCGCACTACACGTTGGGCGTCATCTTCTTACAGCAGTCGAAACTGGCGGAAGCGGCCTCGGCTTTCAGCGCTGCTGTAAAATCGAAGCCTGATTATGCGGAAGCTCACTACGCGCTGGGTACGGTTCTTCAACAACAAGGCAAGCTCGACGAGGCGATAGCGGCATTCCGTCAAGCGCTCAAGTATGCGCCGAACGCTCCCGAGATTCACAACACCCTTGGCACGGCCCTTCGTCAGAAAGGCAATATGGAAGCCGCTCGCCCGGAGTTCCAGGAGGCGGCGCGGCTCAACAGGAAAAAATCGGATATGCAGGCGGCGATTTTTGCCGCGAACACGGGCCGAGCTCGATTGAAAGAAGGAAACCTAGACGCTGCGATTGAGCGCTTTGAAGCTGCGATCAAACTCTTTCCCGATGATGCGAAGATGCATTACGACCTCGCAAAAGCGCTGTCGCAGAAGGGCCAGAAGCAGGCCGCACAAGCGGAATATGAGAAGGCCAAACGGCTCGATCCGCATTTGAAACCGCTGAACTAACCCCAAATAATGTTGCGAGAAACATCGGTTTAGGGTTACAGTCCCGCTTCATAGTTAATGGCCGGTTCGATAAGCCACAGGCAAGCCAACGCAATCTCACAGCGGGTTCCGGGTCAAAATGACTGCGAATGAAGCTACTTGCTTCACGCTGAGTCATTAGGCCGCATTTGATCCGATGGTCTTTTGAGCCGATGAGTCAAAACTTGATTTGTGTTTGCTCCAGTGAATTACGCGATTGAGGTGTCGCGCTGTTATTTGAGGCAATGATGCGACTTAAGTCTGCGACTGGGCACTCCCGAAAGAGGGTATATCAATTGCTCAGCTCGTGCTTACGCCTTGTTACGGTGTATTTTTCGACTGGCCAAGCTGTACGGGGCTGCTTTACCTATTTTCAAGCAAAATCTTTATGAAGCTTTCAAGCCGGATCAAAATGTATATTCGCGCCTACTGGTTTATGGGCAAGGGTCTGTTATCAACGGACCATCCGGTGCTGGCCCACATCATACCGATGCGGAGGTGTAATCTTTCCTGTTCCTATTGCAACGAATACGACGATTTCTCAAGCCCGGTCGCAACCGAAGCGATGTTCGAGCGGTTGGACAAACTGGCCGATCTCGGCACCACGGCTATTATCATCAGCGGCGGCGAGCCACTGATGCACCCGGAGATTGAGAGGGTCATAGAAAAAATAAGACAACGTGGAATGCTTGCCTGTCTGATTACCAACGGGTACCTGCTTACGAGAGAGAAGATCAAGAAGCTAAATACCGCCGGCCTGGAGTACATGCAAATCAGCATCGACAATGTCCAGCCGGATGATGTTTCGAAGAAGAGCCTCAAGGTGCTCGACCGGAAGTTGGCATGGCTATCCGAGCTGGCTGAGTTTCGCGTGAACATAAACTCGGTTATCGGGGGCGGCATCAAGACGCCCGAAGACGCATTGACGGTTGGTGTGCGAGCGGTAGAGTTGGGATTCTCGAGCTCGCTTGGAATCATTCATGACGGACTCGGGACTCTCAAGCCTCTTAAAGGCATCGAGCGCGATGTCTATTTCAAGATGAAAGATCTGGGTAAGAAGGGCCACGTGAGGTGGAGCGCGTTTCAGAGAAATCTGGCCGACGGCAAGCCAAACAAATGGAGATGTCGGGCCGGCGCGCGCTACCTTTACGTTTGTGAAGACGGGCTCGTGCACTATTGCTCACAGCAACGAGGCTACCCTGGCGTGCCACTCGCGAGCTACACCAAACAAGACATTCGGCGAGAGTACTTGACCAAGAAGGCGTGCGCTCCGTACTGCACGATTGCCTGTGTGCATCAAGTTGCGACCTTCGACAACTGGCGGGACCCGCAAACGCTCGGCGTTAGGGGCGATGTCCGTCGCGAGTCGCTGCAGGCGATTAAGACTCTGTATCAGATTGAACAAAGAGAAGAAATCTGAGGAGATTTTTTGGATGGGCAGCGCCATTGGCGGCGGTGCTTTTCAAATAACATAGGCTGCAAGCTGGTGGGATTCGTTGACGCTTAGCAGACGAGGAGAAAGAAAAGAAATGCATAAACCTGTAAAGTACGCGGAAAAGGGACTGACCTACATAGCCCGGGGCGGATGGGCGGTGTTCGAGCGGTTGAACCGAATAAAACCGAATCCATCTTTCACACCAAAATGGTCTGAGAAACCGCTGCTCAAGTCTTACCAGAAAACCAAGCCGCCACTGGGTTGGCCGCGGACTACCGATTCACTGTGCCCTAAGTGCATTCCTGAAATTCGCCAACAGATAGTCGACGGCAAGTTGCCCCATGAAATACTGCTGAACGACCGGATCGGCGAAATCAAGGCGCAAGTAATTGAGCGAGACGGGATGATCCTCATGGTCAAGGACTGTGAGAAACACGGGCACTTCGAGGATGTGATGTCGAACGATCCCGCCTTCTTCAAGCATCTCGAAGAAGTCTTTCCCGGCCGCGACATTCGCGCGCACAATGATGAGAGGCTCCACAAGCACGGTTCGAGCACGATCAAGCACGGACGCGGATCGGTGCTCACGATCGATCTCACCAACCGATGCAACATGATGTGCGACCCTTGCTTCATGGACGCCAATCAGGTCGGGTTCGTTCACGAACTTACCTGGGAAGACATCAAGACGCTGCTCGACAATGCCATCTCGATAAAACCACGACGCCAGATGTCGGTGCAGTTCTCGGGCGGTGAGCCGACGATGTCGCCTTATTTCCTGGACGCGGTGCGATACGCGCGTGAGGTTGGCTACAACAGCGTGCAGGCGGCAACTAACGGGATCGAATTTGCCAAGAGCCCGGAGTTCTGCAAACAGGCTGCCGAGGCCGGGCTGCGCTACGCTTACCTCCAGTTTGATGGAATCGGCAACGCGGCGAATGAACATCGCAAAGTTGGGAATCTTTTTGATGTCAAGCTGCGCGCAATCGAGAACCTTCACAGCGCCGGCGTTGACATCGTTCCGGTTACCACGATCATCAACGGGATCAACAACGAGCAGGTCGGACGGATCATTCAGTTCGCTCTGGACAATCCCAAGAAGATTAATTTCCTGTCGTTCCAACCGGTGTCATTCACCGGACGCGACGAGGAAATAACAGATGAGCGCCGTCATGCGCAGCGTTACACGCTCTCGCACATGGCTCACGACGTGAAAAAACAAACCGGTCTTGGCGAACCGATTCGCGACTGGTTCCCGATTTCCTTTATGAGCACGTTTACCGATTGGGCCGATCTGGTTCATGGGCCGCAAAACGATTGGGGTCAACTGACGTGTGGTTGCCATCCGAACTGTGGCATCGGAATGGCAGTGATGATCGACAAGGAGACAAAGGAGTCGGCTCCGGTCACTGCTTTTCTGAACGCAGAGGGGCTTGCCAAGGACGTGATGAAGGTTAACGACGCCGCGCGCGGACGTTTCTTATCGGTCGTCGGAATGGCGCTTGCTCTGATGCGGAACTACGACCCGTATATGGCCCCGACGCACTTCAGACTCACCGATCTTTTGAAGAAGTTCGACAAGACATTCGGCGCCACGGGCAAAGACTACGGCAAGGTGAGCGGGGATCGAACGGTTGAAGATATCGAGAAACGGCGCGCGGATCGTTGGAACTTCCTGTTCATAGCCGGGATGTGGTTCCAGGATTTGTTCAACTATGATTTCCGTCGGACCGAGCAGTGTATTATTCCCTACGCGACGCAGGAAGGCGAAATATCCTTCTGTGCCTACAACACCGGCGTGGGCTGGCGCAATATCATCGAGAAGATGCATATGACCGCGACGCTCACGAAGTGGTATGACGAGCACGGAAGACACGAAATTTTCGCCGGGGGCAAATCGGTCGGATTGGACAGCAGCGAGCATTCGCTGGTACTCGACCAGTCGCTTGTCACGATGGAGATTCAACACGATCTTGATGAGCTTGGAATCGCAAAGAATTCTCGAGAAGAGAAATTGAAGGCACAACGCGACCGGATCAAGGTAAAGCAGGAGAACGAGCGAATGGCGAAGCTCTACAGGCAGCACGTGCTGAAAGAGCCGGCAAGTCCGGAAGCTCAACTGGTCAAGCTTCAATTGAAGAAGGCCGAGCCACAAACCGAGGTAACGCCCGCAGGTTTTGGCGATTAGCAAAAAGGCAACAAGAACGGAAAGACAAAAAGGACCGAAGAGACACAAAGGACTGAAGGGACAAAAAGGACCGAAGGGACACAAGGGACTGAAGGGACAAAAAACCCTCCAGTCCTTTTTGTCTCTTCCGTCCTTTATGTCCCTTTTTTTCACGAGCGATCGCTGTCCCTCCACATCCCATCCGAGGAAGCGCGGAGCCGCAGCGACACGGCTACTATGCCGCCGCTCAATGCCGCTATCAGGATCAAACCGATCAGATTCATCGCTGCGTCTCCGCTTCCAAGCAGGTCCATCATAGTCGCTAGTCTCCGTAGCTCTCGCGCACCGCGCGCGTCGGCACGGCAAATCGCGCGAACCACAAAGCCAGCAGCCAAACTACGCCGGGACTTGCTGCGAGCAGCCCCGACGCGATCATCAGCGACCGGGCGCTGAACCACGTCAACAACCAGCCTGCGATCATTGTCGAAATCGCCATCGTCGCCAGTTCCAGAGACCGGTCAGTTGTGAATACTCTGCCGCGATAATCATCGGGCAGCACTCTCATCATCATTGTTTCCTGAAAGCCGAATTCGGCTCCCAGCACCAATCGACTTGCCGCGACCCAAAACGCCATCAACGCCAGAGTAGGCATCAGACCCGCGACCGAGAAAAGCACGCCGTGAACCAGCAGTGCCCATCCGATGAACCGGCCGGCGCGATGCTCGTCGGTTACCCACCCTCCGACGCGACGCGTGAGCAACATTCCCAGAAAAACTCCCGCGCCGCCCGCGGTGAACAACGCCGCAACGTACCAGTCCCCGCGTCCGCCCGACCCGGCGAAGAGATGTCCACCGATTTGGTCGAACAGTATCGACGTCATTCCCCCGCCGGTAGCCCACCCGATGTTGACCAATATCACCGCTCGCACGAACGGCGTCTTCCAGATGTAGCGCAGCCCTTCGCGAAGGTCTGCGACGAACCCGACTTTCGCGGGCGCGGAAGGCTGCTCGCTGCCGGCGATGGGCGCGATCGCTGCGGCTTCAACTGACATCGGCTCCGCAACGTCTACGCGCTCCGCCTTGGCCGCTTGCGATTGCCGCGTAGCACTGGCGGCTATCGGAAGAATAAAAAGAGCGGAACCGACAAACGACAGCGCGTTCACTACGAAAGCGGTGTTGTAGCCGAACTGCGCCGCAGTCAATCCACCCAACGCCGAGCCGAGAGTGTATTGAAGGAAGCGTGTCGAGAACATCAAAACGTTTGCCGTTAACAGCTCGCGCGACGTGACCATATTCGGTATCGAAGCGTTTTTTGCCGCTTCGAAGAACATGGTCAGCGACGCCATCAACGCGCTGCACGCGATGACCAGCCACGCCGATCCGATAAGCCCCGCAAATACATAAGCGACTGCGATCACGGCTCGCATCAAATCCGCTGCTATCATGATCTGCTTCCGCGATCTGCGATCGGCCAGGACTCCGGCGATCGGCGCCACCAGCAGATATGGCAGCAGTCTGGCCACCAGCAACGCTGTCGTCATCAGCGGCGACCCCGACAGCATACGCACCAGCCCAAGCTCGGCGATGAAAGAGAACCAGGTGCCCAGCTCGCTGATGACCTGGCCAGCCCATAGCCTTTGAAAGTTCTTGTTACTCTTCAGCAGCTCTCTGTAACCAACGGAGTTCATGTTCTTCTCCAGGCTTCTTGTTGAGAGTTGAAGCTTTAGCCTGCCGGCATCGACCAGCAACCTAAACGTTGAACTCTGAACTTCACTTCGGGCGGTCGCGGGCACTGCGTGCGATCGCATATTTGCGCGAGTCTGTTCCCAACTTGAGCTTGAAAACGGCCCAAAAAATCAAAAGCCGCCAGCATCAAACTGACGCTGGCGGCTGTCGTGCTTGATGCTGAAAAGTTGTTAAGGTCCTTCGCGCGCGGTTTGGTCCATAACAAAAGACGGCGTGATGCCAACCGGGCAAACCTGCTCGAGGTAATCGCTCCACAGAGTTGGTGCGCAGCCAATTAACCCTACCGTCGATTTGTTGTGTACGGTCTTCATAAAAACTCTCTCCGCAAGCATCGAACACCTGCTGGATAGCGGTGGTGTTGGGCGGCGGATGACTCAGGATACGAAACTCGCGTTTTTGTGTCAATCAATTTCTTCGTAGCAACCGTCGCAAAAGGGCATTTCCGGTTGACAGATGGCGCTCGTGGGCCAGTTTGTATTAGTGCGCCCCAGGCAAAGCTTCGATAACAGGTAGTGGGGTGTTAGTGTGTTGGTCGCTCATAATCGCGTTGCTCCTCAGCGTCCTCGGCGTCCTCTGCGTTAAATCCCACCACTGATTAAGAAAACCGCAGAGGGCGCGGAGGACGCTGAGGACTGCCTTGTCGGCCAACACGCTAATACACCACCACCCGATGACACCTAAGCTTGACAACAAACACGCCCATTTCGTATCCTTTCCGTTCGTCTTCTTTACGGAAAAATCGGAGATTCGCATCATGAGCACATTCGTTCCGAGCGGGAAGGACCTGGAGCAGAACCGCAGTTGGTTTCTCATCGACGCAGACGGCAAGACGGTCGGCAGGCTTGCGACCCAGGCTGCAATGGTCCTCATGGGCAAGAACAAGCCAACATATACACCTTACATTGATATGGGCGATCACGTTGTAATCATTAACGCAGACAAGATCGTCTTCACTGGAAACAAGTTGAAAGACAAACTCTACCGCCATCACACCGGCTGGCCAGGGGGCCTCAAAGAGGTAACCGCCGAAAAGATGCTCAAGCGTCATCCGGAGCGAATCCTCGAGATGGCGATTCGGGGCATGCTCCCGAAGAATAAGCTCGGCAAGAAGATGGGCAAAAAGCTCAAAGTCTATGTTGGGACGGATCATCCCCATCAGGCTCAGCGGCCGGAGCCGCTGGCGGTATAGTTTGGTTTCGTGATTTTGAAGGAGATTGCATAGTGGCAGAAGCGAATCAGAATTATGGTACCGGCCGTCGCAAGAGTGCGACTGCTCGCGTATTCATCAAGGCGGGCACTGGAGAGATCACCGTCAACAAGCGCAAGTTCGAAGACTACTTTCAGAACGAGACGCATCGGATGGTAATTCGGCAGCCTCTTCACCTTACTGACTCAGTGAACAAGTTTGACGTGCTCGTTAACGTCGACGGTGGAGGTGTTGCGGGGCAGGCGGGCGCAGTGCGACACGGAATCACTCGCGCGCTTGTGGACTTCAACCCGGACTTCCGCACCAGGCTGAAGAAGGCCGGCTTCGTTACGCGCGATCCGCGAGCGAAGGAACGCAAGAAGTACGGCCAGAAGGGCGCGCGCGCTCGGTTCCAGTTCTCCAAGCGGTAAGCCGATTGCGGATTTCGGATTGCAGATTCAATCCGAATTCCGCAATCCGCAATTACAGAATCCATTGCTGGTCCTCGTGATTGGTTGTTTCAGGCAGACTGAAACGCGGACCGGTGACTACATAAACCAATTCAGGTTGCAGGAGGTTAGATTGGTCACAGTAACGATGAAAGAGCTGCTTGAAGCCGGCGTCCACTTTGGACACCAGGTCAGGCGGTGGAACCCGAAGATGAAGGAGTTTATCTTCGGTGAGCGAAACGGAATCTACATCATTGATCTTCAAAAGACCCAGCGGCTCTTCAAAGAAGCCGTCAAGTTTGTAACTCAGAAGTCAATGGACGGCTCGAGCTTTATGTTCGTGGGCACCAAGCGGCAGGCGCAGGACGCGGTTGAAGAAGAAGCCAAGCGCTCCGGCCAGTTCTATGTCAATCAGCGCTGGCTCGGTGGATTGCTGACCAACTTCCAGACCGTGCAGAAATCCATTCAGCGGATGAAGGACATAGAGGCGATGCGCACTGACGGGCGCTTCGATGCATTGACGAAGAAGGAGCGGCTCGGGTTGGATCGCGAGCACGCGGCGCTCGAAAAAAACCTCGCCGGCATTCGAGATATGAAGCGGCTGCCTGAGGTGATCTTCATCATAGACTCGAACAAGGAAGAGATCGCCGTGCACGAAGCTAACAAGCTTGGGATCACTACCGTGGCGATCGTCGATACGAATTGTAATCCCGATGGGATCGATTACATCGTTCCCGGCAACGACGACGCACTTCGCGCTGTGCGGCTGTTCGCTTCGAAGATGGCTGATGCAATCATCGAGGGACAGCAGACGGTCAAAGAGGGCAGCGATGAAGTCGGCGAAGCCGCCGAAAGCACGGAAGCGGTTGCCGCCGCGGGCGCTGCTGAGGCGCCGCGCGATCGTTCCGACCGGGGCGATCGCGGTGGACGTGGACGCGGTCGCGGCGGTCCGAGCCGCGGCGGTCGTCGAACCACATATGTACCGCCAGGCGCGCCTCCGATGCCTGAGCCTGTGCTTCCTGACGCCCCGGAGGGCGCGGAAATGAAGATCGCCGGCGAGGCCGCACCCGCCGCCGAGAGCGAACACCCGCCAAGCGAAGGCGAAGAACAGGCGCCAAAGGCCGAGACAGCGGAAGCTTCCGAGTAAGCAAATAATGCAGTATCGCGCCCACGGCCGCTCTCTACATTCTTCCTCTTTCTCTAATCAACGATCGAGTTTCTCAATCGATAGGAGAGTTACGTAGTAATGTCAAATACAGTAACACCAGCAGCAATCAAGGCGCTTCGCGAGAAGACCGGCGCCGGCATGATGGAGTGCAAGCGAGCGCTCACCGAGGCCGAGGGCGTCGAAGACAAAGCCATCGAGATCCTGCGCAAGCACGGGCTGGCAAGCGCTACAAAGAAGTCGGGCCGCGTGGCCGCCGAAGGCCTGGTCAACGCTTACATACACGCGGGCGGTAAGATCGGCGTTTTGTTGGAAGTCAACTGTGAGACGGATTTCGTCGCACGCGGCGAGGAGTTTCGCGGCTTCGTTCACGATTTGGCGATGCATATCACCGCGGCGGAGCCGCGATTCATCACCAAGGAAGACGTGCCCGCGGAGCTGCTCGAGAAGGAGCGGGAAATTGCCCTTGAACAGGCGCGACTCGATCCGAAGAACGCCGAAAAGCCGCAGCAGGTACTCGATAAGATTGTCGAGGGGCGGCTCAGCAAGTTCTACCAGGAGACGTGTTTGATGGAGCAGCCCTACATAAAGGACCAGAATATTACCGTCGGCGCCCTGGTCGCTCAGATGGTCTCAAAGACCGGCGAGAACGTAAGAGTTCGCCGGTTCACCCGCTACAAAATGGGCGAAGGTCTCGAAAAACGCTCGACGGATCTCGGTGGCGAGGTCCGGGACTTACTCGGCGGAAATGACTAGTTTGCAAAGCCTCTCGCAAGGGAGGCTTTTTTGTTGTCAATCAAGAGCGCTCCGAGCATAATCTCACACGATGTCAGCAGAACCAGTCTACCAACGAATACTTCTCAAACTATCGGGTGAAGCACTGATGGGAGATCAGGGTTACGGAATCGATCCTGTCACCATCACCCGCATCGCAGGTGAAGTCAAAGACGTACGCGCCCGCGGAGTCGAAGTCGCGATTGTAGTAGGCGGCGGAAACATCTTCCGGGGGCTCGCACTCTCGGCCAAAGGCCTCGACCGCGCGTCGGCGGATTACATGGGAATGCTGGCTACCGTACTCAATGCCATCGCGCTGCAGGACGCTCTCGAGAATCAAGGCGCTTTCACCCGAGTCATGAGCGCGATCGAAATGAACCAGGTAGCCGAGCCGTTCATTCGCAGACGCGCGATTCGCCATCTCGAAAAAGGCCGAATCGTCATTTTCGCAGCGGGCACCGGCAACCCTTTCTTCACGACGGACTCGGCTGCTGCCCTGCGAGCCCTTGAAATAAAAGCCGATGCGATATTGAAGGCCACCAAGGTCGACGGCATCTACACTGCCGATCCCGCCAAAGACAAAACGGCTACGATGTTCGAAACGCTCACGTATCTGGATGTCATACAACGCGATCTCGAAGTTATGGATACTTCGGCAATCAGTCTTTGCCGGACGCAGGGAGTGCCGATTCATGTCTTCAACCTGAACACGCCCGGAAACATCGCGCGCGTAGTCTCTGGCGAGCGCGTCGGAACTGTCGTGAGGCTTGAGGGCGCGGCGAATTCAAAGGGGCTGCCCGGCGCGTGAGCTTGCCGTGACCTTGCCTCAATATCTAAAATCGACAGTCTCAGCTCAAGATCAGCGGAGGTTCGGATGGAGATCAAAGATATCGTCAACGACGCGCGCA
>DATNBZ010000267.1:0-5095 GCA_035607285.1 Blastocatellia bacterium | reverse complement strand
TTGTTGGTGTCATTGATGTGCTATTGCTTAACGACGGCGCATCCTTTTCCACATGGACCCACACGTATTCGCTGCCATTCTTGATCACAGCGCTCGTGCTCTTCGCATTCCTGATGTTGATCCTGGTGAAGTAATCCTCGTAATACCAAACAGAGTTCGAACCGAGGGTGGGCTTTTCCTTCTCGGTATAGTTTAGAAAAATCTCTCGCGGCATCCTTACTTCCTCTGTGCAACCTCTGTGTTCTCTGTGTCTCTGTGGTGAGTTATTGCTATGAATTAGTTAGCCACAGAGACACAGAGAACACAGAGGTTGCACAGAGAAGAGTGATTACGTTAAGGCCTGGATTGAAGAGCGACGCCCGAACACCGTTCCGCGAACATTCGATCCACTAATCTCGCTATTTCTTCCACCGCTCTTTCGGGAGGCTTGCCGCGGCGATGAATTCCACAAACGGCCGTGGTCCACGAATGATCGAAGCCGGCCGCCGATCTCCAGCGCGATTGGCCCCGGTGGTCCAGACCGTAGGTTAAGTATACCGAAAGCGTATTGATCCCCGTCCCGGGTCGCTCGCCGATCAGATGAATGATCATTTCCGCTTCCAGCAGCGAACCGATGTGATAACCCAACCGCACTCTCCCATTCTCAATAACTATGTCTATCTCGCCAATATGATGTCCCGCCGCGAGAAGCCGGCGCCGTACGACCGGTAGCACCGAACGCAGATTCTCATTGATCGCGTTGGCATTGAGCCCATCGGAAATAACAATCTGCACTTGTGGCCGGCGCACGGGATAGAGCGCCTCGATACGAGCAGCATCTTCGTCGTCGATGAGCTCGCCCGTGGCCGGGTGGGCCAGGTAATCATCCCGGTCTGAAGATCTTGTGCGCACTCGAACGTAACGCGGCGACGAATCAGAGATCACCGCCTCATCGAGTGTGGCGTAGAGCGCGCGTCTTGCATTTGAGTAGATTCCCGTAATTCGAGCGTTGGCTTCGGGCGGTTCATCGTAGTTTTCGTCGCAGTCATAACCAAGATCGAATCCTCGTTCCGCAAGCGCACGAATCTTTTTCGCTCCTTCGTCGCGGAGCGTATCGTACGAACGAGAGTCACCGCCAGCCTTGTGATACGCCGCATACAGCGCCTCCGCACTGGTGGACAGCTCGATTAGTCTCTGCTGCATAGCAGAGGCGATTTGGCGCCCGGTTTGGCGGCGCAACCTCGGATGCTCGCGAAACGAAGTTGTCATGTAGCCGAGCATCGGATCCGCGTTTCCCGCGACCGCCATCAAATAAGCCGGGGCGGCCTGGACCACGACGTGTTCCGTCAGCGTCCGCAATTCAGTTGGTCCAATGCCCATATGAAAAGTGGCGCAGACGTCGAGTCCCATTGTTATTCCCTGAAGCTTGGCCATCACGGTGTCTTCAAGGCACGCCCGTAGCAATTGCTCCCCAGTGCGAAAGACTTCAGGTCCGATGAATCCGGCTACATCGTTCACAATCATCCAACTTCCTGTGCGTTGCTGAATGAGTCTCGCAACCCCGTACGCTCGCGCTTCGAGCGTAACCATATCAACACCCTCCGCGGCTTGATTGGTCACTGCGGAACCCTGACCTGTCTCGAAGTAGAGCCCGTCAAATCCCGGCGCAAGGTCGAGCAATCCATCAACGTCCAGCCCGACCATTCCCCGTATCGCCTTCGAGGAGCCAGCAAGGCTTTGAAAGCCGACATCCACTCTTGTTTGGGAGCGCGCCATAGTCTGCTTGACTATGTCCGACAGCACGCAGAATCGAGTGGGCAACTGAAGTCGCTCGACCACACTCTGCAGCAACTGCTCGAGCCTGATGATTGTGTCGACGTCGTCGCTGGCAGGATTGAGACCGAGAATCACATCGCCGCAACCGTAGGCGAGCCCTTCGAGGATTGAGAGCAAAACTTCAGTTTCATCGTCGCCGGGAGAATTAGGTTGAATTCGCGAGCCGAAATGTCCCGGTGATCCGATAGCGACACCCGTTCCCGGAAGCGGATTGAAGAGCTTGCGAGAAAGTGTCCCAAGCTCTTCGTTAGTCATGATTTTCACGACTGCGGCAATAGCTTCGCTGGAGACGCCATTTCGATGACGTTCGATCCAGCTCGCGCCCTGGGACGAAAGGAGAATTTGCTTGAGCTCAGCGATCGTAAGATGGGCCACTTGGCCGGCCAGTTGCGGATCCAAAGACCGATGAAGAGCCTCGGTGACCTGATCGTCGACGAGTTCGGCCCTGCCAATATCTCCGAGCGACAGAGCCGACAGCGCCTCACGCGCCTCTCGGCGTATGCGATCGTCGCGTGTGCCGCCGACGTTTAGATCACCCTCTTTGAACTCGTTGGCGAGCACGAATATCTGGCTGAGCTGATTGTGAGCCATGTGAGGAATGATTTTACTGTGAGTTACCGCCACTCGGAACACGGCTTTGCCGGCGCTGAGGAGGTTGTCACCGGAACGAAAGCACGCTTGCGGATCTCCGCTTTCCGCGATTCAGCGCTCGCTCGCGCCAGACGAGCGGATTCGAGCACTACTGACTGGGATGCACCATTGATGACTCCCATTGTTGCCGCATGCACCATGCGCTCCTCGTCCGACTTCTTCACAAATTGTCTTTGCGCTCTTTGGATCAATAGTAGCTGCTGACGCCAGTACAAAACTCCCGCCGAATGGGTCGACCGCGTTGGCAGTTCGGCTTGAGGGATCTCCGTCGACTGCTGGTCGACGCGGTTGATATTGTCCGTGATCATCATGCGGGCGTCGTGTTCCGCATGTTCAACCTCCGACTTCAACCAGACCAGTTCACGAAAGTCACCTTCGGTGATCTTCATCGCTGCGAGCACCTGCGTCGCTTTCGGATTCTTCGAAATTGTCGCCAGACGCTTGCTGGCGCGTGGGGTAAGGCAGTCGTCGAAGCCGAGTTGCACCGCATTATTGAGAGCGGTGATAGCGCTGTCAGTCTCGTTCAGTTCCCCGTACAGTTCGGCGATCTCATACTCTGCTCCCGCCTTGAGCCAGTCGGGCGCTCCCGCCTGGGACTCGAGTCTTTTGTAACCGTTGATTGCCTCGCGATACTGTTGACTGTCGCTTAACTCGGTCAGCTTTATCAGTTGATCGACGTAGTCTTGTTGAGCGTTCGCCAGATGGGCAGCAACCAGGAGCGAAAACAAAAAGATCGACATCACTGAAATACGAAACATTGCCCCCTCCTTGTATTACAAACCAACCGCTGGTTGTACGATTTCAAATACTATTCCCGGTTTTTCGTGAACAGTAGCAACTGGGCTGCCAAGCGGCGCAATGCTTCGTAGTTCAGACGGCTTTGCCTTAGAGTCGGGATTGCACTTGGACCCGGTCCAATAATGTTTCCTACTTTTGAGGCAAAGCTTACGGGAAGTAGTCGATGTAGATCGGCCCTCGCTCGAAGCGGCCGCGCTTGGGTCTTGGCAGCCGTTTCGGAGCGCCCTTGATAGCCGGTGTTTCGCTGCCGGACAGAGTGATCGCGTATTCGTCGCTACGCACGATCGTGCTCTTTTTCGCTAAGGCGTCCAGCAACGGACCGCGCGGCACTTCGCTTTCGTTCGCCACGCTACCGAAGCTGTCTTCCTGCGTCGAGCACATGGACGCAAAGTTTCCTCCCATTGTCTCCACCGCGCTGACCGGCGTTGCATTCGTGCTGCCGTGGTGCCCGACCTTATAAAAGTCCAGATGGCTGAGAATCGACGCGCTGTCCTTGTCCATCTTATCCGCCGACGGCGCTTTCTCTGGCGTGCCGCCGTACAGCCAGTACTCCCAGTTACCGCCTTGCGCGTCTCCCGCGAATAGAAGTTTCTTGCCGGCGAACGTGAAGAACACGACGAGACTCTGGTTGTTAAGGAAGTTATCGAGCGTCTTCGCCGCCGTGAAGAGCAGACTCGGTTGCGCGGCCTCGATCGCGGCCTCCATGACGCCACTGGGCGACTTCTTTGATTCACGAGACAATTCGCGGAACGCCGAAGGCGGATAATCGCTCGCCTCCGCATGCCACGATGTCCCGAAAGGATCAAACGTCGTAGTGTGGCCCTCCTCGGCTTCTCCCAGGTATTGCCCGACGCCTTTCTTGAGATCCATCAGTTTCATAAAGTCTACTGCGTCAGTTGGAGGCGGACCCAGGATCTGGGCAGTGAGTCCGGCATCTTTTAGAACCTTCGGCAACTTCGGCTTGTCACCCTTCACGTAGTACTGCGGCTCCAGGCCCAGGCCAGACTTCAGGAACTCAAGCGATTTGGCGTTGGTGCCGCCGCCTGTGCCGGGCTTCTTCGCAGACGCGGCGCCGCCCTTTGCGGCAAACTCAGCGTGATCGACGCCGGTTGCGTTTTGAAGCATGGCCAGGATCTCGTCCGTCTCGGGATCGTCCTTGCCCGCCAACGCGAGGCGGCTCTGCATGCTCATAGCAAGCGCGGTCAACTCGTCCTGGAATGCAGCGGCCAGCGACTTCTTCTTCTCCTTCTTTTCATTCGGGTCGTACTCCGTCTCCCAGAACGACATCCAGAGGGCTCCGACCTTGAAGTCGTTGAAAATCTCGGCCGCACGACTGAAGCCGATGATGTGGTCCTGATGCCGGTGGGTAACGATGATCAGCGCCAGCTTCTTATCCGTCTCTTCAGCCATGTGAGCGACGGCCGCCTTGATCGTTCCGATGTCGCCCTTCTTCGTCTTGCCTGGGGTTACGCCGCAGTCGATCAGGATGTGCTGTGGCCCGTCGTCCGTGGGCACGGTCATGAGGAAAAAATCGCCAAAGCCGACGCGATACATACGTATCCGTAGTTCACCTTTTTTCGACTTCTTCGTTTTCGTGGCCATGTCAGATGCCTCCGTGCAGCATATTGAAGTTGATCTGGAAGCGGTTCCGTTCGCTCTTGCCGTCGAGGCCGAGGTGCTCACCCATGCGCCGCTGGCGCTCCTCGCGTTGGGGGCTAAGGTTCTTCGAGATCACGTAACGAATGGGCGACTGGTTTTTGTCTGCGTTCGGCTCGCCGACCACGGGCTTGCGGATGATGAGTGTGGCGCCACCCCGGAACCGGACCTTGCC
>DATNBZ010000133.1:0-3280 GCA_035607285.1 Blastocatellia bacterium | reverse complement strand
GCGATGAACAAACCAGTCGCGGGAGTCACCTCGCTTGAAGCCGCGGCGATTTCGGACGAGAGCGACAGAGCTTACGCACTGGTAAATGCTTACAAGGGCGAAGTCTATTCGCAACTGTTCTCGTTCGATCATGAACGTATGCCCGTAGCGGAAAACGAGCCGCTCGTGTCGAATGTCGAGGATTCGCTCGATCGGGTTGCGGGACTTGATGGGGTGACATTTGTTGGCGACGCTAGCGAAACCCACGCCGACGCGATATCGGGGCGGGGCAAACTGAATTGGTCGGTCAGCCGATCGGATCATTGCGTCGCTGAAGACATCGCGAGGCTGGCCTTCCTAAAATATTCACGAAGCCAGCTCGATGATGCCGGCACGCTGAAGGCGTGTTATGTACGGCCTTCGGAAGCCGAAATAAAGTTGTCGTTGGGACTGTTGGGCTCTAAGATCAAACGGAGCCTGAAACACGGTTGAATCATTGAAGGAGAGTTGACGTGTCGATCAGCAATCTTACCAGCAGGGAATACGAACCCATCCCACGATCGTATTCGATTGAGCCGATGCGCGAACGCGATTTGATCGGCGTGGTTGAAATCGAAGAAGCCAGCGGATTGAACCGATGGGGCCACGACGCTTACAAACGCGAGCTGTTCACCAATGAAAATTCGGTGATGTTAGTCGCGCGCAATCTTTTTCACGGTCCGTCAGTGATTGGATTCTTCGCGGGCTGGATCGTCGAGGACGAATTGCATGTCAACAACGTCGCGTCGCACGGGGAGTTTCGCCGAATCGGCATCGGACGCAGTCTGATGGAGGCGGCGACGGACGAAGCGCGGCGCCGAGGTGTCAAGCAGATACTGCTCGAGGTGCGAGCGTCAAACAAACCCGCGCAGTTATTGTACGGTGAACTTGGTTTCAAATTAGTCGGGCGCCGCCGGGATTACTACCGTTTGCCGATTGAGGACGCATTGGTGATGAAGTTGAAGCTCAGGTAGGTGCGGAACGAGGGTGACAAGGGACTCGCGAATTTGGCAGTCAGTTGACAGGAGAAAAGAGCGATAGCTAGAATCAACTTCGCCTGAAAGCGGGAGTAACTCAGCGGTAGAGTGCGACCTTGCCAAGGTCGAAGTCGCGGGTTCAAATCCCGTCTCCCGCTCCAAAGTTTTCAAAGGCGAAGGCCGAGACTCAAGCAGCGAATTGGGAACCAGCCTTCGCCTTTCGTTTGACAATAAGGCGGCGTAGCCAAGTGGTAAGGCAGAGGTCTGCAAAACCTTTATCCATCGGTTCGATTCCGATCGCCGCCTCCAACTTCATATTTTTCACCGCTTCAAAATCCCTGTTAGAAAGCAATGTCGAATATGCGAATGCTTGTGATTCCTATCTTCGCGATGGCGGTATTCCTTTTGGCGATGGCGAGCAATGCGGGCACTAACAATGAGGCGGTGCGTATGTCTCGAATAGACCATCTTGTTTACGCAACGCCGGATCTAGCGGCCGGTGTCGAGCGCGTCGAGAAGCTGCTCGGAGTTCGCGCGGTTCCGGGAGGTCAACACCCGGGCGGAGGCACTCGAAACGCGCTCATTGGGTTAGGAGATCAAGTCTACCTCGAGATCATCGGACCCGATCCCGAGCAGGCGAAGCCCGCAGGTCCGCGTCGATTCGGCATCGATGCATTGACCGCCCCGCGCCTGGTAACGTGGGCCGCCAAAGGCGCGGATCTCGATCGAATCGTCGAAGACGCCCGTCGCAACGGAATCGAACTCGGCCGCGTGCAGGCTGGCAGCCGCCGGCGGCCGGACGGTGTAATGCTGGCGTGGAAGCTCACCGTTTCGCCGACGCTGACCGAGGGCGGCGTTGTTCCGTTCTTCATCGATTGGGGCGCGACCCCTCACCCTGCAACGTCACTGCCAAAGGGCTGCACGCTCGTTGGGCTTCGAGCAGAGCACCCAGATGTCGAACGCGTGCGCGAGATGATGGGGGCCCTCAGCCTGGATCTGCCACTGAATCCGGGACCGGCGGCGGCGCTCGTCGCGACGATTTCAACGCCGCGCGGAACTGTAGACCTGCGATAGCAACACCTCAACGTGCGAAAAGAGAAAGAGAGAGCTGATACCTTCCAACGACGCCCCGCCGACTGCGCGCGCGGCTCCCTTCAAGTGACCAGACGTTTATCCAGCAGGTGACCGCTGTCACTTGGATTCGTGACGGCGGTCATATTCTATCCGGCCGGTGAGGGCTATCCTCTCCGCAAGGGAGCAGTTTCTGCTCGCTTCCGAGCCAAAACCAAATTCGAGGAGATAAAGAGATGGTAGCGAAGAAACAAGACCTCGCCGGGCCCGGCATTGGCGATTACGCCGAGCTGGCGGAGGTTCTGCCGGCCGACTACAGCTCACTGCTTACTCCGAAGGAGACGCAGAAGGCCATTTTCGCGGCGAAAAATTACATCGAAGAGAACCTGTGCAAGGAACTCAATCTGATGATGGTGACCGTGCCGCTGATCGTGGACGTCGAGAGCGGCGTGAACGACATGCTCGATCGCGATGGATCGCGTACGCCGATTCAGTTTCATATTTCGAATGACTATGACAAGCACCCGATCGATGCTCAGGTCGTGCAGGCTGCGACCAAGTGGAAAAGAGTTGCGCTGAAGCAGTTCGGAATGGAAATAGGCGAAGGCCTGTGCACCGATATGCGCGCCGTCCGCAAGGACTACTTCCTGGATCACGACCACAGCGCGTACGTCGATCAATGGGATTGGGAGAAGGCGATAATGCCCGAGCAGCGCAACCTTGAGTTTCTCACTCAGACCGTCCAGAAGATTTGGAAGGTGTTGAAAGGCGCAGAGAATCATGTTGAGGAACTCTTCCCGGGTCTCCGGAGCCCGAAGTATTCGAGCCTGCCCGAGAATCTGACATTCATTCACGCCGAAGAGATTCTGGAGAGGTATCCCGACCTGCCTCGCAAGGCTCGCGAGACCGCGATCCTTCAGGAGTATCCGGCCGTTTTCATTTATGGAATCGGTTGGACACTAAAGGACGGCTATCCGCACGAGCTGCGAGCCGCGGACTATGACGATTGGGTTACCGAGACTCGATCCAAGGAAGGCGCTGCGATGCACGGCTTGAACGGCGACATCCTGGTTTGGAATCCCGTTACCCGCCGTCGTCACGAACTCACGTCGATGGGCGTTCGAGTCAACGCCGAAACGCTCAAGAAGCAACTCGCGCTTACCGGGCAACTGGATCTTCTGAAGCTGCCTTATCATCGGGCGATCCTCAATGAC
>DATNBZ010000129.1:0-85607 GCA_035607285.1 Blastocatellia bacterium | reverse complement strand
AGATCAACGCAGCCTGAAACGCTTGCAACTATCTTGTAGTTTTCATCTGTGCGGAGCTTCTCCCAGCTCAGGAAGTTATCTGTGTACTTGCAGTATCATCCTCCGCCATCCAGAGCTTCTGAGGAGTTACGGACGCCGACGTGGACTCCTGGCTCCGTTAGGTGCGGCATAGAGTCGAGCGCAGGAACATTTCACCCTACGGGGTTGGCACCATATGGAGCTCGCCACTATAAACAACCCCTACGGGGTTCCGGGGAATTCTCAGGACGCTTCTTCCAGCGAAGAGTCGCGGGCGGTTCCCGGCTCAAGTCCCGCTTTTAACCACACCCGTAAAGATGCCCAAATCGCACTATATTTGGAACAGGCTGAAGCCCTTGCTACCTTTCCAAATTCAGACACCGCCCCGAACTCGGGGACTGACCGTGAGCGACAAGAACTCTGGTTTACTTATGAGCGGCTTTACTTATGCGCGGCCGAGTCGGTCAGTGGTCCCGATTCGCGAAGAAGGCTTGCCGTTTGGCGAATGCGATGTTTGTCCAGGAGATGGCGCAAGCTTCGTACTGACATCTTCAGAATCTCGGCGGCTCGGGTTTGATTGCCGCTCGTACGCTGAAGCGCTCGAATGATGTAGTCCTTCTCGAGCTGCGCGAGGTACGCTTCAAGGTCGATTCCGTCGTCCGGCAAATCGAGATCGGTTACAACGCGCGGTTTGTACCTGAGTATTCTTTCGGGTAGCCATTCGGGCTTGATTCGTCGATCCTGCTGGCCCGGAGGCGGTCCATTGTCGTCACGTCTCCGATCGAGCCCGGCGATTCGCCCGTGCTCAAGCGCTACGGCTCGCTCGATCGTATTCTCGAGCTCGCGCACGTTGCCCGGCCAATCGTAAGACTCAAGATAAGGGATTACCTCTTCCGATATTTCGAGCGTCGGACGGTTGGCTGCGGCGCTGTACTTCTCGAGGAAGTGGCGCACCAGATCAGGAATATCTACTCTCCGCGCCCTGAGGGGCGGCATCTCAATCGGTATGACACTGATGCGGTAGAACAGGTCGTTGCGAAACGTTCCGTCCTCAACCATCTGCGACAAATCGCGATTGGTTGCGGCGACGACGCGCACGTCCACCGGGATTTCCTCGAGCCCGCCAACGCGCCGAATGCTTCGCTCCTGGAGGACGCGCAGCATCTTCACCTGCATCGCCGGAGTAGTCTCGCCAATCTCATCAAGAAAGATCGTTCCGCCTTCGGCGGCTTCAAACAAACCCTTTCGATTCGAAACCGCGCCGGTGAACGACCCCTTCATGTAGCCGAACAGTTCCGATTCAAGGAGCGTTTCGGTGAAAGCGCCGCAGTTGATGGACACGAACGGAGCCGCGGCTCGGTCGGAGGTGCTGTGTATTGCCCGCGCTACCAGCTCTTTGCCGGTGCCCGACTCACCTGTTATCAGCACTGTCGATGTTGTAGCCGCCACGGTCTCGATCATTTGATAGATGGCCTGCATTTGGGGCGAGCGGCCGATGATGTTGTCCAGCGAGTTCCGCTGGCGCAGTTCGCGTTTGAGAAGAACATTCTCCTGGCGGAGATGTTTCTTCTCGAGGACCTTCCCAACCGAAACTTTCAGTTCTTCGACGTCAAACCCCGCATCCTTGATCACGAGGTCTTCGGCGCCGAGCTTGAACGCCTTCCGCGCCGTATCGACCGTCGCAAACGCGGTAATCATTATGACCATCGTTTCAGGAGAGATTTCGCGTACACGAGCGAGCAGCTCGATGCCGCTTATGTCGGGCATCTTCACATCGGAGATGATCAAGTCGTATACGTTTTGCCGAATGAGCTCGAGCGCTCGAGTGCCGTTCTCGGCGGTGTGTACAACATAGCCCTCGCGTTTCAGCACAAGCTCGAGCAGTTCGCGCATGCTTCGCTCATCGTCAACAACCAGCAACTTTTCCATCACTCGCTCTCCCCAGCCACCTTGACTTGGTTACGTTCAGGCATTCAGCACTGCCTTGGATGAGCCCGTCTCCAGACGCACAGGATTAGCGACCGGCGCCTGCTGCAGGACCAGCGCGCTGACAGGCAGCCTGATTGCTATGCGCGTGCCTTTCCCACTCTCGGTGTCCACAACAATCTTCCCATTATGATCGCGAACCAGTTGATACACGATCGCCATCCCAAGACCCGTCCCGCCGCTCGACGAGTTGAACGGCTCAAACAGTCTGTCCTTTTGTTCGCGGCTCATGCCTTCACCGGTGTCGCTGAAGGCAATCGTCACATCTCGTTTCGGACGCGCATCGAGCGCCACGCGAAGCTCGCCGCCGTGCGGCATCGCCTGGATAGCGTTGCGCGCAAGGTTCCAGAATATCTGCCGTATCTGATTAGGATCGCCCTGATAGTGCACCGGGTCTCCGGGATATTCTTCCTTTATCACATGGTCCGCGCGAAGCTCGGGACTGTTGCGCAACAACGAGATGGTCTCGGACAGGAGGCCCGCCAACTCTATCACAGAGCGCTCGATTTTTGGCGGTCTCGCATAGGTTAGAAAGTCCGAAACTATCCGGTTCAGACGGTCCGACTCGCGAAGAACTATCTGCATCAATTGCGACTGATCCTGTGAAAAACTTAGTTCGCTTGCAAGCACCTGGACCGACCCTCGCATCGAAGCGAGCGGATTTCGAATCTCGTGCGCAAGCCCGGCGGCCATTTTGCCAAGGGCCGCAAGCCTTTCCTGACGCCGCACCTCGCGTTCGAGCTCCATCACCTCGGTCAGGTCCTGAAACGTCAGGACGTATCCGCGCGAGTTGTCGGCTTCATCGACAAGCGGCGCAACCGAGAATCCGAGATGAATCTCGCGATCGTCGGCGGTCCTGCATCCGATGTCAAAACGCGGAAGCCGGGTGCGTGTGCGGATGGACTCGAGCCCTGCTTCGATCTGTTTTTCAATGTCGCCGAAGATGGCGAACACATTTTGGCCGCGAACGTCTACGGCGCGATAGCCGGTGATTTCTTCCGCGGCGTGGTTGAAAGTGGTGATATGGCCCTGCAAGTCGGTGGTCACCAGGCCGCTGCGCATGCTCTCGATGATGCGGTCGTTGAAAAGGCGATAATCGGCGAGGTCCTTGGTTGCGCTGGCGAGTTGCGTCTCGCTGCGCCGGATGCGTTCCGCAAGCTGGCTCGACAGGATCGCGACCGCGAAGATCGCAATCAAATTGAGCGAGAACATGAACTCTGTCCACGAAAGGTGGCCTCCTTCGTAAACAGCCCAGCCGGCCGCTCTCGGGAGGATCTTGCTCATAGTCAGAACACCGACGCCGACATAACATATGCCGGCCGACGCTCCGACGAGCGACACACCGGTCCTGCCCAACAGCGCGCACGCCGCGAATATGATTACCAGGTAAAGCGCCAGAAAGGGAGATTCGACGTCGCCGGTCCTGTAAACCAGCCACGTCACCATGCAAACGTCCAATGAAAACTGTATGTAAGCCTGCGTCCGGTGTGATACTCGAGAGCGCAGCGCCGCAAAATAAAAGAGCGACAGTATGACGGTCGCGAACGCCATCGCGGCCAGCACCGGAACGAAAGCGCGCGCGCTCTGGTCTCGCTCGGTCAGTCCCACGATCGCCAGCAGCACCGCTGCTATGGCGAGTCGCGAAATCAATAACCATTGTAACTTTCTTCGCATGTGATTATGGCGTTGCGAGTATATCAGCGCGCTGCGCGAGAGCGCGGGCCCCCGATGGCCTTTCACCGGAACACCCGCGTGAGTCCGGTTTTGATTGCGTCCTGATCGCATGATTGCGCCGGATAAAGTTCAGTTGCGCGGGGAAACGCAGTTAGAAAATTCAAATATTTCGGTTGCGTTTAAGTCGATTTAGAGGCACTGGAGGCGTACGCGACTATATCACGTGTCCAGGGTGTCCTCAAGGGTATCTTTGACTGGTGACCGCGTATCTTTGGCTGCCACGCTTTAACCGGGAGGTTTGCAAAAAGCGCGTTGAAGGATAATATTCCTGCCTTGGGTTGGCAATAATGTAATTGTTTCGCAGCCGTTGGTAGTTTACAATGGAACCCTCGTTTTAAGCATTGTTTTGACGGGGCATATTCAAAATAATATCCATCACCGGGAGTTCGACCGATGTCAAAGATGCGCAAAGAAGGCTTGAGCCGTTATGTAGACCGCGTAATGAAGGAAAAACATCTCTCCAGATCCGACGTGAAACTGCGATCCGGAGGAGAGATCACCGACAGCTACGTCAGCGCGATCATAAGTGGCGCCGCGACAAATCTCAGCGTCGAAAAGCTCAAGGCCCTCGCCCGCGGATTAAGAATAAGCGAACGGAAACTTGTGAACGTCGCGTTCGGGCATTTTGAGGAGGTTGAGTCGGATCGGACCGTCGATCAATCCCACCACCTGATGCTTCTGGATATCAGAAACAAGAGCATCCTTAGCAGCGACCTGGCGGAGATTGTTCAGGAGGTGGTCAAACTGCCCGCGGCTGAGCGGGCGGTTGTATTGAGGTATGTGAAGAGGTTGAGCCGCGCCAGGCGAAAACCACAGCGCAGGAGGAAGTCCGCTTAATTCGCTCCCTTGCGACCCAATACAATCGCTTCGACGGCTTCCAGAATTACGTCTATCGTTTCATCGTCGGTTTCATCGTCAGAGATCAGGTCCATCAACCTGATTAACTTCTCCCCGGTTGACATTTCCATCCTCTGTTCGGCGGAGAGTGCGCTTAATTGGCCCGGCCCAGGCTTTACGCGTCGCTTCCATTGCTGAAAATCCAAAACACGTGCTTGTGAACCTTGAGGTCGATCGTATCTACTCGCTACGATCGCGCTTGATCGACTCGGTTGCAAAGAGACGCGTTCTTGCGGGTCGACGAGCAGTTGTTGGCTGATCTGCGTCACTCGTCTGCGATGTGAACCTTCGGCGGCTTGGGTGAGGAATCCGGAGACGATGATCGTTGACCGAGATGCGCTGCGACGTTTCAGCGCGATCTCATCGAATGTTTCCTGCCACTCCGGATAGGCAGAAGCGTATGGCGATGAACACGCAATGCTGGATGCTCGCGCCGCTTCTTCCAGCCGCCCAACCTCCGCCAATTCGACGGCCAATGAGTTTAGGTGGATAGAATAGGCGCGCGGCTCTTGATAGGTCGCAAGCCGAGCCAGCGGCGAAATCTCTTCAAGATCTCGGATCGCGCCTTCGTGATCCCCATTACTTGCCCTGACGATGGCCGTCATTTGTCTCGCGAAATACAATGTCCCCGGGTCGATGGCGCGCTCGCGCGCGGCGATGCGTACTATTTCTCCGTACCAGGGCAACGCGGCGCTACTGTCTCCGATACTGACGCTGGTGGCCCCGAGCGCAAGCATCGCTCTCGTCCTATAGTGGATGGGCCCGTGCTCTGCGACTTGTTTGAAGAGTGCAGTCCCGCGAACCGTGTCGCCGTGACCCGACCGCATCACACTCAATGCTTCGTAGAAGTGCCCGATGCATTCAATCTGCGGGGAGAGTGGTAGGCTCAACAAAATCTTGCTGAGTGCGCCGATCTTGTCGTACTGGCGAGTCGAATATGCCTGGTCGGCTGCTCGGGTAACTTTCGAAATAAAGTCCAGCAGACTCTGCTTTGTATGAAGACCTTTTACCAGACTCTGAGCGAGTCCTTGATAGAATCCGCCGTGATTGAGTCTTCTTTGAGTCCAGTTGAAAGCACTCAAGGAGTCTGTTAGGACAGGGCTGTTGTTTGGAGTCCCCGTCGGGCTCGTGTCGCCAATGTGATTTTCGACTTTTGGTACCAACAAACTCATTAGCCCCAACCCCAGCTCGCTATGGCCGCCCGTGGTGGATGCTCTGCCGCGCGCTTGGTGCAGCAGAATGCCGCGTCGCATCCGCGATACCGAAGAAAGTCAAATCGACTACTACGCCTGGCCGATAAACTTGTTCGGCATATCAACACAAACCCAAAGCAGGGGCAACCGAACTCCCGACGCAGCTTCTGCGGAAGCGCAGCGCGTCCGGGCGGCGTCCCTCGTGTGGCGCAGACTACTCTTCTTCTGGGTAGCCTTCGTCGCACAGACAGATACGGCAAAGTCATTGCTGCCACAGCGCCATTAGTCAGGATTCTGGCTTCGCAAGGTGGCATTCTACTATAAGTGTGCCTTGATTACATAACGGAAATACAAGGAAACCGACATACAAGACATCGAGGAGGCAAGCCACTACAATCGGAATCTGGATATGATAGGCTGATTCCAGAATGCCCGCTTGCAGAGAAATCAGGTAGAGTGATTCTGAGTGAACCCGGCAACATCAAATAACCCGTTTCGTTCAATACTCGCGATCGATATGTCGACGTTTGGTGATTCGCTCGCCTTGCTGCCAGCCATGAGGGCGCTGCGCGCCGCATATCCAATATCTGCGCTCGTCGCAGCGGCTTCGAGTGGGACCTGCGAGCTGCTTAGCCTGGCGCGGTTCGCGGATGACACGATCGATCTCGGTGTCATCAAATCCTCCGACCGAAAGTACACAAGCGCGCTCAGGAAACTGGTCACCCTGGTTAGACGCTCGCGGCAATACAATTTCGATCTGGTGCTGGATTTTTCACCTCGCGTTGAAACGCAGATCGCATCGCGGCTGTTCCTGCGAGCGAGAACCATCACTCCGTCGAGGCTGCCTCGAGCGATGGAATCACTTCTCGATCTGGTCGGAGTGCCCAGGTCATTGGATCGATCCGGCTCGTCAAATCACAAGAGGGTGCTGGCACAGGTGGGCGCCGAAATGACCGACACCACGTTGGGAGTCGCGTTGCCCGACGAAGAACACGCTCGATTCGAGCAGCGCCTCGAGAAGGCCGGTTCTCGGGGAGGGGAACTGATCGTTTTGTTCTACGCTTCGGACCCGGGAGACTCGCGCGGGTGGCCGGTCGAGGCATTCGCGGAGACGGGCAGGAGGCTCGCGAACAATTTCGACGCTCGAATAATAGCGGCTGACGAGCCCTCGGATTCCGCGTTCACCGGAGCGCTCCGCGCGTTTCCCGCGGCCGGGATGAAAACGATAACAACCGTGGCTGAACCTCGAGCGGTTGAGCTGGTAGCTGCCATCGCTCGCGCAAGCATCGCAATCACCGATGAGCCTGCGATAGCTCAGCTTGCGTCTGAGCTTGGGACGCCGGTGATTGAAATCGCGAACAGCGCATCAGGGGGCTTTGTCCGGTCTGGAAGCCACAGGATCATCGAGGCTTCAACGCGAAAGCGAGTAACGATCGACGAAGTCTTTGAAGGCGCCTGCGAATTAATTCAGGAGAGCCGCAGCTCGTCGCTCTTCCGGCGTCCCTAGCTTGTAGCCCAAGGAAAAAAGTAAGCGCGCGCCGGATAAACCTCCTGCGGCTTTTTGACAGATGTGATTTTCGTGTATAATCGGCATCGAGAGCAGCAAAATCCACACGTACCGCAGTTGGAAGTCATCGTTTTGAGGCTTTATCTCTGAGGGAGGGGCCATGAAAAATTTGCTTCTACTTGTGGGAGTGATCGGGCTTGGGACAGGGGCTTGGTTTCTCTATAAGTATCTATACCAGCCGAACAACGTCATGGAACGAGGGAACCTGATCGTGGGCGGAGCCTGCTTCGTCGTAGCGTTAATCTGCTTCGCGTTTTTCTTCTTCATGAAGTTCCGAGAAGAAGGAGAACAGGACATAAGCATTACGAAGTTCTGAGCAGCGCGTTCCTCGTAAGGTCAGCCACTTAATTGCGTCCAATTCTCAGGCGGATGTGCGGTCTTCTTTTACCGTGCGAACGGCGAGAGCTTTAAGCGCGGTCCTCGTGCGACATCGTGTCCCGGCGCCGGCAAACCGGTCGGTCGACCATTCGAAGCATATTCGAATCGGATGGGATGAGCGCGAGTGAGTTATCGCGCGGTCAGTGCGCGGGCGACTTCGGCGATTCTGCGCACGCCTTCCTGAATCGCCTCGAGCGAGTTGGCGTAAGATATTCTGATGTAGCCTTCCATCCCGAAAGCGGACCCCGCGGTTACTACCACACGCGCCTCATCCAGCAGGAGCTTTGACAATTCGATTGAGTCGCGCACGGATCCGCCCAGCAATCCCTTCATATTCGGCATTACGTAAAACGCGCCTTCGGGCAGGGCGCATTCGACACCGTCGATCGCGTTCAACGCGGGAACGACCCAATCCCGCCGCCGTTTGTATTCGCCTATCATTTCTCGCAGCGAGTCTTGCTGGCCGTTTGCAGCTTCGATCGCGGCTTTTTGCGCCATCGAGTTTGCGTTGGACGTGGAGTGGCTCTGCACCGTAAGCATGGCTTGAATCCACGGCTTCGGACCCAACCCGAAACCAATGCGCCAGCCGGTCATTGCGTATGACTTCGAAAACGATCCGCAGATCATGACGCGCGATCGCAGCTCCTCGGGCAGTTGACCCGCGGTGAACGGCGTCGCGGGCGGATAAGCAAAGTATAAGTAGCATTCATCGCTGATGATCCAAACATCGCGCTCGGCTACAACTTCCGCGATCTTGTGAAACTCATCGGGCGGAATTATTCGTCCGGTCGGATTGTTCGGTGAGTTTATGATCAGCAGCCGCGTTCGAGGCCCAATGGCGTTGCTTACGGCATCAGCGGTCAACAAAAAGCCATTCGGCTCGGTGTCGATAATCACCGGCTTCGCGCGGAAGAACTTTGCGATCTCTGGAAAGGTGACCCAGTAGGGAGATGGGATCAGAACCTCATCCCCGGGATTGAGCAGGGTGGCCATCGCATTGAAGATGGCTTGCTTGCCGCCTATCGTAACCAGCACTTCGGAAGGATCGTAATTCGTGCCGAAATCGCGACGCATCATGTCGACGATTGCCTGGCGCAGCGGGGCTATTCCGCTGGTGGCGGTGTATCGAGTGAAGTTGTTCTCTATGGCTTGCTCGCCGGCGTCTTTGACGTTTCGCGGCGTATTGAAGTCGGGCTCGCCGGCTCCGAGGTCGATCAGATCTACGCCTTCTCTCCGGAGTCGGTCCGCTTCCATCAGGACGGCGAGCGTCGCCGAGACTTCCATCTGGGAAACATAGATTGATTCTTTGAAAGGCGATTGGCTCATAAGACTCGTGAAACGTGATGCGTAAAGAGTGATGCGTGAAACGTGAAACGTGATGCGTATCATTGTCTTTTCACGCATCACGCATCACGAATCACGCATCACGTTTCACGCATCACGTTTCAGCTTATCCCGCATTTGATTCTCAACCAGCTCCGGCACGAGACCCTTTATCGAGCCGGTCAGCGTGAATACTTCTTTGATCAGCCGCGAGCTGACATACGAGTATGCTTCTCCCGCCATCAAGAACACCGTTTCAACGGCCGGCTCGAGACGTCGATTCATCAGGGCCATTTGTAATTCGTATTCGTAGTCGGAAATTGCGCGAATGCCCCGAACGACGAATTGCGCCTTCTGCGCAACCGCGTAGTGCACCAGCAATCCTTCGAACGTGTCGACGCGCACATTGCTGGCGGGCACTACGGCGCGAATCATCTCAATGCGTTCTTCGGTTGTGAACATCGGCTGCTTATCAATATTGTGGAGAAGAGCGACGATGACTTCGTCGAAGAGCTTCGCTGACCGCTCGATTATGTCCAGGTGTCCAAGCGTTATTGGATCAAACGAGCCGGGATAGATTGCGCGGCGCATTGGGCCTTTTGCTCCTAAGGTATTCCGCAACTGCCGATCTTTTCAAGGCGAGCGATAGTAGCATGGAACAACGAGACGTGGCCAGCGTCGCCTCCAACGCTAGTGGGGTATCAGCGTGTTGGCGGCAACCCAGTAACTCTGCGTCCTCGGCGTCCTCTGCGGTTGATTCCGAGCCACTGAGCAGGAAAAACCGCGGAGGACGCAGGGGACGCAGAGGACTGCTTGCTGGCAACACGCTAATACCCCACTACCCTCCAACGCGAACCCACAACGGGTGTGATTAAAAGCGGGACTTGAGTCGGGAACCGCCCGCGACTCTTCGCGGGAAGAAGTGCCTTGAGAATTCCCTGGAACCCCGTAGGGGTAGAATGTTTATAGTGGCGAGCTCCATATGTTACCAACCCCGTAAGGTGAAATGTTCCTGCGCTCAAGTCTATGCCGCACCTAACGGAACTAGGAGTCCACGTCGGCGACCGTAACTATAAACATCGCACCCCTACGGGGTTGCCGGGCGGAACGCTCGATTCCTCGCTCTGAGTTCCGGGTAACCTAAGTCCCACCCAAGTCCCAGTTTTAATCACCCCCAGCAACAACGGTTACTCCGAACACTCACCAAGTTCATAAAACGCCAGCGCTGATTCTCCCTGCTTGAGCTCGCGAAACCTTTGCAGCTTATGATACTCCGCTTGAATAGAGATCTTGGCTCGATGCTCGACTACCACGATGCCGCCCGACGCAATCACCTTTCCCGTTCCCAGTCGCTCCATAACGTCGTCATACATTTCAGATGAATAAGGGGGATCGAAGAAGACGATGTCGAATTGGCGTGACTCCTGTTCCAGGACGTTGAGTGCCGCCGAAGCGCTGCGGCGTTCGATCGTAGCGCAACCGGCAGCGCCAAGCGTGTTGAGGTTCGCCTCGATCACCGCGCACGCATCGCGCGACTTCTCGATGAGAATGACTTCGCTTGCCCCGCGACTCAAAGCCTCAATGCCAACCGCTCCGGAGCCGGCGCAGATGTCGAGAAAGCGGCTGCCGTCGATCCACGGCGACAATACGTTGAACAGTGTCTCGCGCAAGCGGTCCGAGGTGGGCCTGGTCATCGATCCCGAGAGAGTTCGCAATCGTCTTCCGCGGTAGATTCCGGCGATGATCCTCATATCTATTGACCCGTGAATGATAGGCAGAATGATAGGCAGAATGATAGGCAATTCAAATCTGACCGCGCCAGTGTCTCGTCAGGCCGCCAGTATTCGAGGGCCACGACTGCGACTGCGCGGGTAGTGTCCTAAAGTTGTGTTGGTATTCACAGACGCATGAAAACGACCTCAGGCCGAGTGACGAACATATTTGGAGTGCGGGGCGGTCTGTGCGTACGCGCCGCTTTGGCTCTTGGTGGCGATTCAAAGCAGCCAAAGCGGCGCGTACACACAGACAGCGCCGCACTCCAAAGAAAGCCGCGCCGGTTTCTTCGTCGACCTACACAACTTTAGGACACCACCACTGCGCGTTGACTTTTCTCAAACCGAAACCGCAAAATCAAATTCCCAACAACTCATAGCTGCTATCGCGGGTTTAGACACAGTCTTATGAAAAAACTCCTAATTGCTCTCACGATCTTTTGTCTGGTCAGCGCGACGTTAGCCGCGGCACAGGGAAAGACCGGTACACTCAAAGGAAAAATCGAAAACGAAAAGGGCAAGCCGATAGCGGGGGCCGATGTCAGGGCAATGCGCAGCCGCGACCGTTCGATGAAAGAGACGAAAACGGATCAAGCGGGCAACTACTCATTCGAGCTGGAACCGGACGATTACACAATCAGCTTCGACGCCGAGGGATTTCAAGGCGGGAACCTGGTGCAAATGCAACAGGTCGAAGAAGGCAAAGAAACAATCATCAAGACCATACGACTTGAAAAGACGAGCCGCCGCACTTCGCTCATACGCGGAGCCGTATTCGACTCCAACGGCGTGTCGCTGGGGGGCGCGCATTTGAAACTTGTGCGAATCCCGACCGCCGAAGAAGAACAGGAGCGCAAACACGTCAAGTCGTTTTCACTGAGTTACACCACCAACAGTCACGGCGAGTTCGCCTTCCGCGTGCCCACGACCAACGCCAGGTATCAGGTCACTGCCTCGCTTCAGGAATACAAGCCTCAAAGCAAGACTGTCGATGTGAATGGCTCCGAGGCTATTCCATTGGCGTTCTCACTGGAACCGGTGAAGAAATAAGTGGCGACAAGGCGACAAAAACCACAAATGAAGGAAGGCGAATCAGACCCGCCGGAGCAGAAGGATAAACGCGCTGACTATCTAACGACTCGCCAGCTTGCCGAAGTCTTGCAGGTCAGCGAGGGCACTATCCACCGACTTCGCCGCGCCGGCAGGATTCCCGCTGTGCTGCTCACCGACAAGCTGATACGGTTTAACCTGCGGGACGTGCAAAGAGCGTTGCGGCACCAATCAGGTTTTCACAGTAGTGATGGGACCCAAATCGAGGAAGGCCAGGAGCCCATTCCACAATTGTCTTTCCTGGATGTCTATCCGGACTTTAGTGAGGACCCGTAGTCGCGATCTTCGGATGCTTGGACGATGGCAGTCGAATGTTTGCCGGATTATGTCGGTTTAGACAAGGACTCTCGCGTTAACTGATCGACGACTCGCTCTACACAATCCGGGACAACCTCCCAGGCGACTTCGCGGACGACGGAGTCGCTCATCTCGGCAATCACCCGACGCACGATTTCCTCCATAGTAGCGGCGGACAGCTCTGAAGCGGCATGCGCTCCATTGGCCGAATCTGTGGCCGAGCTCATCGCCGGCGCCCCAACGTGCTGTGTCGCCTGATCCGAAACGTGTGAATCGGGTTCAGCAGCGTGCTCGTCTACCGAAACCGCTTCGATGTCTATAGCGGCGAATTGAGCTTCCTCTTCCGTCCATCTGGGTGAAGGCGTGAAACTGGCCTCCTGTGGGGCTTCGGATTGTGGAGCCTCACTGAGGGAGTGCTGCGCCAAATATGCGGCGGTCTCGATCGGCATCACGACCGAGTCGAGTTGCGCCGTCGAATAGGCACCCGCGTGGGGAGATGTCCAGTCCGCAGCGTGAGCAGGCGCGGTCTCAGGTTCTCCGGGCAATACTTCTTCTTCAGTAGCCACCTGAGTGGATGCTTGCGGTGACGAAGCGTCCGGAGTATCGACCAGGTCAAACTCGGTCTGTGTAACCGGCGCGGCAGTCCCCGTCTCGAGCTCAGTGAGTTCAAGGTTCAGAGAATCGTTGGCGGCGCTGTACTCGGCAGACTCCTCGATTGGGGTCGTCTCATCAAGCACGTCGCCGAGAGGCTCGTCGGCAGCAAGGAGGGTCGCACTGGCGGTATCATTCGGCGCTTCGAAAGCCGTCTCAACATTCATGTCAACCTGGGTTGCTGACAAGTCAGGCTGAGGAGCCTCGGCGGCTTCGGCTAATGCGGGCTCGCCGGATGTGAGATCGAAGCGCGTGGTCTCGGTGTTGTTGCTATCAAACTCCTGTGCTTCGCTTATCGCTGAATTGACGTCTACTCCAAGTGCGGCGGCCGGTTCTGTTTCGAAGGAGATATCTTCCTGAAATGGCGGCCGGGGCGTCGGCGACTCGAATAGCTCCGACCTTTCGAAATCGAGGATCGGCTCTCCCGCTTCCAACGCGAACGACGAGGACACGTCCTCGGAGCCGAACTCGCTGGACGTGAATTCCATTGTCTCAAACGGCTCATCAGTATCGATCAGAGTCGCTGTAATCGCTTCGCGAGCCGACGCGCCGGCGACGTTTACTTCGAAAGCATCCGTGTGAAAATCTCCCATTCTTGACGAGAGTTCACCGGTGCTTCTGATCGAGGCTGTTGATGCGGCGCCGGTGTCCGCCATCATCGCTGACAGATCAAGTTTAGGAGTTGACGGCGGGGCCAGGCGCCCGGAGGTCACTTGAGCGGAAATCGTACCGGTGTCGCGTCCGCTCCCGCGATCATCACGCGGCTCATCGACCGGAGTCATCGCGGCGATTGGCCCGCCCGCTGCGTGGGCGGACGCATTGATCAGCCTGCGCACCGTTTCAACCAATGTCCGAGACTCAAAGGGCTTGGTCAGGTGCGCATCGGCGCGAACACGGCGAGCTTCAGCCTGATCGAAAGGTTCAAATGCGCCGACGAGAAGGACCACTGGTACGTTGCGGAACTGCGAGTTCTGCTTGATCGACTCGCAAAGTTCGTAGCCGTTCTTTCCGGGCATGAAGATGTCGGCGAGAACGAGGTCGGGGTTGACTTCCGCCAGCTTTCGTTCCGCCACGTCGCCATTGCTCACGGCGACAACTTCTATGCCTTCGTCGCTGAAGGTGAGATTAACCACCTTCTGAATTGTGATGCTGTCATCGGCGAGTAGAATTCTGCTTCCCATCTGAGTCTCCCTCAGCGCTTCGCCCTCGGCGTCAGAGCCGAATGCGGGATTGCACTACCGAATACCGAGACGGCTGCTTTGGATCAACCCGGTATAACCCGCGGGTGCGCGCGTGCGCGCCCACGATTCGCTAGCTTAAGAGCCCGCGATCCTATCATCAAGTTGTCTGGAGGCTTTCAGGCTATGAACGAACGGCAAAAAGACCACGCAACATACGGGGTTCACCGCACGAGTGATGTTAGCACAAAACCATACACGTGTCTCTAGTTAAGAATAGACGGTAGTGTTCGGATTCTGCGTTGCCTAATAACCTCCGCGTGCTTTGCGGTCCTTTGCGTCTTTGCGTTGAGGATTGTGTCTTGCTACTTCAATACGCAATACTCAACGCAAAGACGCAAAGGACCGCAAAGCACGCGAAGGACCTACAAACTAACCCACTACGGTTGGCCGCACGAGTACATGACGGCAGTGACTCTGATGTCGTCAATAAACCAGCCGGTGTAGCCATCCGCGATACCCGTGGCGTCATCGAACCCGGCGAGGAACCGCAGCCTGACTCGCTTACCCGCAAAGTCGCTCAAATCGACGACTACCTGGCTAAAAACGCCGGGCTTTCCGCGCGCCGTCCAGGCGAAGCGATTGCCCAGCGGATTGTTTGACGTTTGCGTTACTTTCCCGTCATAGCCTCCAACGAGTATCAGCGCGCCGGCGTCCTGGTAGTCTCCATCATCAGCCGATATCTCGAGCACACCGCCGTCGTAGCCGGGCTCGAAGTTAAAAATGTGAAAGAAAGACAACCGAACCTGTCCGGCGTTTGCCGGAACCACGAAACCCTTCTTCATGAAGAGCTGAGACTGTTGACTTTCGTTTCTGTCTTTGCCCGCGTCCTGGGTATGGAAGGACATGGTGCCGCTCTTTGCGGGCCCGCTTACCGGCCCGAACCCGCCTTTCGCTTTCCACTTCACGGTGCTGTTATCGACATCATCGAACACCAGAGTCTCAGCAGGTCCGCCGGCGGTGGTGGGCCTTCCTACCTGAACGCGAACCGGGAGCGTGAAGCGCCCGGCGTTCGTGTCGAGTTGAAGCTGCAGTGTCGCCACTGAACCGCAACGCAAGCCCGCAGGTACTTGAATCTGAAACGGCGAGCCGTTGGTTCCAGTCTGGCCGGCCGCGATATCCTGAAATGTCGACGAGTTCTGCGAGCTGCCGAGCGCCAGCGATGCGGCTTGAATAGTCGCCGCCGCGGACTGCGACTGATTATTGATTGTCAGCGTTATCTTTGCCGACTCGCCCGACAACAACGAGCTATCGGTAGTTCCGTTTGAATGTTGAACCGTCACGCCTGCTGAAACATCGCCGGTCGAGCCAACGGTAAGCACCGGTATTGCGGTCTGTCGCCCGTTTGTAACCACTAAAGCGAAGTCCTGATCGAGCGGGCTGCCATTGCCCGGCACACCATCCCCTGCAATAACCGTTGGGCGCACGCGAACAACAAACGGCCCCGTAGTTCCCGCCGGAAGCCGCACCCCTTGCACGTTGTTGACGAAGTCGTTCTGACCCCCGGGTGTCGAGTACTGTTTTGAGAAATGGTTCCCGCTGTACACGACACCGCCGACAACGACCTCCAGATCGAGCTGATTCACATAAGGCGCGTTGGTCCCCGGATCACCGGGCGGATCAGTCCACACCAGCATGACTCGAAACTCTTTTGTCGGATCTGCTATTACGCCGGTAGTTTCAACGGGCGCGCCGCCGCTTTCTGTAAAGGTCCGCGAAGGAGACTCGTCGTAAAGGATGCGGCTGGTCGATTCGAACATGCGTCCGATGTCCAGGAGGCCCCATCCTTGATGCGCGCCAGGCAGGCTGTCACCGCCAAAAGCTCCGGCCATGTAGCTGGTTGAATTGAGTACGAACGACTTGACGAGAGCGGGGCTGGGTTCTGCGCCCAGAGTGGTCTTCAGCCATTGAAAAGCAAGCGCGGCGGCGCCGCTAACAATCGGAGTGGAATGGCTGGTGCCCGACGACCACGTGTACAACGTCTGGCCCGCGGGGAAATACTTATTGCAAACACCGATATTATTCGACGAAGCCGCCGCGTAGAACTTGTCCTGTGTTGCCGCTCCGGAAATGTGTGAGCCTGGCGCAACGAGATCGGGTTTTGCGCGTCCGTCTTGCAGCGGACCATAGCCCGAGAAGAAGACGATATCCTGCGCGTTGTCCGCATCAATATTCCTGACACCGCACCCGTCCGTCCCGTCAGTCCGTACGTTTTCGCTTATGCCGACGGTGATGACGTTCTTCGCAGTCCCGGGGATAGAAACCGAAGGCGTGTTTATGTCTCCATCGTTTCCCGAAGCGAACACGATCGTCATGCTTTGGTTCCCCGGGGTGTTCTGATCCGCGTCCCGCACGAGGGAATCAAAAATCTGGGAATCGTCGAAATTCCCCGCGCCATAGGAGTTACAAAGGTCATCGCAAGAGCTTCCCCAACTGTTATTCGATATTCGAGCGCCGCCTGCATATGCCTGCGCCGTAAACTGTGGGTAAGCGAAATTGCCGAAGCTCAGGTCGTCTTTGAATAGTTTTGAAACTCCTATTCGCGCAAACGGAGCCACTCCGAGTCCATACTGGAACCCCGTCGCGTCCGTATAGGCGCTTCCCGTTTTGGTGTTGAGGCCGCCCATAATCGAAGCGTTTATGGTTCCGTGTCCTGTCGGATCATGCGCCGGAAGGACCGCCGGGCCGCTTGGATGAGAGTCTTGAGTGAGGTCGTTCAAATACGCGACGCGGGATGCTCCGCCGGCATTCAGGAAATCCGGATGCACCGTCTGGGCGTCAGCCGAGCCAACATCAAAACCCGTGTCTCCAATGTCCACCGCAAAGTTGAAATCTGTATTGAAACCCACAGAGTTCAGGAAAGCGAGATAGCCAGGTCCGGTAGGATGGCTCACCTGAATATTGTTAACCGTATCGGAAGCCAACGAGCCCGCTACAATCTGATCGGCGCGCTCGTCCATCGGCTTTATTGTGAACCAGGGCTCGATGCTCAAGACATCCGGAGTTTTCGCGAGCTCTTTCAGCTTGTACGATTCGGCGAGGATCTTGATATGAAGCGCTCCTGACGCGCGAAACTCGCTCATCAGCACCGTGTTTGCAATCGACTTCACCAACGCAACCGTACTGTCGGCGTCCGGAGTGTCCAGAATCTGGATTGACACTCGTATCTGCTTCGTCGAGTCGAGATCGATGTGCGGATCCACCTTGTAAGCGGGATGATAGGGGCCTTCCCATTGAATTGTTCTGGATCCTTGTACGCTTCGTTGAATGGCGCGAAGTCGTTGTCGTTCGGAGCCGGTGGCCCAAACCAGATAAGTGTTATTCGGAATATAACCTACAATCTGCGCGCCGGTTTCGGCTATCGCGTGCAATGAATCGGTAGTTGGAGGTCCAAACATTTGGACGAGATGAAGCGCTCGCGAGGCCGTCTCCTGCTGACGCAGATCGTCGTTTATTGCCGGCGCGACACCGGTGGTGTCTAGCTGGCCTCGCTTGAGCAATACAAGGTTCAAATCGTCTCTAAGGTTCGCGCGATCGAGCGTCGCCGAATCCAGTGAGCTCAGCTCCGCGTCGCCGATTTCGGCTACCGAGTAAGCTCGATACTTCTTTAGCTTTCGCACGATGTGCATCGACGTCAGTTGCTGTTCGAGTTCAGGGTCGTCCGCTGGTATCACTAGTTTATGAGTTGCGCCGGGACTTCGATACGAGAGCGGCTTCAAGCCAGAGCGCGAGCGCGGCTTGGGTGTTCGATCTTCAGTGTTGTTGACCTGGACGCGTCCGCTATCGGACCGTGTCGGCAGTGCGCCGACGAGCGATAGCAGCACGAGCAAAGAAGCAGCGAGCGAAACCCTGAGGGTAAAACTTTTCATTACAACGTCTCCTCACAAAGCGAGCACAAATCTCCTGATAAGAATCAATCCGAATGCGAGACACTCGGGAGATTGTATTAGGGGATGCAGCAGAATGAAAGAGCAAACTTTGGAGCGCCCAAGGTTTCCGGGAAGGCGGCCTCCGATTCTGTTGCTCATTTGTGCATCATCTGACCGACTTATTGGGTTGCTGGCTTGTAAACGTGTGATCGGTCCTTCGCGTGCTTTGCGGTCCTTTGCGCCTTTGCGCTGAGTATTAAGTCTTACTCCTTCAATACCCAGCGCAAAGGCGCAAAGGACCGAAAAGCACGCGAAGCTTATTTCACCCCGAAAAACAGTCCACGGCCAGCAACGCGGAATCCGAACACTATTCCTAAAGAAGAAGACCGTTGCGCAACCCTCGCGCTGCATGTATGATGGAGCCGTTAGTAATAGAGCGGCCTCGCTCATATAAAAATAACCAAACCTCACTTATCTCTTCCCGCTGGAATTTGAAGTTCATTAAGGACATGCACAATATGAGGACGGTTCTAATTGTAGAAGACGATTTTGATACCCTGCACCCGCTCGCCGAGTTGCTTCGACTTAAAGGCTACAAAGTGGGCACCGCGACTGAAGCACAACAGGGGCTGACCGTCGCGCGCCAATCTCCGCCCGATCTGATCATTACCGATATCGCGCTGCCGGGCCCAAGCGGACTCCACTTTATCGGGCAGGTTCGCAGGGATCACCAACTCAGAGCGACGCCAATAGTCGTAATAAGCGGGTGTGGTCCGATGATCCTGGTCGAGGCAGAAGCCGCAGGGGCCAATTGCTGTTTGGAGAAGCCGATCGATATCGACCTCTTCTGGTCGGCCATCGATCAGATCTTTGGCGAAACCGTCGAAGTTGAGGCGCCGGCGCAAACTGACTCTCGTGAAGATCACGGACGCGCACTGGCCGGAGAGATAGACAGCCTTGTCGAAACACTCAGGCACTGCGCCACTAAGAACGAACGAGAGGAAGTCCTGAAGCGGTTGAAAGAGCGAATAAGAAAGCTGCAAGAGCGAAACACCAACTGCGCGTAAATACCGAGCGTTCGCCTGGCCGCCGGATCATCTCTCTATAAAGACTGGTTTGGCGGTAGGAAACTGCACGGCGACTTCAAAACTGGACTTCTGTTTCTCGACCCGCACGACCTTAGCCGAGTATTTCATCCAGGACTTGTCCTTCATGGGGACCCGGATTTCCACCTGAAGGCTTGCGCCGAGCCTGACACCGATCGGCAAGAAAAATAACGCGCCCCTCGAGCTGAGGTTCTGAAGCGTGCCGGTTTCGTCGAAGCGTTCGCCTGCTTGATCCTTGCCTTTGATGACAACGGCCCAGGTGACTTCGAACCGGTGCGCGGTGCGACGCTCTTCGCTGTGATTAGTCTTACCCATGGAATTGGCCTTGCGCGGTACGAGGGGCTGAAAGTGCTAATCGATATCCAGTTCCTTGATGCTTGAATAAAACTGGAGCTTAGGGTATTCTTCGACCCCTGTGGACGGTACTCAAAGGCTTGCCCCCAGGCCACCCTTTAGAGTTCCGCTACGAAAACAAGATTGAAATTACAGGAGAGCGCAATGGCAACGCGAGCCCTCACCCCGTTTGCCCAGCGCCAAAGTCGCAATAATCTCTCCGCGAGAAAAGGCTCCGGACGTGTGCGCGATTGGCGGCAAGTTTTACTAAGTCAGGATGCGGAAGCGATCTGGCAGGAACTCTCGATCCTCGTACGGCTTACCTGTTTGAACCCGTCAGCAACGCATGATTCCTCCAACGAGCGAGGATACGAACAGATAACTCAGGAACTGTTTCTGCGCCTGCTGACCACCGATCGTTTCAGTTTCTACCTTAAGCAGGGTTATTCCGACGCCGACATAAGAGAAGACCTGATCGCGATTCTAAGCGAGTGAATCGAATCGAACCGGCGAGCCGGCCACGCTTGTACGCCGAAGCTTTGTCGTTTTAGGAGACGCCGAGGCCGAGATTGCCAGTGCGCGATTCCATCCCGATCATTTCACCTATCGAGCCGCCGCCCAGATCCGAAATCTGAAGAAGCAGGTTCTGCCGATTGGTCGCGTAAGCCAGCCCATCGTTCATTGTTATGATGCCCTCGCGCATCATCCGTTCGAGCTCGCCGTCAAATACCTGCATGCCTTCGAGCGTTCCGTCTCGCATCGCATCGTAGAGTGACTTACCCTCTCGCTCTCCTTTTTCAATGTAGTCACGCGTTCGCGCGGTTGAGGTGAGAACTTCAAGCGCGGCAACGCGGCCGTGCCCGTCTGCTCGTGGTATCAGGCGCTGCGAAACTATGTAGCGGAACGCCCCCGAAAGCCTCATTCGGATGATGTGCTCCTGACTCTTCGGAAACATTCCGATCAGGCGCTCTACTGTCTTGACCGCGTCAGTTGTATGGAGAGTCGACAGCACAAGGTGTCCGGTCTCGGACGCCTCGAGTGCAACTTCGCAGGTCTCGAGGTCGCGTATCTCGCCGACCAGAATGACCTTTGGCGCCTGACGAAGCGCGGCTCGCAGCGCGTAGGCAAAGCTCGAAGTATCCGAATGCAGTTCTCGTTGATGCACGGTCGAGTTTTTGTGCTGGTGGATGAACTCGATGGGGTCCTCGATTGTCACGACGTGGTAGTACTTCGTTTCGTTGATAAGGTCTATGACTGCCGCGAGCGTCGAAGATTTTCCCGATCCGGTCGGACCAGTGACCAGCACGATGCCGTTCTTCAACTCGGCGATATCACCTAATTTGGCCGGGAGTCCGAGCTCGTCGAAGCCTGGAATCTTGTTTGGCACAACCCGCATGACGATCGCATGAGATCCGCGCTGCTTGAAGATGTTGACCCTGAAACGCGATAGCCCGGTAAGGCTGAACGAAAGATCGGCTGATCCATATTTTTCGAGCGATTCCTCCGCCGCCTTATTTGTTCCGATCAGAGCCTTGGCGATTGCCGCGGTGTGCGCGGGGGTGAGCATTTCCATTCCCGGGAGAGCCACCGGCGTGAGCTTCCCGATGAGTTCTACTTGCGGCGGCCGGCCGGGTGAAAAGATCAAGTCTGATATCTTATCTGACACGCTCAGCATGCCCTGCACTACTTGTGAGAAGTTTATCGTCGACATTATGAGGTTCCCCGGCCGTTAGTTTTATCAGGGGCCGCGCAAAACTAGAATTTGATCAAGAAGAGGTCTCGATAGGCTTAGGGGCAGGCCTGCGTTATCGCTGTCACGATACTAGCCGGGATTCATCTAATGTCAACAGTTCACGAGTCGAGGAGAGTCTCACTGCCAAGCGCGTCGCATCGGTAATGTGCCGCACGAGTATGAAAAAGAGTCTCATCGATTGAAAGTAGTTTTGCAGCTACGGCACATAAGAAGTTCTTTACACTGTTCCGCTGTGAGAGTAATATCGCATTGCCTTGGCTCTCACTGGAGCAAAGTAAGTGTCCGCAACAAAATCAATTTCCCCGGTTGACTAGAGGCTTCCCCCGCGTAACGGGCGTTGCCAGAGAAGCTTGGTCTGTCAAGTTTGTTCAGTCTTAACGGAGGAGAACGCATACGAAGTGCAAACACGCCGCGCTCTGCAGCGGAATTTTGATTCTGCTGCTTGCCATCCTGGGCGCTCCCGTATACGCCACTCAGAGCGAAGGCGACGAGGAGCTAGCTCCCCGGACTTTGGAGGTGCTCGATGTCGGCTACAAACTGCCCATCGAGATCTTAGCGGTGCGGAATTTGCGAAAGAGAGAACATTGGCTTCGAGACTTGGAAATCGAGATTAAGAATGTCTCCCGGAAGCCGATCTATGGAGTTTCCTTTTTGCTCGTGTTGCTGGATGACAAAGGTCCTACCGGGCTTCCAATAGGCCTTAATCTTGGATATGGCCGATCCGAACTGCTCCATCCGAAGCAGCACGCATCGGCTGCCGACAAGCCCTTCGGGCCAGGCGAGACAATCATCATTAAAGCTGCGAAACGAGAATGGGAAGGTTACGAAATGCGTATTGCGAATTGGCAAGTGCCCGAACAGGCCAGCTACAACTTACGCATGATTGTAGTCGGCATAAATTTCGGTGATGGAACAGGATTCTTTAACGGTGGTGCTCCTTATCCTGTGGATCCGCCGGGTGTGGCAAGACCGCATCGATATGTGAGGATACCAGCCGACTCCAACGACTCCAAGTAGTTTCTCTGTTCGCGATTTCAGGTTTGCAGAAAGCCTCACCGGTAGAATTCTAGTTAACTAGCGGAGAACGCTTATGAAGATCCAACACGCCTCGCTTTGCAGTGGAGGATTGATTCTGTTGCTTGGGATTGCCGTCGCTCATGCGTGGGGCGCTCAGCGCGAAGGCATTGAGCAGGATATGTACCCGCGAACCTTGGAGATGTTGGACGTTGGTTATGAGTTGCCAATCGAGATCGTGGCGATTAGACATCTTCAAAGGAAAGAACACCGGATTCGAGATCTGGAAATTGAGATCAGGAATGCTTCTGCGAAGCCTATCTATGGAATTTACCTCACACTCTCTATGCCGGATGATACCCCACGGGGCGTACCAACCGCCGTAGGAATGGGATATGGCCGATTTGAACTTGTCCACCCCAAGGAACACGCCTCGGCGAGCGACAGGCCCATCCGTCCGAGCGAAACGGCCATAATCACAGTGGCCGAACCAGAATGGCGAGGCTACGAACGCCATCTTGGAAACGATAGAGTACCGGAGGAGGCAACTCAAAGGTTGCGCCTTGCGATCGTTGCGATAAGTTTTGGTGACGGAACAGGATTCATCAATGGCGGCGTTCCTTATCCTGATCGACCGCCTACGCGGTTGAGACCTTACCAATATGTAAGGGTAGCCATCGACTCGAACTGATCTTCTAGGCGCTAAGTGCGAAGTACAATTTCCCTAAAGTTTCCGCTAACAGGCCTTTCAAATATCGTGACAAATGTGACATTCGGCATTGCATGCGGTCGAACATAGAGTATTATTTCTATGTCCAGCGGTGCTTATGGAAGCAACCTAACCATTGGGGAGAATCCTTTTTCCTAGTCGATGCTCGGTCTCGGGGAGGCGCTGATCATGATCAAGAATTCGACTTGGCTCGCTAGCGGCAAATCCGCCTTGTTCCTGGTGGGGTTAGTTGCGGTTGTTATTTGCCTGTGTCAATCAACGAGTCCGTTTCAAGCACAAGGCCGACAGAAAAACGGCGGAGCGGAGCAGACAATCAAGCCGCAATTGAAAGTAGCCGTGAAGCGACAGACTGATGCTCCAATAGCCATTAAGGTTTCAAGTGTTTCCGAAATGGCCACAGGCTCGCCCCAGATCGCATTTGTGATCACAAATCTTGGTGACAAGGCTATTCGCGCGTACACGATTCGTTGGGAGGCAACAATTGGTTCCTCGCATTCTGCGGGCATGGTACTTACTAATATTAACGTCCAGGAGAGTATCTTTACTCCTGGTCAGTCCCGCTCGGAATCGTTAAGTAGCCTACCGTCCAGCACAACCCCTATTACGCGACTTGTTCTAACGGTTGATTACGTCGAGTTTCTTGACGGCGCCTCTTGGGGTCCGGATGTTCAAAAATCGGCGGAAATGTTGGCGGGTCAGAGAGCTGGCGCTCGTGCTGAAGCCGACCGTCTTCTCAGGCTGTTAAATACGCGCGGACCTTCTTCCGTGATTGAGTCTTATACGGCGGACGAATCTGAGACTCTTGTTCCGTCAGGAAACTCCGAGAAATGGGTCCAAGGCTTTCGTTCGGGCAGAGACACGTTTCGGGCTCGCCTTCGAAACAGCAAACAAAGCTCCCTAGATGAGCTTCGAACCGAACTACAAAGACCGTTCGACTTGTCTGGGAGATTGCGATGAGAAGGGAACCGCCCATTAAGCATACGACTTTATCGAACAGACTGGCTCTGTTCTTGATGTTAACCCTTTGTTTGTTGGTTGCGTCAAGGACTCAGGCAACCGACCAGACGTATTGCCAGGACAGAGACTGCAAGGTCGAAGATGACGATACGCCTCACTTGCAAACTGTCACCAATGAGAATCCCGTCAACAGGCAGGGGAAATGGGTTTGATCTAACTGATCTCGCTTCCGGCGTAAGCTTTGACCTCAATCACGACGGCCTACCGGATCAACTTTCATGGACGGCTGCCAATTCAGATGACGCGTGGTTGGCTCTGGACCGCAACGGCAATGGCAGAATCGATGATGGCGGTGAACTCTTTGGTAACTTCACTGCTCAACCGCCCTCGCAATATCCCAATGGATTTCTCGCGCTTGCGGAGTTCGATAAATCTCAGAATGGCGGCAATGCGGATGGAATGATAGATACACGCGATGCGATCTTCTCTTCACTTCGGCTTTGGCAGGACCTAAACCACAATGGCATTTCGGAGCCGAGTGAACTTCATACCTTGCCGTCGCTTGGTGTGTACGCAATCCAGCTCGATTACCGAACTTCAAAACGCATTGATCAGTACGGGAATGGGCTCCGTTATCGCGCGAAGGTTTACGACGCGCATGGTGCGCACGTTGGCCGGTGGGCGTGGGACGTGTTCCTGCTGAATCACTAGGCATGTAGGGGCGACCCTCCGTGGCCGCCCCAGAGTCACCCGGCGAGTGATCAGGAGACCACGCTGGGGCGGCCACGGAGGGCCGCCCCTACATGCATTGATCTGCGACCGGACTCGCGAAGTCGACCGTCCTCACTTTACCGTCAAGCGCTCGAAAATATAGAAGAGCTCACCGCGGCGAACGCTTGCCAGGTAGCGCCATTTCTCTTTGATCACATCGCCGGGCTTGATCCCTCTGATCAAGCTTGTTCCATCTTCGATCAACTGGTCGAGCTCGGAAGCCGCTGCGACATGCAACTCTGGAACGTAATCTGTCCCACTTTCTTTGACCAGCTTGAGCACCGTCTCGCGGTGGATCGCGATCCGGCTCTTCGAACGAACATATTCGCGCCGCGATATTTCGTTGTGCCTGATTTGAAATTCGAGTTCGTCGTCTTCGTGACGCATGAGATCCAGAAAGGATTTGACCTCGGGGCCGTATCCGTCTGATTGCCCCGCATTGATCGGGAAGCCGACCAGTTGCAGTAAGATCAGCAGACAGCACACCGTTGTCGTTCTTACAGTTCCTCTCGCCACTCTCGCCATCTAGTCCTCGTAAGCCGAGTCAATCAAATCTATCGGGTGCACTACCTTCACGTTCAATCCGTTCATCAGGATTCCCGCACCGATCTGCATTATGCATCCGGGGTTCGCGGTTGCAACCATTTCGGCGCCGCTTTCCCTGATACTCGAGATCTTGTCGCGGAGGATCGCATCGCTCAGTTCCGGATGCTGGAGATTGTAGATTCCGGCGCCGCCGCAGCAAGTCTCATAGCCTCGCAACGGCACGAGCGTGAGTCCCGGAATCCGGCTCAAAAGCTCAATTGGCGCATGCGTGATTCGCTGAGCGTGTATCAAATGGCACGGCGCATCGTAAGCAACTCGGCCGTCGATCTGCCCGGTGGGCTTACTGCTGCCGCGTTCGATGAGGAACTCAGAAACGTCCCTGACCAGGGAGCTGAATTCGCGCGCCCGATCGGCAAACACAGGATCATCGGCAAGCAGCACGCCATATTCTTTCATCGCCACTCCGCAGCCCGCGGCGTTGACGATTACGCGTTCCGCGCCGCTCTCGAGGAAAGCGTCGATGTTCTGCCTCGCAAGTTGCTTTGCAGTGTCGAGCTGTCCCGCGTGCGCGTGCAGAGCACCGCAGCACACCTGCTCTTTTGCCGTGATAAGTTTGCAGCCGCTGCGAACAAGCACGCGTTCAGTCGCTCGGTTGGTCTCTCGAAAGAGTCCTTCCATAACGCAGCCGCGGAGAATCGCGACTGCTTCCGAGGCGTCAGCCGAAGGCTTTGCGTCCGCCGGCGATTTAGCTTTTCGCAGCGTCGCGCCACTTGCGAGCAGAAGCGCGAGCGCGAAACGGAGTCTTCCACGAACCAGACTCGCTTTGAACATCACGCGCGCCAATCCGCTGTCTCGGAACCAGCGGGCTAACGTGAAGACTGATCCGAGAAGACGAGGTTTCGTGAACACCCTGTTAAGAACAAAGCGAAGCACGCCTTCCGCGTTTTGTCCGCGAGCAAGTTTCGCCTTTGACACCTCGACACGCGCGGCTTCGAGCAGGTGACCATATGGCACGCCCGACGGGCAGACCGGTTCACACGCTCGACAACCAAGGCAAAGATCTATGTGGGAAATGAAGCTGTCCCGAATATCAATCCTTCCTTCGACCACGCCACGCATCAAGTACACGCGTCCGCGCGGCGAGTCATTTTCATTACCAAGCTGCCGATAAGTCGGACACGCGGGGAGACACAAGCCGCAATGCACGCAGGTGAGCAGCTTGTCGGTGTTTGCCTCAAGCAATGACGCCAGCGCGCCGCGAGCGGTTGGCTTTTGTGCGGGTGAATCCATGGTCATATGCCCGCGACGAACTTTCCCGGATTCAATAGCGACTGCGGATCGAACTTGTCTTTGAGAGAACGCATCAGCGGTGCGGTCGATCCAACTTCTCCCCAGGCGTCTGCTTTCAGTCTTACTTCGGCCGGCGCTTTTTCAATCACGAGCGAGCCACCCGCGGCCACCGCATTCGAGCGGAGCTTTTTGATCTGAGCGACCACCGCGCGCTCATCTGCGTCGAACCCAACTCGAATTATACCAACCCCAATGTCGGCGCAGGCAACACACTCGAGGTGCGCAAGGAACGCCTTCTCGAATTCCGCGGGCGCTGCCGACAGCGGTACGCTGAATCTCACTCGTATCGAATGTTGGCCGAAGTCCGCAACTTCCGACCAGACTGCTTTGGCTTCGGTGTCGTTGAGCTGCCTGGTTTTGAGGTCCTCACCGATTAACTCGCGCACCGATGACAACTGATGCTCGACCGCGGCTTCGCTATCGATGAAACGAACTAACAGCGCGTCGTCGGGAAGCTGAATACGCGCTCGAGACAACCGCCTCGTAAGGATAACGGACGCCGGTTGAAGCTCCGAGGCAAGGAGCTTTCTCGCGAACAGGAAGAGCGGCCCGCGATAGCGCGATGTGATCATCAGCGTAGCGCTTCGCTCGGCCAGCGGACGAAGCTTGAAGGTCAACTCGGTGATGACGGCCAGCGTCCCGTAGCTCCCGACATAGAGCTTATTCAAATCGTAGCCCGCCACGTTCTTTACAACTCGGCCGCCCGACTTAGATTCGGTCCCATCAGCGTGCGCGAGCTTTAGTCCGATGACGAAGTCTCGCGGCGTTCCGAATCCAAGGCGTAACGCGCCGCTCGAATTGCAAGCGGCGACTGCGCCGACCGAGGCCGATGTGAAGCCCGGAGGATCGAGCGGCAGCCACTGGCGCTGTTTCATCGTCACTTCGTTCAATGCAGTCAACGAAAGCCCGGCCTCCACGGTCGCAGTCAAATCCGCCGCGCTGTAATCGATGATCCGGCACATTCTATCGAGACTCAAAATTACCTCTGCTCGTCTTAGCGGGTTCCCGCAATCGAGCCAGTTCATTCGTCCGGCTGGTATGACCGCGGCGGCATGCTCCGAGCAAACCTTCAAACACGCGACCACTTTTTCGGCGGAGGCGGGGCGGGCGAGCAGCTTTGGAGTGAGGCCGTCGACCTTCAGCGAAGTGTTTGCTGTGACGTGATCAGGGCCAACTATGGACTGAAGCGCCTGGACGATTTCCGCGTGTTTATCTCGCATGCTTATTAGTATCCGTGCTAGTCCGTCAAATCCGAAGCGGGCGTTCAGAGTACCGACTTTAGTCGGGCAGTGCGGTACAACACCGATGCCTTGAAATAGCAAGACACTGCCCGACTAGAGTCGGTACTCTGAACACCCGCTTCGGATTTGACGGATCAGCACGGATATATCACAGGCGGCTCAGCCCTCACTAACGCTTAGAAGCTCGATCCGCGGCCGGTGCCGGTCATCCACCGTCGCGGCTTCGTTGTTGTTATCAATCAACTCTGCGAGTGCGACTTTGAATTGGCGAGAGAAGTCGGCGAGATCCAGCGACATAAACACCGAGGGCAGCCGGCCCAGTTTCTCTATAACGTTGGCGTGCATTCCGCGAGCGCCTCGAGCATTGCCGCGCTCATAATGGTGCAGGCCGACCGCCGCCTGTATCAACATCTGATAGAACAGCTTGGTGTCGCCCGAAGACCGCAGCCAAACCTCTTCCCAAATCTCGTGCGCATCGAAGTAGCGGCCCGCATTGAAATCCTCGATTCCCTGCAGATACTCGCGCGGATAGGTCTCTATTGCCGACGAGTCAAAAGCCAACTCGCGAGACGCCGTTTGCGAGACACCGGCGGCTTGCGCTTCGGTTGCGCCGGTTGGCGCGTCAGCCTCTTCGAAGATCATCGTAAACGGCCCGGCTCGGATCTTGTCTCTTCCTTTAAGCTCGACCCACGATACGAGTTCCCCGTTGACGTAAGTCCCGTTCTCGCCCCCCTGGTCCACGAGAAAGAGCTTTCCGTTGTTGCGCTCGACGTAAAAGTGTTCGCGAGAGACGGTTGGGTGAGTTAGCACACAATCGCAGGTCTTGCTTCGGCCGAAGGTCACCCGGTCCTTTTCGAGCGTCACCCTCTCACCGGTTCGCGGACCTGAATCGATAATAAGAGAAGCCATCACGGTCTATTGATTCTTATCATCCGACGGGCGGCCGCTTGCGATGCCAGTCAGTGTGTTGCTGAAACAACCGGGCCGCGGCGATCACCTTCTGGTCTTCGAGCGCGCGCCCGACAAACTGAATTCCAACCGGTAACTTCCTGGAATCAAATCCACAAGGGACGCTCACCGCCGGCAAGCCGCAGAAGTTTCCGATCCCACCGAGCGGATCGGCGAAATCGAGATCGGTCTCGAGATTCGCACTCAGTGGAGAAGCAGTGACCGGCAAAGAAGCGGCGGCGATCACATCGAAATGCCCGAACAGCTCGTCGATCTTCTTTTGAAGGACGGCGCGAATGCGAATCGCACGAAGATAATCTGACGCAGGAATCTGTTGATTGACGTAAGCTCCAATCTTTCCAAGCGGATCGTTCAACTCGGCGATCCGCCCCGACTCGATTAGTGAATCAAACGCCGCCGCGCCTTCGACTGAAATCACCGTTCCCGCCGCCGCTTCCCACGGGCCCTCCGGCAGTTTGGTGTCCTTTATTACAGCGCCGCTCTTCTTTAATGTGTTCACCGCGGTATTCAACGCCGCTGAAATCTCGGGCGATACTTTTTTCCATGCGTTCGTAAGCCAGCCGATTCGCAACGGCCTGGCGGGCGGCGCCGAGTTGTAGTTGAATCCAGCGTCGATCAGAGACGCCGGGTCCCGGGCGTCATGACCTGCGATGCTTGCGAGCACCATTCCGCAGTCGTCGGCGGTTCGGCCAAGCACTCCAATCTTGTCCATTGAAAAGGACAACGCCATCGCGCCGTGCCGGCTCACCCGACCGTAGGTTGGCCGCAATCCCGACACTCCGCAGAAAGCAGAAGGACACACAATGGAGCCCCATGTTTCGGTGCCGATCGCAAAAGCGGCGAGAGCCGCGCCGGCAATTGCGCCGGAGCCGCTCGACGAGCCGCAGGTCCAACAGGTCTGATCCCAGGGATTTTTGGCCGGCCCGCTTAACGAAGCCGACGCGAAGCGATAACCCATTCCGCCAGCCAGCTCGATCATCGCGGCCTTCCCGATCAGGATCGCTCCGGCGGCGCGCAGTTTCGTGATTACGGTGGCATCGTGCTCGAACTTTTGATGTGAGTAAGGCCGCGCGCCCCACGTTGTCGGGTACCCCTTGACCGCGAGGAGGTCCTTGGCCGCGTATGGGATTCCGTGCAGCGGTCCGCGATACTTCCCGGCTCGAATTTCGCGCTCGGCCTGTCGCGCTTCCCGTAATGCAAGTTCGCGCGTCAGAGTAGCGTAAGCATTCAGCTTCGCGCCGATTGCCTCGCTGCGTCGTAGATAGCTTTCGGTGAGTTCAATAGGAGATACCTTGCGGGATCGGATGCGCTGACTGAGTTCTCGAACAGAGAGATAAAGAATGTCCTCGCCCAGCACGGTTCACCTCCTATCAGCTTGCGCTACTCATTACCTGTCCGAACGATAGACATGAAAGATCATCGCAGGCTCGTCGGAGTTGTCGAGTGAAAAGGAGCGGAGCGCCTCGCTCGTCTTTTGAGCTTGCGCGACCAGTCGCCGAAGGTCGGCCTTCTGCTCGTTTGTGAGCCACTTGCCGGACCTGGCTAGAATGGTTTGGAGTTGCGCTTCTCCGACTGCCGATAGCTGAGCAGCTTGAGGGCTCTCTGCTTGAGCCGATTGCGGAGCCGAGTTCTCTGTATGCGCCGATGTTGTGGTTGAGAGAGTTGCGGTCGCTGCGGCGAGGGCTGCGCGGCGTGCGAAGTCGCGCCTCGATAGTTTCGGTCCATTGGGAACCGCCCGCCGTGGTGGCATAAGATCCTCCTCGTCCCTTACACAAGTTTCTGACGCTCAGCCGAAAATCGGCTGATTGGTTGTGCTCGCGCGGAGTCGCGAGCCAGTTGGAGCGACGATACTAGCGTAAGCTTGTTCAGTCGGCAATGGTTTGAAGATGCGCAGAACAAAATAGCTACGAGAATTGTGCGGAGGTTAGCTCTCAGATTACGTCTAGTAGCTGTAGGAGGAGAAAAGAGCAAGAGTTGGATAGGAGAAAGACAGTTGTTTACCGCGCGAACTCGACACTAGCAGGACGCTGAAAACAGGAACGATGCCGCGAAGACACCAATATTCAAAGGACCACGAAGCAATAACGGCGGTGTGTTCATTGACTTTCGTGCCGCTAGTATCTTTGAGTCTCAGTGGCTTCAAACACCTTTGAGCGTTCCGCCAGTGAATTGACATCGAAACTGAATTAGAAACCGCAAAGGAGCTAAGAAATGAAACGACCGAAGAAAGCAATATCAAAGGCAAAGAAAACAAAAGGGAAAGCAAAAGCACCAGCGCGCGCCGCTGGCGTCAACGCATCCGATGAATCATTAGCAGCACCGAAAATATCACTCGCTGAAAGTGAAGTGATCCGGGACCAGGCCACGGGTCGTCCGCGAAGGATTCGCGGCGAGTTTCCTCTACCATCGGCAGACGCGAGTTCCAGAGCGGCAGGCGATAAGGCGCAGGAACCGATTAGAGATTTTCTAAAGGCGAATGCGGACGCGTTTGGCCTCAAGGCCGATGAACAAAGTCTCCAGGTGACTAAAGATGTCTCGACTCCGACGAGACATATTATCCACTTTCAGCAATTGCATGAAGGAATCCCCGTCGTAGATTCCTCCGTGGTCGTACAAGTAGACAAGTCAGATCGCGTAAAGCAGATAGATCTGGGACACGCGCGCCCGACGGTGGCTGATGATGCAGCCGATAGCAGAAGCAAGAAGATGACGCCCAAGCAGGGCCAGAAAGCGGCGATGGCGATCGTGGGCGACGCAATCCTGCGCCAGGATGTGGGCACCCCCGAGCTAGTATACTATCCCACCGACGCCGGGCTTAAACTCGCTTACAAAGTGCTGATCCCCACTCGCAACCCGCCGCACGACTGGCGGATCATCGTAGATGCTTCTTCGGGTGGGATTCTGGAGAAAAAAGACTTGCTCTTCAACATTGATGGTCAGGGATTTGTATTCGACCCAAATCCCGTTGTGACTGCCAACAATAATACCTTTCGCGATCCGACCGCCACCGCCGGCAGTTGTGGTTTTGGGGGAACTCCGATCGCAACCATAGACGCGCAGCGGGTGACCAGAACGCTAAAAGACATCACGTTCGGAGGCGGAGTTCACAAGCTGGAAGGCCCCTACGTCAAGATGCGGAACTTCGGCCCGCCCAATATCGCACCGCCTACTGAGGTCAGTGCGAACAATTTCAAGTATTCGAGCGGGGATGATCGGTTTGAAAACGTGATGGTGTACTACCACATTGATAATGTTCAAAGATACATTCAGAGCAGCCTTGGCATCACCACCGCGCACAACTCACAGATCTCGGCCGACGCTCACGATGGAGCGGGTGGCGGAGGGTTTTTCTCCCCGGTTGATTTGGGAATTCACTTTGGCGACTCTGGCCCTTGCAAGCCGGATCGCGGGGAGGATGCCGATTCGATGGTGCACGAATATGGGCATGCGATTCAGAATAACCAGGTGCCAGGTTGGGGCGTCACAAATCCCGGCACAGGCAGAGCCGAAACCCGCGCCATGGGAGAAGGTTTTGGTGACATCCTGGCGTGTTGCTACTTCGCTGAGCGCGGTGGCGGATTTCAAAGAGAAGTGTTTGAAGACTGGTGTTTTGCCGATGAGCCTACTCATGCGCTGCGAAGGGTGGATGGCACGAAGGTCTATCCGACGGATTGGCACGGTGAGGAGCACGACGATGGCGAGATATGGTCCGCGGCTCTGTGGAACATTTATCGGACCATCGGCGGCGATTCCCTGAGCGCAGCGACGCGCCAGGCTGCCGCAAATGCGCTGCTTAAGACGCTCATTCTCAGCCATTTCTCCGTCGCCGCAAATGGCAGCATGCCTGATGGAGCCGAGGCCTTGATGGATACTAACGCCGAGCTTGACGACTTCCGAGGCAAGCATCTCATTGAGATGCTCAACAGCTTTCATGCTCGCGGCCTTTTGCGCTCTCCTGCATCAGGCGTTGATCTATGGATTCGGGATGCGGTGGGTGATCCGGGTGTAAATGCTTTCACGGGACCAACCTTCTGGAACTCGCCCGACCTTTGGATCAGGAACGCCGACGATAACGGCACAACCCATGAGGAGCCTGAATCCGGGCAGAATAACTTCTTCTATGCGCGCGTGCGAAACCGGGGGACGCAAACCGCAAGGGCATTTGTTGTCACCTTTAATGTGAAGCCATGGGCGGGAACTGAGTTTGTCTATCCCGGCGATTGGATCCCCTACATCAGCGCCACGGTGGGCTACAATCTGGCGCCCGGCGCATCCGTCGTCGTGAAGGCGAAATGGCCCAAGGCGCTCGTGCCGCCTACCGGCACTCACGCTTGTTGGCTCGCGTCAGTGTACACGCCGGTCGACACGGTTCCGGCCGGGCGTCACACCTGGGAGCACAATAACCTTGCCCAGAAGAACATGACCGTCGTCAACTTGATCCCCGGCGACTCGATAAGGATGTCTTTTCAGGTAGGAAGCCAGTTCCTGTTGCGCCCCGAGAGATTCTTGCTGGAAGTCCTGCGCCCCGAGAAGTGGCTTAAAATACCTGTCTCGATTATTGCAACGGACCCAGGTCCGTTCAAAGTCTCTCCCGTCGTTGGTGACGAGAGCGCCGGGCCTCCGAGTGTGGCTGTTGATCTAACACCGGTCATTCGCTTTTTGGAGCCGACTCGAGTCGAGATTACACAGCCCGGCTCGAATGCCACGCCGGTTCGTCTCAACTTAGGCAAGGGCTCAACGCTGGACCTCGGGTCCGCAAGCGGCGAGCCGGAGTCACGCGGTGATGTGGAGTTCGACGATGCCCCGAGAGGAACAGACGTGACTACCGATGCCACGGGCGGCCTTACCATCGGGTTTAAGCCGGGGCTATCGACAGGCATTCCGATCACGCTGCAACCGAGGACACCGGTGCAATTGACGCTGAAGGTGTCAGCGCCTGCCGAGGCAAGACCTGGAGATGTTATTGATCTCCACGTTGTGCAGAGGAACAGTAAGAAACAAATTGTCGGAGGAGTGACAGTCCGGGTGAATGTAGTCAAAAAATAATCTTTCCGTGTTTGCCGCTCCGATGACTGGCGAATGATTTGGTCAGAGTGCTGCCTCTTTGATAAGAGCGGCACTCTGGCCTGTTAGGGCCGAATCACCTGACAGATCGGGATGGGGATCCTGTTTTGTCTGAGGTCGCAAGACTTGAACATCATGTATTCATACATGGTCGTTGCGAAGCTTGCGATAAAGGTCTTCCGGTTTTCGAGTGGGGGGCGTTGCCGACGCCCGGTTTAGGAACAACGACCGTTGCAGCGACCATTGGGCGTCGCGCGCGAACTCACGCCGAGAGAGGTTGAGCCTGGTCGGTCTGGTGGTTTTGGCCATTTGCCCGATTCTCCATCAGCAAGACGAGAATGAGAGGTCGCAGGATGTGACTTGAATTTTCGGCTCGGCTATTCCTAGAGCGGTTCATCGTCCAGCCTTTGAATCTTTCGATAGAGCGCCTCAGGCTTTGATGAAGCAGGTAAGCTCTCAATGACGACGTAGTCCATTATCTGAATGTGAATCGTATCTCCCAGCGAGTTGACGCGAGGTGTCTCCCAGAACATCCCATTCCATGTTGCGAGGTCGAACGACTCAGGGTCACTGGGTGCGCCGCGAATCCTGATCCATGCCTGCTGACCCTTTACCATTACTGCAACCGCACCCTAGCTCAGTTTGCCGAAGCCATTCGCTTCTCTCTTTGTGAATGGAACCGAAGGAGCAATTACAAAGTGCCACACTTACGCAATCTTTTTCAAGACATCAATTGTTATCCTTCTCGAGAGACTGGCCGCCGGCATCCGCTCGCGTTTGCGTTTTCTCGGGAGGCGCCGCCGGAGCGAATTGCTCGGGAAGCTTCAAGCCCAGATATGTTCCTGAGCTTATTCCCATCAGCGTTAGAAGATTGGTGCCAAAGTCGGGCATCGCCAGGTGGTTCAGCACTCTTCGTGAAAAGATAAAGCCCAGCACGATGGTCCATACGACGATCTGAAAGCGATGAAAGCTGACGCCGGTTCCGTCGCTCAGTATGTCATTGAGAAAGCCTTTCGATTCCGCACCGACCGCCGGCTCGGGCGTTGTCTTTCGCTTGCCCGAATCAATAGCCGTGGCGCCAAGCGCGGTGCCTGCGCTGATTCCGATGAGCACCAGAACGCCCGGCGTTATCGTGTCCGTATCACCGATGATCATCCAGATAAGCACAAATGCGGTAATCACCAAAAAAAACCAGAACGCCATCTGGGTTCGAGACAGCGAGTATGGGCCCAGCCTGGTATCCGCAGGCGGCCGCCGCCACAAAACGGTGAAGCCGGGCATATGACCCTCGCTTATCCCGGGATCGCGTAACAGGGACGTCGCCACCGCCAGCCGAAAGAATATGTAAAGCAGGATAAAGAAGACCGCTATCGAGGCGAGGAACCATTTCTTTGGTATCACGACCAGGTTGATCTTTGATTTGGTCGGCAGTTGTGCTTTGTCTTCAAGGCCGACGCTGAACGTCATTTCTCTCGGGTCGAATCCGGGGTTCCTCAACAGGTCCGTCCAAGCCTCCTGGGTTGATTGTGTGCGGTCCAGATGAAAGGTGAGTGTGTGGCTGTCGGGATCGACCGTCTCCGGATACAAACCTTTCAACGGACGATCGGCCAGGTAAGGAACAAGCTTCAGAATCTGAGCATGCGTAAGGCCCGGAATCCAGCTTTGGTCATCGGTTGAGCCGGTATTATTCATCACCGTAGCCGGCGCCGGAGATTTTGCAGGTTGCTGATCAGGCGGAGTCGGGAGTGGATCGATCCTGACGGTCACTCTATCGCCTAGTCTCACCAACGCGTTTGGCTGTGGCGTGACTCCGTCAGTATCTACCGCAAAGCCGACGACTCTGGCTTGGATCCTGTCATCTGCATTTGCACGATCGGTACTTAGCAGCACGAATCCGGCGAGAAGCAGAAAGCAAAAAACATGAGCACTGATTTTCTTCAGCGACATATATTTTCCTCTATTACGTTCCGGGGCCGTTGTAGCTAACGAGGCCAGGCATTCTCGATTTCGGTGTAAGGAAAATCTCGTCAATCGGGGGCCGGCGGCTATTCTATCACTCTTGTCAATTGAGCTTGTAAGTCACGTGTCGTAGCTCGGTATCGTAACTTCAAGTGTAGGACGAATTTCAGTTTCGTTGCGGAGGGCCTAGCCCACGTAGTGGGCACTGGAGTTTGGACATTTTGCCTTTCTCAATCTCTTGCCTTACCAACTATCTGTGGGCAGCGAACAACCCCGAAGGGGTTTCGTCCCAAAAGCCCAGGGTTGCGGTACTCCGCTACCCTGGGTGACGGTGTCGTGCCGAGACTACGCAATTAGTTTGGCCCAACCCTGAAGGGGTTGCGGCCTGCAATCGCATCATCACCCACTGCCGCCGCATCGTCGTTCATCTACCTCGCGAGCGACGCCGCAACCCCGTTGGTTAGACTCGGCACGACACCGTCACCCAGGGTAGCGGAGTACCGCAATTCTGGGCTTTGGGTCGCAACCACTTCGTGGTTGTAAATGTCCAAACTCCAGTCCCGGTACGCGGGCACGCACGCACGGCAACGCTGATGGTAGTCTTCACGGGATCTACTGCGCCGCGACGCTTCTGCTACGGTGAAGAGTTAGTATTGCTTGTCACTGATTGGGATAGCTTGTTGCTTGCCGCGGGACTTGATCGACTGTAGAATGCGCGCGCATCGAGGAAGAATGCATGGCACAGCCGGTACGCGATCAAGTCTTCATAAGCTATAGCCATTTCGATAAGAAGTGGCTCGCCCGACTTCAAACTGCATTGAAGCCTCTAGTTCGAAAAGAAGCGATCGCCGTCTGGGCAGATACCCAAATCAAACCAGGAACAAAGTGGAAGGATGAGATCTCGAACGCGCTGGCTACGGCGAAGGTAGCGGTTCTTCTGGTCAGTCAAAACTTTCTCGCATCAGACTTCATTGCCGAACATGAGCTGCCCCCGTTGCTCGAGGCCGCGGAGAAAGAGGGCATTACTATCCTCTGGGTGGCGGTGACCGCGAGCCTGTATGAAGAAACTGAGATCGCTAAATACCAGGCGGCCAACGAGCCATCGAAGCCTCTTGATAGCCTCAAGGGATCCGACTTGAACGCCGAGCTTGTGAGCATTGCAAAGAAGATCCACGCAGCCGCCAATCCACCCGACCCGTCGCATAAGATCACGCCGGCCACGCCGAGTCATACGCGAACTCTCTTCAACGTCTCATACCAGCGCAACGAATTCTTTACAGGCCGCGAGCAAGTGTTAAAGGACCTGCGTGACGCACTCAAGAAGAAGAGCGCTTCGGGTCTCCCACAGACACACGCAATCAGTGCCCTCGGCGGAATCGGCAAGTCGCAAACCGCGATTGAATATGCCTACCGGCACCGCGACGACTACAAAGCTGTATTCTGGATGAGAGCGAATTCGCGCCTTGCGTTGACGACAGGGTTCGTAGAGATGGCAAGAGTTCTAAACTTGTCGGAGAAGGACGCCCAGAACTCCGATGATGCTGTTCGGGCCGTCAAGGTATGGCTTGAGCAAAATAACAACTGGCTCCTTATCTTCGACAACGCCGACGCGCCGGAGTTGGTAAAGGAGTTCCGCCCTCGCAACCCAACGGGTCATATTCTGCTGACCTCGCGCGCGCAGGTCTTCGACATGCTGGGCATCGCAAAGCCTCTGGAATTGCCGGCGATGGCAGCCAATGAGGCATTGGAGTTCCTCTTCAAACGCACTGGTCGCAACGACGGCAATGAGCCGGAGCGAGTTGCAGCAGCCCAACTCGCGGATGAGCTAGGCTGCCTGGCGCTTGCGCTCGAACAGGCCGGCGCCTTTATCCTGGCAAAGAAGGCAAGGTTTCGGGACTACCTTGCGAGCTACCGTAAACGTCGTTTGGAGTTACTGAAAGAATCCGGCCCGCGAGCGGATGACTATTCCGAATCGGTCGCTACAACATGGGCGATGAACTTCAGCGAAGTGGAGAAAGTATCTGAAGCGGCCTCTGACCTGCTACGCCTCAGTGCGTTCTTGAGTCCGGACAGCATCCCACTTGAGCTTATCGCAAAAGGAAGAGCCGAACTCGGCCCGGCCCTGTCGGTTTCGCTTGAGGATATCGATGATGAGCCGCTGGTTCTCAACAGAGTCTTTGAACCTTTGACTCGCTATTCTCTCATTCGCTTTGATGGCGATTTGCAAACATACAACATCCATCGACTGGTTCAGGAAGTATTAATAGATAGGATGACTGTAGATACGTCAGGGCAACGCGCCAATCATGTTTTGCTGCGTATTATTCGTAGTATAAGCCGGGCGATGATCAACTTGGATAAGCGCCGGCTCTGGGTGGAGCGTACAATCAATGCATTAAATCAAGCGCTTCCAGATCCAGACTTTAACAATTGGCCGCTATACGAACGCCTACTTCCTCACGCGAGGGCTGCTGCGAAGCTAATTGAGGAATGGGGCATCGCGTCTAAACAAGCAGGGCGGTTTCTCAACGGGGTAGCAGTCTATTGTCACGACCGAGGCCAATATGCCGAGGCAGAATTCCTGCAAAAGCAGGCGCTGTCAATCAAAGAGAGGGTTTTGGGACCAAATCATCCTGACGTAGCTGCGAGCCTCAATAACTTAGCAAACCTTTCTCGTGATATGGGCAAGTACACTGAGGCAGAGCCGTTGCTCAGGCGATCCATCTTGCTTCTTGAGAGGGCCTGGGGGGCAGACAATCCCAACGTCGCCACGACCCTTAACAACTTGGCTGAGCTCTACCGAGCTCAGGGGAGATACGTCGACGCAGAGCCTCTTTGCCAGAGGTCGCTAGCGATCTATGAGCGCGCGCTCGGGCCAGACAGTTCTTACACGGCCGAGAGCCTTAACGATTTGGCGCAGCTCCGTCTTGCTCAGGGCAAATTCGATGATGCAGAGGCGCTATCCAAGCAGTCACTGGCAATCGTAGAAAGGATACTTGACCCAGACGATCCATCCTTGGCCAGCTGTCTCGATACGCTAGCAAGAATCTATCTTGACCGGGACAACTACGTTGATGCAGAGCCGCTGCTCAAGCGCTCACTGAGAATAAGACAGAAGGTACTGGGGCCAAACCATCATCGCCTGGCGCTGGCTCTGAACAATTTGGCGGCGCTTTACTACCTGCAAGGCAAATACGATGCTGCTGAGCCGCTATATGAGGAGGCGCTGCGCATCCTTGGAAAGGCGATAGGGTTAGATCATCCAGACTATGCCCGCAGCCTTCACAACTTGGCAAACGTCTACCGTGAACAAGTTAAGTACACTGATGCGGAGTTGTCGTACAAGCAAGCGCTGTCCATCTACGAGAATGTGCCGGGGCCAGATCACCCCGATAAGGCCAGAAGCCTGGAAGCCTATTCTGAGCTTCTACGTAAGACACAACGCAATACCGAGGCGGCACAAATGGAAGCCCGCGCTGAAGCAATCCGAGCTAAGCACGCCCTTGCAGGGAAAACTGGCGGAATGATGGATCGGGGATAAAGAACGAAACGGTATTGAACAATCAAGGATTTTTTTCACCGTGCAGACATGATACCTAAATCCTTTCAAATTACCGTAGTCACGATCTCCCTGATACTCCGTTGAAGTTCGCTGTCATCGGTGATCGGGCTGCTGATCGCTACTTCGCAGGCAAGGTGAGGATGAATGCCGCTGCTGACCAGTTGCGCGGCATAGACCAGCAAGCGCGTCGATACGCCCTCTTCGAGCCCGTGACCTTTCAGGTTGCGGACCTTCTCGCCGATCAGCACCAGATCGCGCGCCGTCTGCTCGTCGATCTTGCCTTCGTGCATCAGGATGTCGGCTTCAAGCGGCGCAGGCGGGTAATCGAACTCCAGCCCAATGAATCGCTGCCGCGTAGATTGTTTCAAGTCCTTGAGCACGCTTTGATAGCCGGGATTGTATGACACCACCAGCATGAATTCATCGGGCGCTTGCAGGATGGTGCCTCGCTTTTCGACCGGCAGTATCCGGCGATCGTCTGTCAGAGGGTGTATGAGAACTATCGTGTCTTTACGCGCTTCGACCACTTCGTCAAGGTAACAAATCGCACCATGTTTGACCGCGATGGTGAGCGGCCCGTCGTGCCAGACTGTCTCATCGCCTTCGAGCAGGAAGCGTCCCACGAGATCGGTCGCAGACAGGTCTTCGTGACAAGCGACGGTGACGAGCGGACGATTCAGCCGCCATGCCATGTATTCGATGAAGCGAGTCTTACCGCAACCGGTCGGCCCTTTCAACATGACCGGGAGCTTGCCTCGATAGGCCGCTTCAAATAACCCAACCTCTTTGCCTACGGGCAAATAGTAGGGCTCCAACGGGATGATGTGCTTTTCGATTGCTTGCTCGACAGTGGCCATAAAGAGACTTGATGCGTGATGCGTGAAACGTGATTCGTGAGAGAGACGTTTTTGGTCGTCGCTGTCACGCATTTCGGTTCACGCATCACGATTCACGAATCACGCTCCTCTTGTGTATAATTCACGATTCGACAACAGCATGTACGCGTTACTGTGCGGTTGGCGAACGGAAATCATAGCATCGCAAAAGCACGCGGGCAAAGATCGGTCTAAAGAATGACTGTAGCAGTGGCAATGAGCGGCGGCGTGGACAGTTCGGTCGCGGCCGCAATATTGAGGCGCGACGGCAGTGAAGTCGTTGGCTTCACGATGCAGTTGTGGAATCAGCGGCGAAGACTCGCTCCCGATGAGGAGCCTCAACCGTCTCGGTGTTGTTCACTTGACGACGTCTACGACGCTCGGTATGTAGCCCACGGACTGGGAATTCCTTTTTACGTTTTGAATCTCGAAGACGAATTCGAACGCGCGGTTGTGCGTCCTTTCGTCGAGGATTACCTGGCGGGGCGCACGCCCATTCCGTGTGTGTCTTGCAATACAAAGCTTAAGTTCGCGCGATTGGTCGCTCTGGCTCGGGAAGTTGGCGCTGAGCGAGTCGCGACTGGGCACTATGCGCGCGTTGATTACGACGAGAGCACCGGCCGCTTCGTGCTCAAGAAGGGCCGGGATTTGTCGAAGGACCAGTCATACTTTCTATTTGAAATGACTCAGAAGCAGCTTTCGCACGCGGTCTTTCCACTCGGAGACATGACCAAGAAGGAGGTCCGCGAAATTGCGCGATACCTGGGGCTCGAAACTGCCGAAAAGCCCGAGAGCCAGGAGATATGCTTCGTGCCCGACGGGAACTACTCGCGGTTTGTCGAGAACTATGCGCGGTACGAACTGGGCGAGCCTTCCATCGCCGGCGGCGACATCACGACTGCGGATGGAAGCGTTGTTGGCGAGCACGCGGGCCTGCATCGTTACACAATCGGCCAGCGGCGCGGCATCGGTGTTTCTTCCAGTGAGGCACTATACGTCGTCAAGATCGACGTGCCGCGTAACCAGCTTGTGGTTGGAAAGCGCAACGATCTTTACGGCAAGTCTTTCGTTGCGACGGGCGTCAACTGGATATCGATCGCAAGGCCCGATTCGCCGGTGCGCGCAAGCGTTCGAATACGCTATCGCGCGCAGGAGGCTCCGGCGATGATAACTGCAATTGACGCCGGACGGGTACAGGTAGACTTCGATGAGCCGCAGGCAGCAATCACTCCGGGTCAGGCGGCGGTGTTCTATGACGACGACGCAGTGATCGGAGGCGGATGGATACAGTGACAACCACCGAAGTAGACGGGGCGACGGGGCGACGAGGCGATGGGGCAATGGGGCGTCCGAGAGCATTCAAATTTGCGTTGTTGACTCTGCTCCTTGCAGTCTCGATTGTGACTTCTTCCTGCGGCGGTGGGGTCGTCGTGCCGGAAACCGCGGCGTTCGGAACTTGCCCTGTTTGCAGGATGCAGGTCAAGGCCTCCGATGATTGGGCAGCGGAGATTTATTACAAAGATCACACGAAACTGATGTTCGAATCGCCCGGTGATATGTTGTCGTTCTACGTGTCTCCGGCTCGTTACGGCGTTGATGATGCTCACAAGGATCGAGCGAATATTCAAAAGATAATTGTGAAAGACTACCAGTCCAGGCAGCCTGCTGACGCCCGTCAGGCGAAGTTTGTCTACAAGAGCAAGGTCGAAGGACCGATGGGCCCCGACTTCCTGCCGTTTTCGAAAAATGACGACGCCAACGCGTTTGTGGCGGCGAACGGGGGAACTGTTTTGTCGCTCGATGAAATTACAAGCGCCATGATTCAAGAGGTACGGAAGTGATCGAGAGCATGAATACAATCAAAGTTGGGACAAATGTAGGGGCGTCCCTCCGTGGGCGCCCCTCGGTTGCGAGCCGAGTTGTGTCGCGGAGGAGGGGCGCCCACGGAGGGACGCCCTCACATGTCGCGCTTATCGCCTTGCTAATATTGTTGTTCCCTGTGCTCGCTCTTGCGCAAGGCAGCGAGCGCGTGGTCAAAGCGAAAGGCTACGCGTCGGTCGACGCCGCGCGTCCGGGCGACAAGTTCAAAGTCGCAGTCGCTCTTGAAGTCGGCGAAGGCTATCACATCAACGCGCATCACCCTACGCTTGATTTTCTGATAGCGACAAACGTCAAACTCGAATCGCCTCAAGGCATCAGCTTTGCGGCTGAAACGTACCCGGCGCCCAAGCATCGCAAGTTCGAGTTCTCACCTGACACCGAGCTTGCGGTTCACGAAGGCACGGTGTTCATCACCGCCGAGGCTCAAGCGGACAAGTCGCTTCCGCAAGGCGCCTTGACTATTCGCGCACTGGTTACGGTCCAGGCCTGCAACGACTCACAATGCCTTGCTCCCGCCGATCTGACCGTCGAGATACCGATTAAAGTTATCGCGGCTACACAAGCGGTCAAGGCCGCGAACTCCGAGATTTTCGCGAAGGCTTCTGCGCAACCGGACGCCTCGATCATCGCCGAATCAACAAACAGCCTGGTTGAGTATCAAGGCGGCTCGAAGAACTCGGTTGCGGACCAACTGGCCACGGGCGGCATCGTGTCGGTCTTGCTTGGTGTGTTCTTTGCGGGGTTGCTGCTGAATACAACTCCCTGCGTTTATCCGATCATTCCGATCACGATTGGGTTTTTCGTCAATCAAAGCGCAGCGCAGGAAGGGAAGCCAAAGATCAGCCGAACGTTCTTTATGGCGTCGATGTACGTGCTCGGGATGGCGCTGACCTATTCGTTGCTCGGCGTGATAGCGGCGAAGTCGGGCGGCTTGTTCGGCGCTGCCTTGCAGAATCCGATTGTGCTGATCGTTCTTGCAGGATTGATGATCGCGCTGTCGTTGTCGATGTTCGGCGTGTACGAGTTCAAGCTCCCGGAGTCGCTGAACCGAATGGCTACGAGCAGCACTCAATCGACGAGCGGCGCGCTGGGCGCATTCGTGATGGGACTGACGATGGGTATCGTAGCGGCGCCTTGCATCGGGCCGTTCGTGCTGGGCCTGTTGGTCCACGTAGGCACGAAGGGAAGCGCGGCTTACGGGTTCATGCTTTTCTTTGTGCTCGCGCTGGGACTGGGCGCACCCTATCTGGTTCTCGGCACTTTCTCGGGCGCGCTCAAGACTCTTCCGCGATCGGGTTTGTGGATGGTCACCGTGCGCAAGGTATTCGGCCTTGTGCTGATCGGGATGGCTCTTTATTTCCTCATGCCACTGCTGGGCGCGGCCACCAACTACGTGTTCGTCACGTTCTTCGCCCTTTCCGCGTTGTACCTTCTATTCTGGGAAGCCGGACGCACCAAGCCCAAACAATTCGGATGGGTGTTGCGCGCGATCGGCGTCGGCGCGGCCGTAGTCGCGGTAATGCTGATGCTCCCGAAGAAGACCGAGGCCGAGCTTGCGTGGCAACCTTACAGTGAACAAGCTCTGGCGCAGGCTCAAAAAGAAGGAAGGGGCATCATCATCGACACCTATGCCGACTGGTGCATTCCGTGCAAGGAACTCGATCACTCCACTTTCACCGATGCTACGGTTAAAAAAGAGGCAGAGCGCTTCGTGACTCTGAAGCTCAATCTCACAAGCAACGACCCGGATTCAGAGGCAGGTCGAGCGAGAAAGCGATTCGGGATTCGCGGAGTCCCTACCGTGATGTTTCTCGACAGCACCGGCCGCGAGCTTGCCGATCTGAGACTTGAAGGCTTCGAGAAGCCGGCGGCATTCGTCGCAAGGATGAAGAGAGTCGAGTCCTCACCCGCCGCAGCCACGACGGCTCTAGCCAAGAACGTTGCCGACACAAAAGCTCCTGTAGCGGACGCTACATCGGGCTCACCGGCCGAGCCGGCGCCGGACTTGAGCTTGAACTTATTGAGCGGGGGCACGCTGAAGCTCGAATCGCTGAGAGGTAAAGTTGCGCTCGTAGATTTTTGGGCGACGTGGTGTGTCCCGTGTATATCCGAGATCCCGATGTTCAATCAGCTGAAGAAGGACTACCAGTCTCGCGGGCTCGAGGTGATCGCGATATCGCTCGATGAAGAAGGCGCGGCAAAAGTGAAACCGTTCTTGAAGGCACATCCGATGGACTACACTCAAGCGATCGGCGATCAGAGTACTGCGCCGGCATTCAAAGTGGATGATTCAACTTTGCCGGTGACGATCTTGATCGACAAGCAGGGTCGCATTCGTTTCCGTCACATTGGCATAACCAAGAGAGACGTGTTCGAAGCGGAAATCAATCAACTGTTAGGTGAGTAACGATTTCTCTTTGAGTTGTGGCGTCGAGGAAATCTTGGCGTGAAATGAATTCTTAACGCAAAGACGCAAAGAACCGCAAAGATCGCCAAGCCTGAGTCGTACGATTATTTCCCAGCCTCAATGATTTGAGCCGCAACATCTCCGCTCATCACTGCGCTTTCGATGGTGGCCGGCAATCCCGTGTCGGTCCAGTCTCGCGAAAGAATCAAATTAGAAATTGATGTTCGTGGGCCGAGCCGCAAGCTGTCAGACTCTACTGTGTGGGAGGGCGCTCTTCGGGTTCTTTTACCGTCACGCTGTGAAGCACATCTGCCGGGCGACTCGCTGGAGTCCGTGACGCTTCGAATTTGCGGTTGACCATGAAACTGTCGTGACTATAATTCTAGTCGATGGCGCGACTGCCCAAATACAAACTCACGTACGCGCTAGAGGTCTATGATCACATGGACTACATTGAAAACAAACATCATCGTTTGATCGCAACCGCCATCAAGCAGCAGCTCTCGTACACGCCCGAAGTGAGAACTCGCAATCGCAAGCCTCTCAAAGAGGCAGCCGAGTTTGGGGCAACTTGGGAATTGCGGGTTGGACCGAGCAATTCGTTTCGAGTGTTTTACGAAATAGACCGCGACAGGCGCGTCGTTACAATCCTGGCCATTGGCGTTAAAGAGGGCAATCGACTTTTGATCGGCGGAAAGGAGTTCGAATTATGAAAATTGCGTCGCTAGCAGACGTCAAAGCGCGGCTAAGCGCTTATGTTGATAAGGCCGAGAGTGAGGGACCAGTGATCATAACCCGCAATGGAAAACCTGCAGCGGTATTGCTCGCACCCAAGGATGACGAAGAATTAGAGCGTCTAGTCCTGGCGTATTCTCCGCGATTTCAAGCCTTGTTAGATAAGTCGAGAAGAAGTCTAAAGCGCGGCGAAGGTGTATCCCATCAGGATTTCTGGAGAACGGTTTCCAAACGCTCCACTTCGAGACGTTCAACGAAAAACGAGTAGAGACCGAATCATTGAGATTTTGGGTGAGGCAATAGGATGACTTGGAACTATCGAGTAGTGCATAGAGTGGTAAAGGGCGAGGATATCTATGCTATTCACGAGGCCTACTATAAAAGAAATAGGCCGATTTCAATCACCGAGGAACCAGTAAATCCCCAGGGCGAAACAATGGACGAATTTAAGGACGACTTCGCGTACTATCTGAGAGCGCTTGAGGAACCTGTGTTAGAATTCGCAGACTTCGATACTTCAAGAGCCTGATAATATCTGAGCCGCGACATCTCCGCTCATCACCGCGCTTTCGATAGTCGCCGGCAATCCCGTGTCCGTCCAGTCTCCGGCAAGAATCAAATTAGAAACTGAAGTGCGCGGGCCGAGTCGCAAGCTGTCGGACTCGACTGTGTGTGAGAGCGTCGCTTCGCGTTCTTTCACGATCGCGCTGTGAAGAAGTACTGCCGCGCGGCTCTCGGGCAAGAGCGCGTGCAAGTCGCCGAGCGCCATCTCGACAAGATCGCTTCTGGTCCAGTCTACAAAGTCTCGCGCGGCGCTGATGATCACCGCGATCTGATTGGATCGCTTGCCCGTTGGCAGAATCAGGTCTTTGTTGAAAATCCACTGGCTGCGAGTACCCAATAAGCCTACGAACTCGCGATCGATCACCGGCCGGTCGAACCAAAGGTTGATCGACACTATCGGCGAAGACCCGAGCTTTTCTAGAGAAGCGAACTCCCTGGTTCGAAGCTCATCAGGCAACATGGCAAACAACGCGGCGGGCGGAACTGCGCTGATGAAGTAATCCGCGGCTTCGATCCGTTCACCGTCTCTAAGCTCAACAGCCCTCACTCGCCCGCCCTCGACGATTAGCCGTTGAACGTGGGCGCCGGTTTGAACATCGCCGCCCCGTGACCTGATGAAGTCGGTCGCGCCGTCAGTGTACAGATCGCTTAAGCCGACACGAGAGATTCCTATGTTCGCGCTCTTTGAATCGCCGCCGAAAGCTTCTTGCAAAACTACTTTCAACATTCGAGCCGAAGCGATGTCAGGACTCTGATTAAGGGTCGCGATCACCATCGGATTCCAAAATCGGGTCTTGATGTTGGCGGACTGCCCGAGATCATCGAGCCATTGATCGACGGACAGCGCATCCGGCGAGAACTTGCCGTTACCTCCGATCGCGCGTCGAAGATTCAACGCTCGAAGCTTGTCTCCGACGCCAAGCCCTTTCATTCTGAGTAACCCCGCGAGGACGTTCAGCGGCGCGGGAAGCGGCGGGCAATTGAAACTGGCGAAGCCTTCACGATCGAGGAAGTCGACACGAGGCCGCTCCTGGAATCTCAACCTGTCGAGCCTATCTATCGTTTTGAGAAACGCGATCGTGTGATGATAGCAGCCCATGAACAAGTGCTGGCCGTTATCAACCACGTCGCCGGTCTTTGAATCGATGAAGGAATAGGCGCGGCCGCCCAGATGGTTGCGGCGCTCGAGCACCAGCACTTCGTAGCCGCGCTCACTCAGCCTGACTCCTGAGGCGAGCCCGGCGAACCCGCCTCCGATTATGACAACGCGTCTCGCCATGCCATCACGCTACCTCTTAAGTTTGCTCTTCAGCCAGATGCTGAACGCGATTTTCAGACGCCGGGATTTCGGAACCGTGAGCCGGTTGCGAAAGACATCAAACTGAACCGCCGGTATCTGCTCGAGCACTTCCCGGTAAATCGTCCCCATGATTTCAGCGGCGAACATCGTTGGGCGGTCCTGTTCGGGAAGGGAAGCGGCAGCTTTCTCGAAATACAGACGCGCGCGAGCGTGTTCATATTTCATCAGCTCGACAAACGGCGCATTGTAAATGTTCATGCGAAGATCTTGTTCTGAATACCCAAACCGCTCGAGATCCTCAAGCGGGATGTAAGTCCGTCCGCGCGCCGCGTCTTCTTTCAAATCGCGAAGAATGTTTGTCAGTTGCAGCGCGAGACCGAGATTGACTGCATATTCGCGCGTGCGCGCCGATTCGTATCCAAAGATCTCTATACATATGAGACCAACCGCGGACGCTGCCCGGTAGCAGTATTCTCGAAGATCGGCGAACGTTTGATAGCTATGCCACTTCAAGTCCATCTCCATACCGTCGATCAGATCGAGGAACGGCTGCTTCGGCAAGTCGAACGCTTCAATTGACACCAGCAATCGTTCGCCGAATTCGCTCGTTGGACCGCTCTGGTAACACGCTTCTATTTCGCCGCGCCAATACTGTAACTCAGCATACGGGCTGCGCCCGGTCTGATCTTCGTCGACGATGTCGTCGAGCAAGCGGCAGAAGGCGTAGACGTCCTTGATCGCGCGACGCTCGGCGGCGGGAAGCAACAGAAATGAGTAATAGAAATTCGAGGCGGTCGCTCGCGCAAACTTGCGCGGCGCGTTTAGGGCCCGGGAAACCGCTGAGGAGGAGGTCGCCGCCATCAGTAACGCCGAAAGGCTGCCTTGCTCGCAGCTATCGAAAGAATTCTCAACTTGTCCGATGAGGTTATTACCGGCCTCTGTGAAAACACGTCAAAGCCATTCATCCTGATGCGCTCGAGTATTCGTACGCCACCGAGCCAGACGGCTCTTAGCTCGATGCCCAGCCTCCCGCTCGCAGCAGTGCACAAGGGCTTTCCACTTTCAAACATCTCGCGTGTTCTTGTGACTTCAAACTGCATCAGCCGCTTGAACCTCTCAGTAGTGCGACGCTGAATCAGGTCATCGACAGTAAGCTCAAAGTGAGAAAGGTCTTCCTCCGGCAGGTAGATTCGGTCTTTATCGAGATCAACCGCGACGTCCTGCCAGTGATTTGCGAGCTGAAGCGCGGTACAGATATCGTCCGACCAACGGTGAAACTGCGGATCTCGATACCCGAACAGCAGCAGTATGAGCCTGCCGATCGGATTTGCGGAGCGCCGGCAATAATCAAGCAACCGATCGAAGCTCCCGTATCTGCGAACTGTCACATCCTGCGCAAAGGCTGAGAGCAGATCTTCAAGCAGTGCGACCGGCAAGTCGAACTCCGTCTGCGTCTGGGCGAGCGCGACGAAGACCGGATGCTTTGCACGGCCGGCGACTGATTCCGTCAGCATGAGACGCCATTGATCAATCAGGTCGAGCCTCGCGCGCGCGGTGTAGCTTTCGGCGTAGCCTTCGTCGGCGAAATCGTCAGCCACTCTGGCAAACGCATAGATCGAATAAAAGTGCTTTCTCAACCGCTTTGGGATGAGCACGGAGCCTACCGGGAAGTTTTCGTAGTGCGAACGCGCGAGGCGCTCGCAGTAGTCAAATGCCGCCTCGAGTGTCCATTGACCTCGTTCGTCCAGTGGACCGCTGATCGCCCGATGGAGGGTGTCACTTCGTTGTTGTGTTGCCGTGCTCATGTTGCCGCGCTCATGTTGCCGTGCTAATGGCTCGAAGTGATTATACTGTCTTTGGGATGTGAAGAAAGCAAGGTTTGGGATGCGAAGAAAAGCGGGATCGCTGAGACTGGCAGGCACAGACAACCTGCCTGCGCCCTTTCGGCACACGCCTTTAGTTGAACTTGCCAGCAGAAATGCTACGCTTCAGGGCCGCGCGACCAGGCACAACTCTCCGCCGCGCGGCCCTGACTCGCGTCCTGCCCATTGTTCTGATTTTGATTCAGAGCGGAAGCGGACTCGCTCCCGACCCAACGGGCGCACTGCCTGATTCAGTGCGCCGTCGCGATGCGCGACGTCCTCGAGAGCGGCCTCACCGGCGCCGTGCGCGTGTGCTTCGAGCAGCACTGCCTCAAGGCTGCGTCAACCAGCGGTTCCACAACGCATTCCGACTTGCGGCAGACGGTGGACATCTCGCTGATTACCAGATAGCGCGCGCGTTCGAGCATGCGTTTCTCTCGGAATGAGAGCGGCTTGCTCATTGATATGTATGTGAGATTTTTCAAAACCTCTGCGACGTGAAATATGTCCCCGGTCTTCATTCTTTCGAGAAATTCTTTGTAGCGATCTTTCCAATCGATTGGGGGGCTAGTGAAATCCGCCGATAGAGCTTTGAGGAGCCGGTCGCACTGGTTGTTATTGATCGGCGACCTTAGACCGATTTCCACCGCGTTGGCTATCGGAACCATGACAGTTGATTCGGTAGCTTTAAGCCTGAGCAGGTAAAAGCTATTCTGCATGCCTCCAATGTCGGTCGTGGTGATATTCTCGATTACGCCTATACCGTGATTGGGATAGACAACCTTCTCGCCTATTTTGAAGCTCACAGATACCTCCTTGTGACCATTTGAACGGAGATGCGCCTCGGACTGAGGACTTCATGGGTGACGTACCCGTTGACATATCAATTTACTCGTTTTATTGACGACGAGCCGCGAACTGAACTCGTCGGAGGGTTGCGGATACCGTCGGGCAAGTTCGGTTTTAGAACCGCTGACGTTGCCCTTTCAGCTTGCTGATCTACCCAATTGGAACTCTACACCAGAAGATATAGAAGGGTCAAGCAAGTTTGTCATTGGTCCTTGGTCATTGGTCATTGGTCCTTGGTCCTTGGTCATTGGTCATTGGTCACTGGTCATTGGTCATTGGCTATTTGTCATTATTATCACAGAGCAAAAATGACCAAGGACCAATGACCAATGACCAAGGACCAATGACTTCTTCTTACGGCATTGTGAATGACACTATCCACATCCTTCGCATCGGACCCCGGTCCTTTCGTAACACCTTGATCACAACGTCGTCGCCGCTCTTCAGATCGCGTGTTGTGTGAGCGAAGTCTTCCTGATTGGCTACCGTCTTCGTGTTGACTTCGATAATCACGTCGTCAGCAGTCAGGCCGTTCTCATCGGCAATTCCTCCACGAGTGACGCTGACCACCAAGGCCCCGCGAGCTCCTTCGAGCCCGGTTTGCTTGGCCAGTTCGGGTGTAAGCGTCTTTACGTTCATACCGAGTCCTGACTTGGTCTTTGGCGCGTCGGGCGCAGCGCCGCCGGGTCCGCCTCTCGGATTCTTCGGATCGGTCGGAAGCGGCCTGAAACCCGGACGGGTGTCGGCCTCCTCCGTCCTTTCTTCCAGCTTGACTGAAGCCGTGTGACGCTCGCCCGCCCGAACGTAATCTATGTTAGCCAGACTACCAACCGGGAGCGAAGCGATGCGCCGGATCAATTCACGCGAGCTCTTCACCTTTTGACTATTTACGCTTGTGATCACGTCCCCGCTCTGAAGCCCCGCCTGCGCGGCCGGACTGTTCTGATTTGTCAGCTCGCGGACCAGCACGCCCTGACCGTCCGGGATCTTGTTCAGGCGAGCGATCTGAGGGGACATCTCCTGTGGGACTATGCCCAGGTATCCGCGACGCACCCGTCCTTCGCTTACGAGCTGATTGTATACGTCGACAGCCGTCGCCGACGGGAGAGCGAACCCGATTCCGTTATAGGCGCCGGTGTTGGTTGCGATCTGAGTGTTGATGCCGATAACCTCACCGGCGAGGCTGACGAGCGGTCCTCCGGAGTTTCCGGGATTGATCGCCGCGTCGGTCTGAAGAAATTGTTGGAACGGCGTCGCGCCGCTGTCGGTCACTCGGTCTTTTGCGCTTATGATGCCGGCGGTAACCGTCTGCTCCAGGCCGAACGGGGATCCGATTGCCAGCACCCAGTCGCCGACGTTGAGCTTGTCTGAATCGCCCATTCGAGCCACCGGCAACGGTTTTTTCGCTTCGATCTTGATCACCGCCAGATCGGTTTGCGTATCGACGCCGATGACCTTAGCGTCATTCTCGGTTCCATCTTCGAGCTTGACCCGTATTCTGACAGCGCGCGAAACGACGTGTGCGTTCGTCAGAATGAAGCCCGCCGAATTCACAATCACGCCCGAACCCGTGCCTTCGCGCGCATATACTTCACTCTCGTAGACTTTTATGTGGGCGACGCACGGCTCCACATCGCGCGCGACTCGCGCGAACACCGCCGACAAAGCGTCGGGCGTCATCGGCGAGTTGCTGATGGCAAGACGGTTGTCTTCGGCCCGCGCCCGCGCGGCTTCCGTTACGATCACGCCGACCGCGATTCCAATGGACAGACACGAGATCGCCGCGAGAGTGAGAATCACTCTCCTATGGCTTGTGGAAAGCACTCGAGATGGTTCGTACATCGCCACTCCTTCACAGTTGTAGAACGATAGAGACTAGAGAGGTGATCAGGTTCAACGACTCTTAAGGATTATACCAGAGGCTCAATCGATGTTGAAGAAGTGGGCAACAAGCGGTTCTCCATCAGCCTTTGCACTACCGCGTCGGCAAGCTCGGATCGGTATCTTAAGCCCGTCGAGCCACTCGCCAGCAATGCATTTCTAATAAGCAAACGAGAGTCCCTGTGGACGGCCGTATTTCTTCTCGAGCTCGCCGATTGTCTCTGCGGTGATGTACATCTTGCCAGGGCGCCCTCGAGTTCCGGTCTTATTTCACATCCGGCTTTGAGTTCTTATCGAAGAAATCCATTATCACCGGAAACGTTGAAGCGACCACGCTCATATGATCGCCATCGGGGACCTCGAAATAGTTGACCTTTAGCCCGGCTTTCTCGGCGGCGGCCGCCATGGTTTTTGAGAGCAGCGCCGGCACGATTCCATCCTGCGCGCCGTGAGCTATAAGTGCAGGCATGCCCTTCAATGGTTTTAGCAACGACGCGAGAGCGTCGCCTTGCATCGGCGGACCACCGGACACCGCGGCAAGTGCGGCGAACTTCTCAGGCTTGCTCGAAGCCGCAAGCCAAACGCCGAAGCCGCCAGTCGAGTGGCCGGCCAAATAGATCCTCGACGGATCGATCTTGTAATCGCGAGTCATCGCATCGGTAACCGCGAACACATCGTCGAGCGCCGCGCCGCCGTAGTTTGCAAAACGGCCACGGCCGTTGACGCCAACGAGGATGTACCCTCGCCGCTCGGCTTCGCCTTCGATAAGCGCCGGATCAAACAGCCCGCTAAAATAGTAGCGCTCATCACCAAGCGCGCCGTGAAGCAGAACCACCAACGGCTTCGCGGCCGCGCCATCGTAGCTCTTCGGCACGTAGAAGCGATAAGGCACCAGCTTTCCATCCGGCGCCTGATAAGCGCGCTCGAGTTCCCCGCGGGCATTCGCGAACGGATTCTGGCCCTTTGCAAGCGCAGCGAGTTCCGTTTCGATCCGATCGATTTCTTCGTTGGGATTCAGATCGACTTCGCCCCGCGATTTGCTCGACTGCGCCAGACGCTGAAGCTGAAACTCGGGTGTTGCGGCAAGCGCTTTGATCTTAACGTCGGGTGAGTTCTTGAGCGCCGCGATCGTCTTTGACATTTGCGCTACGCTGTCGGTGAAGTTACCGATCGCGTAAACAGGCCGCTTGATCTCGGCAAGTTTCTGGCCTCCGGCTTCGACGCTTGCGACGACCTCGTATGCGCCGTCGGGGAGCAGCAATCGGCGCGATGCATTGCTGATTGCCTCAGCAACGGGCAACGATTGTGCGATGATCGTCGGCTGGATAGGCTGGGTCGCCGCTTGTGCCTCGCGAGATCTTGCAGCGCGTTCTCCTGCGACGACGGTCAACGTCACCGTCGGCGCGGATGTGAACGCCTTATCGATGTTCACCTGAAACATTCGCGTGAGCGAGACCTGCAACATCTGATTGGGTTCTACGACGAGGCGATCGACTTCGAGAGTGAGCGAGGAGATGAACCGCTGTCGATCGTCCCACTTCTTGCCCGTCAGCAGCGCTTGTGCTTCGCCGAGAACCTCCAGGATGCCGGGGATATGACCTCGCCTGAAGGCTTCTTCGCCGCGCTTGCGCAGCGGCTCAACCGCCGAAAGGTTCGCGCCGGCCTTGCGTTTTTCGGCGTAGAGTCGATTGAAGTCTTCGTATCGCGCAAACAAATCCGAGAGCAACGGTATCTGTTGCGCCTGGGCGCCAGCCTCCGCGCGTCCGGTTTGTTGAGCGCTAACCTGATTGTTCAGAGCAAAGCCAACCAGTAGAAGCCCTGCGAGTAACTTTCTCATCGATGCGCCTGCCTGCTGATTTATTTTTGTGCAGTGTAGCACAAGGCAGAGGCCGGAAGTCAGAGGTCAGAGGTCAGTGGTTAGTGGTTAGTGGTCAGTGGTCAGTGGTGTTAGAGATCAGAAGTCAGAGTATCCCTGACCTCTGACGTCTGAACTCTGAACTCTGACCACTGACCACTGACCACTGACCACTGACCACTGACCACTAACCACTGACCTCTGACCTCTGACTTCTGACCTCTGACCTCTGACTTCTGACCTTTGCTCTTCTGGCTTTGCTCTTGTATATTCCACGCTCACAGAATCCAAACTTACCCGCTAAGAACGTGAGGAACTATCATGAGTGCAACTGAACGCGCCTCCTTTATAAACGATCCGAATCTCAAAGTGCTGATCGATACCGCGCGACTCCAGGCCCGAGTTCGCGAGATCGGCCAGGAAATTACGCGCGACTATTCAGGCAAGAACCTCCATCTCATCGGCGTGCTAAAGGGTGCTTGTGTGTTTTTGTCGGACCTTATGCGAGCGATCGACCTGCCGCTGTCGTTGGACTTCATTGGCATATCGAGCTACGGCGCTTCGACCAAATCCTCGGGCGAGGTGAGAATTACCAAGGACCTCGACGTGAGCCTTGCGGGCAAAGACGTTTTGGTAGTGGAAGACATCATCGACACCGGGCTGACGTTGAACTACATGGCTAACATCTTCCGTTCACGCGAAGTGAACTCGCTTGCAATTGCTGCGTTGTTGGATAAGCCTGATCGTCACGAAATTCAGATTGACGCGAAGTACATCGGCTTCACGATCCCGAATCATTTTGTAGTTGGTTATGGATTGGACGTAGGTGAGATGTACCGCAACCTTCCATTCATCGCGGTGCCTGAAGTGCCCGAGAACCTGATCAAGAACTGAGGAGACATGTAAGGGCGGCCCTCCGTGGCCGCCCCTCTTTGGCACGCGAGGATTTTGCGCTTGGCAGAGGGGCGGCCACGGAGGGCCGCCGCTACACGTAGCATACGCGACACAGCGCTGCGCCCCAGGTGAACCCCGCACCAAAAGCGAGAATCAATACATTGGCATCAGCACGAAACCGGTGCTCGCGTTTGGCCTGCCAGAAGGCTAGAAAAGCCGAAGCGCCGCTCGTGTTTCCAAACTGCTCTACATTGGTGACTATGCACTCCTCAGGCATCGAGAGTTTCTTTGCGAGCGCTCGCAGCAGGTTCGCATTGGCCTGATGCGGAATCACAACCTCAATCTCGCCGAGTGAAAGCGAGTTGCGTTCAGTTATTCGGACGGCCGCGTCCGCTAGCTTGCGCACCGCTTGCAAGATCACGCTTCGCCCTTGCATCGAGCCGTACTGCAGACCCGCAGCGATTTGTTCAGAGTCGATCCACCGCGCGCCGTTTCCTGTTCCCGGCGCTCTCACGATCAAGTCTTCGGCGAAGCGCCCGTCGCTTTCGATCAAGATATCTTCGATCCTCAAGCGAGGCTCTTGCGAGTCACTCGCCGAGTCTTGCGTGCCGCTGACGACAATCGCCCCCGCGCCATCTCCGAACAACATGCTTAACTCAGCGCTGCGCGGATTGAGATCGAGCCCTTTTGACTGGGCTTCAGCGCCGAAGCAAACAACATTGCGCGCAGCGCCCGATTCGATCAGCCCGCGCGCGAGCTGCAGGCTGTAGACTATTCCCGCGCAGCCAGCTCGAATATCAAGCGCCGGAACCTGCCGGCATCCTTCGAGCTTTCGTTGAACGAGCGCCGCGATACCGGGCACTTGATAGTCCGGCGACAAGGAGCAGCCGATTAAGTAGTCGACTTGATCGCTGCTAAGCGATGCGTCATCGAGCGCGTCGCGAACGGCGGCGACAGCCAGATCAGACGTCGATTGCTCTGCCGCCACCCACCGCCGTTCGTGAATGCCGGAGTTGGCTTCGATCCATTCCGAAGTGACTCCAAGTTGAGGAGCCAGTTCCGCGTTGGCGACGACCCGGCTCGGCAAGCAGGCCCCGGTTCCAGTGATGAAGCATCCGGTGACCGAGCTCATGCGGCGGCCTTTGCACGCTCGACGAATGCTTCGACCTTTGCGATCGTGTCAAAGTTACCGGGTCTTAGATCCGCATCGTCGATCTTGATGCTGCATTCGCTCTCGAGCACCGTCACGAAATCGACTAGCGTAAACGAATCGAGCACGCCCGATTGAAACAGCGAGGAATCACGATTCGGCAACGCGTTCCCGGTCTCAGCGGCGGCCTGGTTCAGAAAGTCCATTACAGTTGCTGGTAGCATTAGTTCTCCTCTCGAATGAATCGCAGACCTGAGTTGTAACGTGTGGTCAGTCCTTCGCGTGCTTTGCGGTCCTTTGCGACTTTGCGCTGAGTATTGTGTATTGAAGGAGCGAGACACGATACTCAGCGCAAAGACGCAAAGGACCGCAAAGCACGCGGAGGTTATTCGGCGATCGGGTTTGCGATTCTCGTTTTGTACTTCTCGTAAGCTTTCATCATCGCGTCGTAGATAAGCGTTCCGACGATCTCGGCGCCTTGCGCCGTCGGGTGCGTGTAGTCACCGCCCATCAATCGAGGCCGCGCGTCGCACCATTCCGCGACTGTTCCCTCGCCACCCATCGCAGTGAACGTGTCGAAAAATGCGCACCCCGTCTCCGCCGCGAGGCGTCGTTGATAAGCGATCAACTTGGGTATCATCGGCCTCGTGACTATTCCGCCTCCCGCGCCTCGCGCTCCCCGGTCCATCGGTCCGAGCAGCATGATCGACGCGCTCGGAAGCGCAGCTCGTATTCGATGTATGGCCTCTCGCGTGTCCTGTTCGTATTGGTCCATCGGAAGCCGCTCGAACTGACTTTCGTTGGCGCCGTAGCCGATGATCACAAGATCGGGCCGGCGATGGCGCAACTGTTCCGCCCAGTGATCGGCGTCCAGGTAGTGAGCCAGAAGCCCAATGAACGCGCCGTTGACCCCAAGTGAATCGTATTGAACTCCCGAGTGACTTGATTCAAGCGTGACGCCGAACATTTGCACCTCGCCGTTGCCGACTATTCTGATCGTCAGCTTGTGCGCGCCTTCGGCGACGTTCACTCGATGAAAGGCCGACCTGATATCCTCGCTGGCGGTTGACACTCGCTCGATCTGTTGATCGTCAACCGCAACATCGAAGTCGCCGCCGCCGGGCCGCATCAGGAAGTAAATGTCAAAAGCTGAAGCGCTGAGGCCTACAACGCCTTCGCGCGCGGTGCTGAAGCTGGCGCTGACGCCGCCCGTCGAAGCAGTGAAGCTGACTCCCCCCAATCCATAAAGGTGTTCGCCTCGCGATATGAACATGGGATCGCTTTGCCATCCGCGACTGGCCTCTCGAATGACGCCGGCGTGCTCGTACCAGCCCCAGGGCTTATCGATCAAAATGAATCCGTGACCCGCATCACCAAATCGGAGCTGAAGCTTGCGCCTGACGGTTGATGTGATCCCGTCATTGGTTATTGGCGAATCACCGTAGTGACATATTCGCGTCTGCGTCCCGCCGCTTTCACTTCTGAGGAGCGACGCAAACACGCCGTCGAGAGCGCGGCCTGACGCGTCTTCGATTTCACCCGGCACCGTTTGAATCGCGCCGTTCGTCGGAGCCGAATCATCGGCGTTCACAAGTTGGCCGTTGGTTGGCGTCGCCGCGGCGCTCGTTCTAACGCGCAGGATCCGCGTCAGCGCTAAAGGCATCGGAACTCGATATCGAGCGAGCGCGGGAACGACATACGGGACAAGCAGCAGCGCGACGAACATTACCAGCACCTGCGCGGTCTTGTTTGAAAACGCTCTCTTCATAAAGACCCAACCTGCAAAGTGCGCTTCGATGTGAAGGGTGAGGAATTGCAAATTGCGAATTGAAAAATGCAAATTGCAAATCGCGCGCTCCCCGCGAGAATTCAACCGGGGCCTGGTTTTAATTTTGAAATTTTCAATTTGCATTTTGCAATTTGCAATTCGAGTCTGAACCCTGTCAATCATGTCTATCCTGTTAGAACCGCGAATAGATAAACGGAACCAAATCGCTGCTTGCGACTGAATAGAGTCCGAGCGCCAGTACAAACAACACGCATGCTTGAGCGGGCGCCGGGAGTCGAACGAAACCGTTGAGCGCGAGTTTGAACAGGCTATTTGGCAACCATTGAGCCGCGAGACTGCACACAATCAGGAGCCCGAGCGCCAGACCGAGGTTGGTTGTGTCTGTCGAGAAGGCCGTAAGTTGACCGAGCACACCCAACGCACCCGATACAGTTTCGGCTCGAAAGAAAACCCACGCGAAGCAGACGAAATGAAACGTGATTAGAGCGCTCGCGAACCGCGATAGCCGAGTGTTGCGTTTCGTGAGGCCCAGTCGCTTGCGAAGGCTCGCCCAGGCTCGAGCCGTTGCGAGACCGACTCCGTGCAGCAGCCCCCACAAAACGAATGTCCAGGCTGCGCCGTGCCACAGCCCACCAATCAACATCGTTACAACCAGCCCGCAATAGAGCGTGGTTACGTTGCGCGCTCGAGGACCGGAGATAGCAAAGAACACATAATCGCGCAGCCACGTGGACAGCGAGATGTGCCAGCGTCGCCAGAAGTCCGGCAGATCGATCGCGCGATACGGCGAGTTGAAATTGACCGGCAGCCTGAACCCCAACAGCATCGCCGAACCGATCGCTATGTCGCTGTAGCCCGAAAAGTCCGCGTAGATCTGCAGCGCGTAGCCGTAGATCGCCGCCAGAATTTCAAGCGATGAAAAGCGCTCCGGGAAATCGAATACCCGGTCGACCAGGTTAGCGCTCAAGTAATCGGCGATTGCTATTTTCTTGATCAGGCCGATCGCGATCAGAAACAACGCCTCTCCGCCCATCGCGCTATCGAGCGCGGGACGCGAGCGGAGCTGCGGCAGCAGTTGTTTTGCACGCAGAATCGGACCCGCGACTATCGTTGGAAAGAAGGAGACAAAGCAAAGGTAGTCTGCATAGCTTCGCGCCGGTTCAGTGTCTTTGCGATAAACGTCGATGACGTAAGCCAGCGACTGAAAGATGAAGAACGAAATTCCGATCGGCGCAACCACATTCAAGTGCATGCTCGAGAACGCGATGCCCAACGTCGAAGCCGTGGCTGACGCAGTGTCGACGAAGAAGTTCGCATACTTGAAGGCGCATAACACACCGACATCGGTCACGAGTGAGATTAACAACAATCGGCGGCGCGCCTTTCGATCTTCATGGCGAGCCATCAATCTCGTGACCGCATAATCAATCGCCGAAATCGCGCCGAGCAAAAGCAACGAGCGGCCGCCAGCGACCAGATAGAACAGGCAATTGACGACGAGCAGGAAGACGACGCGCGCGCGAACTCGCTTCGCTATCGTCCAGTAGGCGAAGAATACGGCGATCAGGAAAATGTAATATGTTTCGTTTGTGAATAGCATTGCATCAATTCAAAATAGAGCCAGTCGGCGACGAGCCTGTAGCCGGCGGCGGTCAGATGGACTCGATCCGTTTGCGCGAGCGGCTGAGCCAGAGTTGCCCATCGCTCGACCGAACCCGGACCACCCATTGCGTTGAACAGATCATAGAAAGCGGCGCCGGCCTTCAGGGCTGCCCGGCGCTGTGCGCCAATCAGCGCGGCCATTCGACTGGCCGTCTTCCACCGGCGGCCCTCTCGAACTGCGCGATCGGGCGGACCGAGAACAAGGATCGACGCTCGCGGCGCCGCCTCGCGAAACCGCTTTAGCAGCGTCGCGAAGTTCGCGGAGTACTCTTCGAGATCGAGATCCGAATCGGTTACTTCGTTTGATCCGTACGCGACGATGATCAGGTCGGGATCGCGGCGCTCGAGGTTGCTCGACAGCAGACGCCAGTCCCACTGCAACGGGCGGCTCGCGCGCGCGCCGTTGATCCCAAGCGCGTCGTAGGTCACTCCCGGGCGTTCGCCTTCAATCGCGATTCCAAAAACCCGGATAAGCCCCGAGGACGTTGTGCGGATCTCAATCGTGTGAATCGAGTCGTCGGGTGCAACAACCTCGACGTAGTCTGCCGTGAAGGTGCTCGAGCTAAGGGAGACGTTGTGTTTCCACTCTGCCGCGTCCAGCGAAATATCCAGGGCGCCGGCGCCCGGCTGCTTCAACATGTAGACATCGAAGTAACGGCCAGAGGCGGTCAGACTCAACCACTCTCCCGCCCTGCTTGTGCTCAAGCTGACTCCTGCGAGCCCGAGTCGTCGATCCGCGGCAAGCGATGCTTGAGTTAATCCATCGGCTTGCCAGCCGGAGCTTGCGCGGCTGCTGACTCCCGCTCGCGAGTACGACGGCCACGGCTTGCCCGCGAGGACGAATCCGGGGCCCGCATCGCCGAAACCAGATTGAAGACTTCTTCTCAATGCGCCCGTCAGGATGTCGGCCGCAACGTGTGAGTCGCCGTAATGAACGATTCGTGTGACCCACTCGCCGCGCTGCGTGTTTTGCAACGCGGCGTAGAACGTCAGCATCGCGCGGCCCGTCGGGTCCTCGATCGACTGGCGGTCAGCGTGCGACGTCGCAACTCGATCGGTTATCAAGAGCGAGAGCGCCAGACAGAAAAGCCCGAGCGAAATGCGCAATTTGTTTTCTGGCGTCTCGCTCATGCGAGCGTATATTGACGCAGGCCGGGGGGCGGCGTTAGGAGTGAGCCACCAGCGCACTCGGGGGTTGCTACGCAATACGTTTCTGTGGGCAACCACACTGGGCGTCCAACCATGCAGAGTGGTATTCAAGATCACTTGTAGGGGCGGCCCTCCGTGGCCGCCCCAGACGAATCATACTCAGTGGTATTCAAGTTGACAGATAATACTCAGCGCAAAGACGCAAAGGACCGCAGAGCACGCAAAGCGACGGAGGGCTATTTTTCCCAGCTATTGCCTTGACTGTGGTAAACCACATTGACCTGTTGTCAGCCGAGCAATAGCATCAAGGTCCGTGAGCATCCTCATAGCCGAAGACAACGTAGCCCAACGCCGATACCTGCGTGATCTGCTCGAGCGTGAGTTCCCGGCTCACCTCCCAGTCATCGAAGCCGCCGACGGCGAAGAGACCGCTGAACTCGCACTCAAGCATCGACCGGAGCTTTGTGTGCTCGACATTCAAATGCCCAGGCTCTCAGGCGTGAAAGCCGCGCGCGCGATTTGGCGAACCTTTCCCGCCGCGCGAATAATCTTCTGGACTCAGTTTCCGCACGAGATCTACATCAACGAGATTCGCAAGATCATAAAGACAGTTCAGCCGCCTCCTGCATACGGCTTCATTCATAAGAACAATCCCGAATCGCGATTTCTTCGCTTTGTTGCAGCGGTGCTCGAGGACGGCGCGGACATGATCGACCCGGCGTTCAAAGATTCATTCAAGCGGCCGCTGTTGACTGAGTTTGAAGCCGAAGCGTTGTACTATCTCGCGCTCGGGCTTTCGAACTGGACGATCGCACGAAAGTGCAGCTTGAGTCTTCGCGGAGTCGAGAGCCGGCTCGCGACTCTCTACGAAAAACTGTTCGTTTCTTCTCCTGAAGGAACGCCCAACGAAGCCTACGACAAGCTGGCTTACAACGTGCGGACTCGCGCCTTCTTCGAAGCGCTTCGTCGCGGGTTGCTCAACAGCGACGAACTCGAGAAGGCAGCGACGGAATTAGAGAGTTGGATCGAGCGCGACCGCAAGCGCTACCTGGAAGAGCACGGGGCTCAATGAAGTACGTTTTCGAAATCAACCACAAAGGCACAAAGGCACGAAGAGGCCTGATCGCTTTGTGTCTTTGTGTCTTTGTGGTTTCGTTCTTTTCCGTCCTCGGCCTGACTTCGGCCCAACCTCAGACCGGCGTTGCTTTATCCTCGAGTCTCCACCAATGGGGCGCCGTCACACTTTTTCACGGACTTCCTTCGGATCACGTTAACGCGATCGCCCAGGACCCGGACGGCGCGATGTGGTTCGGCACTGACAGCGGCCTGGCTAAGTACGATGGCCGTCGAGTTCAGAAGCTCGCGACTGATGGGCCGGCAGCCGCCCGGGTTCGTGTGCTCAAGCTCGATCGCGAGGGCGTCCTCTGGATCGGCTCGGACGCCGGAGCCGCGAGGTTGATCAACGGTGAAATCAAACCTGTTCCAGACACCCAAGGAAGCTTCATTACGGCGATCATCACTCCAGAAGCCGGGCGCGCGCTGATGACAAGCCAGCAGGGCGAGATCTTCGATTGCTCGACCGCGCGCGACGGATCGCTGTTGACTCATAAGATCAGTTCAGAAAACCATCCGCTGCTCACAATCGAGTCGAGAGGCCACACGCCGGTTCAGTTGACGAGCCTCGACCTGGTTGACGGTGCTCTGATAGTCGGTACTCACAGCAGGGGACTGCTTGCGATTGACGCCGCGCAATTGAAAGCAGGAGCCGCGCCAACTGCCACCGTCGTCAAAGAGCTTCTCAGCCGCCCGCGGGCGTTCTTCGTCGAGGCAATTGAAACGGATTCGCGCGGACAGGTCTGGTTCGGCGCCGACACCTCAGCAGAAGACAGCGGGCTGTATGACGCGAGCGACCTGACTCATCCCGAAAAAATCGGCGCGGGTCTCGGCAAGGTCACCGCGCTGGCATTCGACCAGAGCGGCAACCTGTGGGCCGGCAGCGAAGCACGCGGCGTTTCCGTTTATCGGGGGCGCCAGCGCCTCGAACACTTTACTTTTGAAAACACCGCAGGGGGCTTGCGTTCGAATCAGATTCACTCGGTGTTCATCGACCGCGAAGGCGTCGCGTGGTTCGCAACCGATCGCGGTGTCTCTCGCTACGATCCGGGTGGCTTGCGCGTCGAAGCGGTTTCCACCGAGCCCGAGAGCAACGTTGCGCGAGTGCTCTTTCGATCATCCGATTCCACGCTCTGGTGCGGTACTAATCGAGGGTTGTTTACTCGCGATTCTGCTCACCTCTTCGATGCAGGCTGGCAAGAAGTCACCGCGTTCAAGGGCAGGATCATTCACTCGATCGGTGAAGACCAGTCCGGACGTTTGCTGATAGGAACGGCTTCAGGCTTGTTCTCCGCCGAAGGAGCAGCAGTGTCTTCGCGGCAATTCGTACGCATCGAGGGCGCATCGGGCGCTCCCGACAACATTCGATCGATCGTAAGGTTCCAGGGCTCGGTATATCTTGCCAACTTCGATCGAGGAGTCGAACGACTCGACGGCACAAGGCGCACGCTGGTATGGCCCGATGATTCTTCTGATCCCCGTGCGAAACAAGTCGTAAGCTTGCACGCCGAAAGGGACGAGAGGGACGAGAAGGGCGAGAAGGGCAAGAAGGGCGAGAAGGGCGAGCAAGGAAAGCTGTGGATAGGGACCGCAGCGGCCGGGGTCTTCTCGTTCGACGGCAAGCGAGCGGCGGTCGATCACGCGCTCGACGAATTGATCGGAGCCAGCGTCTGGTCGATTGAAGGCGCAACCGACGACGTGTTGTGGCTCGCGACGGCGCGCGGACTCTATGCTTTCAAGTCGGGCACGCTCGAGCGAATGATCGAAGGCGTCGATGCGCGTTGTGTAGTTCCCGCGGCCCAGATGAGTTCACAGATCAGTTCACGGATCAGTTCACAGATCAGTTCAGAGAAAGCGGTATGGTGCGCAACGCTTGGCGGCGGAGTGTACAAGGTGTTGCGCGGGAGCGTCTCGCCTGGCTTCGTACTGACGTCGCGAATTGACACCGAACAGGGCTTGCCTTCACAGAACGCGTTTTGCCTTGTTTCCGTTCGCGGCCAATCAGCAGATGACGATTTCTGGATCGGCACGAGTCGCGGCGTAGCCCGCTACCGACCCAGTCTCGCAGCTCCCGTTCTTAATGTGACGCGAGTCATGGGGAAGCGGATCTTCCTTGCCGAAGAGTTATCGCAAGGCTTGAAACTGGAGTATCCGCAGAACAGCCTGGCGGTCGAGGTTGCCGCAAACAGCAGCCGGACTTTCGCGGAACAATTTCAATACAGCTTTGCGGTGGCCGATCACAATGGCGTCCTGGTAAGACAGAAACTCTCGCACGACTCTCAGTTGTTGCTCGAGAACCTGCGCCCGGGAAACTATCGAGTCGAAGCTCGAGCCTACACTCGCGATCTCGTGGCTTCCGAACCGATTCGCTTCGAGTTCAATGTAGCTCGAGCGCCTTTCCCGTGGACCTCCACCGCGCTGTCAGTGTTGTTGCTGCTCGCGCTGGTAGCGATGTGGTGGGGTTATCGTCAGAACAAACGGCTCGTTGGAACAAACGTCGCGCTCGCTGAAACTCGATTCCAACTGGCAAACGAAACCGAAACCGAACGCCGAAGGATCGCTCGCGATTTGCACGATCAAACGCTGTCGGACCTGCGCAGGTTGATGCTGCTGACCGACCAGTTGCCTGTCAATGAAAGTAGCAACGGTCACGTCGAGCCTTCGAAGATTCGCGCTGAGATCGAATCGGTCTCAACCGAGATTCGCCGCATATGCGAAGACCTGAGCCCCTCGGCGCTTGCAAACGTAGGCCTCGGAGCGGCGCTCGAATGGGCGCTCGCGGATGCGGTCGGGCATCAACCGGCGGAGAAGAGATTCGAGTATGAATTCGTTTGCGACCCTGGAGTCGACGAACGTATGAGACTCGATGCGGCAAGCCAGATTCAAATCTACCGAATAGTGCAGGAAGCGATCAGTAATGTGTGTCGCCATTCGGCTGCGACTCACGTCAAGCTGTCACTTGCGATTGAACCTGACGGCGCGCTGGTGATCGAGCTTGAAGACAACGGCCGCGGGTTTGATGTGAACAGGCTTGCAAAGAAAGGCCGGGGGCTTACGAATATGCGCTCACGCGCGAGCCTCATAGAAGCAAACGTTACATGGAGCGCGCGGCCCGGCGACGGTACGGTGTTCACTCTTCGAACGACGACGATACGGAAGAGCGAACAGACTGGGTAAGCGCCCCGCCACTGAATGAGGTCGACCAGGTAATCAAAAACTGACCGCCACGTAGTATAATTTGCGTCAGCGGGAGGTATGTGATGTCCACTGAGGAACTCACTGCGTTGAAAGATCGGCTGGCGTCGTTGACGCTGCAAGAGAAGTCGGAGCTTGCGAAGTTTTTGAGCGAGCAAATAGAGTCATCTTCTGCGCGTTGCGAAACAAACACAAATCATTCCGCCTTAAAGCCGGGTGATTCCGCTCCAAAACGAGCCGAGCACATGGCTTGGTTGAAAACTCATCGGGAGGAATACGCCGGGAAATATGTGGCGCTCGATGGTGAGCGGCTGGTAGGAAGCGGCCCCAGCATTCGTGAAGCTCGGGAGCAAGCCCGGCAAGCGGGAGTCGATCATCCTTTTCTAGTTCATGTTTCCTCGGTCAACGACGCGCCCTTCGGAGGCTGGTAGCGGATGACACACCATAATGATTTACTTCGCTGACGATCCATCGATCACGCGCAATGTGTTAGGGCGTCACGGCTGGCTGGACCGGGTTGTTTTGGGCGTCGTTGATTACGAAGGAAAGCTTCTCCTGAGTCGATACGATATGCCCTGAGTCAGTCGTTATCCTCGCCCGAGGATTCAGACTCGAACTCAGCCAGCGTCGCGCGAGCGCGCTCAAGTTCGGAATAGCCAAGCCGAGTGAATATTTCCACGGCACGCCGAGCATAGGTCAGCGCTTCGTCGCGCTTCTCCTGCCGCGCAAGAGCAAAGGCGAGACGGTGGCAGTTTGAGCCGATCAGTTCCTGACGACCCACTTGTTCGGACAAGACTAGCGCCTCTCGAACTAGGTTTTCAGCCCCAGGCCAGTCTTCGCGGTCCAGCGCGAGGTCGGCGAAATTGCCCATGTAGATAGCAACCCCTTCCGCATGACCAACTGCTCGCGCAATGCGGAGCGCCTCGCCATAATCGCGCTCCGCGGCATCGAGATCGCCAGAGAGACGTTCTGCCCCGGCCAAATCAGCTAGTACTGAGGCGACATCCTCGTTCTCTCCTGACTCGCTGCGGAACAAATTGAGAGCCTCACCGTATGCGGAGATGCCGGCAGCGTAGTTCTCCTTCAATTCGTGCCCTACGCCAACCAGACGGATAGCGGTAGCGCGCTCGCGAGTGCCAGCTCCCACTGTATTCCAATGCGCTCTCGCGCGCTCGGCACGGGCCAACGTTCCTTCGGCGTCACCTCGCAATTGGTGAATCCATCCCGCCTGATATGCGCGCCAGCCGGCAATGTAGTGATCCCCAGCCGCAACGGCCTTGGCTTCCGCCTGCTCGCTCAGCGAGAGCCGTTCATCCCAGCGTCCAGTGAAGTCGAGGAATTTTTGAAGCGCATCGGACACTCTCTGTAGACGCGCATTCTCGCCGTCAACAAACAGCGGCAATGCCGGAGCTACCGTGGGCCATGCCGCATCCAACACGGGAAAGCGCTCATAATTTTGGTATCCGTTCTCTGTGATCAGCGCATAGGCGCGCTCCTCCAAACGGCTTCCGGTTTCCGAGACAACTTCCGGTCGTTTGCGTCTCATGAATTCAGCCACCATTGGCACCAACGCGAACACCGACTCCTGCTGATCCGGCACAGCCAGCGAGCGGTTGGCGAGCGTGCGCAAAGCCACCGTGACCGGCTCTGCGTCGAGACCTGAAACATCAACGATGTGCTCTACTTTTGCAGCCAGAGTGAAGTAAGTCAGCGCAGCGAGTACGCTCGTCTCTTCCGCGCTGAAGTCCTCCGCAAGGTCGCCGAAGATGAACTCAAGCGGGTCATTTTCCTCCGGGCAACTTTGCAGAAAGCTTAACGCGTCGGCGAATGTTCGACAGCTTCCGCGCCCGAGTTGCCCAGCCACCCATCGCAATAGCAGAGGCTTGCCGCCCGTCTGTTTGTAGAGCGCAAGCCGCTCAGCTTGGCTGGTCTTTTCAAGCAGCCGATTGTGCCGCGCGAGATCCGCGAGAGTTTCGAGCGCGGCCGTCTCGTCGAGTTCTTCAAGCATCAACTCATCAGAGCTGGAACCGATTCGAAGACGGCTCGTGAGTATCGCCTTGCAGCCTTGCGGCAGTCTCTTCACGAATGTGAAGAGTTGATCGCGATCGCCCTTGGTGAGTGACTCGAGATTATCGAGAATCAACAGCGTGTGAGTATCGCGCAACGCGTCGAGCAGTAACCTGATGCGCTGGTCTTCAGCCGATTTCGTGATGTCCGGCTGGCCCAATTCGCGAGCCAACTCATTGAGCATTTCCAGGAACCCCGGAAGGATGAACGGCCCGAGCTCGCGCAGGCCGTCATCATCAAGCTCGCGAGACTTGACCGAGAGAAAGATGATGCGCTTGAACGAATCTGGAGAACAGTCATAAGCCGCGCGAACCGCAAGCGAAGTCTTACCAATGCCTCCCACCCCGTCGATGAGCGCTCCCCACGTTCGCGCCTCTGGATCGAGCGCCTCGTGAATTACGTCGAGTTCTTTCTCGCGGCCAAAGAAGGACTGGAGCCGGGGAAGGTTGTTCGGGATTGTCGTCTTGAGAGCGGGTTGGCCCGTCGTATCAGCCTTCGAATAGTAATCTCTGGGCTTGCGCTCGTTGAGGGCAAGGCGTTCTAGAATAACCGTTGCGGTCTGTGCCGGCGTCTTCTGATCGAAGTCAATAAAGCCCGCATCGGAATAAAGCCCGTCAACAGTCGCGCGATCGAACCTCCCGAGCAGTACTTCTTGCTCTCGGCGCTGTTTCAGCAAATCAAAGATTGCGTCCCACTCGAGGCCGGTCCATTCCTTTTGGGCATATTGACCGCAAATCACGACTACGATCAGTTCGGACTCTTCATAATAGAGCTTTGGCAGATAACGTCCGAGTCGCGCCCGCGCGAATTCCGCCTCGTGAAACTTGTCGTAAAGTATCGCGTCCTCACCAAACCGTTTCGCAAGAATGTTCGCCACTTCCGCGACGAAATCTCTCTTCTCGCCGGCGAATGAGAATGCGATGCGGAAGCGTTTGGCGCTCATCTACGAAGCCTTTTCGATCAAGTAAGAGTGGTCAGCAACTCGGTGTTCGAGTATGTCGAATTAGATCAAACTGAGAGCGGCGTGAATGTTACAGTTGCCCAAAGCTCTAATTCAAGCGCCTCATTGTAAGACCGGCAAAAGAGAGGGTGCAATGATGGCCGGCCGCGCATTAAGCCGACACCAACATCGCACCATTGGGTGGATCGTATACGCGCCGCAATTCTGTGAACATCCAACTCCGGACGGAGTCGGTTCAGCTCAGATGGAATTGCGAACGTGTATCGAGGAATGAGCCTTCGAAATGCGATCGAACCAGCGAACCGTCGAATCGCTGCTCTGAGCACTGAGCGTTCGGTAGTGGGGTATTAGCGTGTTGTCCGGAAGCAGTCCTCTGCGGCCCCGGCGTCCTCCGCGGTTTTTCCTGCTCAGTGGCTCGGAATCAACCGCAGAGGACCCCGAGGACGCAGAGGAAAAAACGCGAATGTGAGCGAACAACACACTATCACCCCACCACCGAGCGTTCGAGTTATTTGACACCGCTATCAACTCTTCGGTTGAGCTTTGCGCTTGGGGCTCTTGTACTCGGTCTTCTTCTTGAGCTTCATGGCCTGCACCTCGTTTGAGTTCGGGCCGTATTGCGCTATGACCTGGGCCTTCGCGCCTAGCAGGCCATTGTTGTAATCCCTGATTAAGAATGGGACTTGTGGCGGACGGGGCTCCTCGTCGATAAGCTCTGCAGAATCTCTTAGAACCCCGTAGGGGTAGAATGTTTATAGTATCGAGATCGCTACGTTGCCAACCCTGTAGGGGTGGAATGTCCTGCGCGCTAAAGGTTTATGCCGCTCCTAACGGAGCTCGGAAGTCCGCGTGCGGTCTTTACTATGAACATCGCACCCCTATGGGGTTGCCGAGCGGAACGCTCGATCGCCGCTTCGAAGTGCCGACCGGAACGCTCGATCCACGCTTCGAAGTGCCGCGACCCAGGTCCCATTTCTAATTACACCCGAGGAAAGGGATGGCAACAAAAGTCAAATCTGTTCTGCTCACTTTGGTGGTCTTAGCAAAAACTTGGGACTACAAACTTGGAACTACAAACCTGGTATTACAAACTCGGTAAGCCGCCTCACTAACTCTTCGAGAACAGCTTCCGCCTTTAGTTCGATCTCAGACTTTGTTTGATCCTGAATCGGATGAGCTACGTACACGGCGTCGAGGTCCGATCTGCCAAGCGCGCTCGCTTGCGCGCGAGCCGCCGTCATGAACTCCGTAGTCGCTACCGGTACGGCGGGAATTCCCGCGCTCTCGAGTTTTGTTGAGTCGTGCAAACTGCACGTTGTGCACGAGCCTCAATCGGCGAGCGCTTCGATCACCGCGTCGCATTTCGCGGCGACCAGTTTCTCAATCACCGCGTCGGGCGCAGGCTTGGTGAACGTAGGCTTCATCGCACGAACGACATCAGCGACACCGTAGTTCTGCTTCAATAGGTGTTCGAGGTGATCGAGAAAGATGCTGCCCCCGGGCTTGCTGATGTCGAGCAGGCCAATAGTCTTGCCTGCGAGGTTGTTGAGTCGCGGCGCCGGGATCGAAACGACCCGGGGAGTTTCGTCGAGAGGATTCACAAGTGTTATTGGCATTTAACCCCCTTCTAATTGCCGATTGGCGATTGGCGATTGCCGATTCCGGATTGCTGCGTTGGAATGAACCAGGCGGATTGAGAACACTCTTGGTTCAGCCGCAAAATCAATCGCCAATCGCCAATCGCCAATCGGCAATCGGCAATCATCAATGCTCTATCGGATACGTCACCATCTGACTGCCGCGAGCGCCGGCGGCCCAGCTTCCGATCACCGCCGAAAACTTTCCGGCGGTCCCACCCGCCACAACGAGCTTGATCGCCGAAGGATCGGTGAACTTCAGGTAGCACTGCTCGCCGTCGATCACCGATTGCTTGTAGAGCTTCACATAAGGAACGCCTTCGCCGGCGCCTTCTTCAAAGTGTCGAAGCGGAATGCCGGTGTTTGCAAACAGGAACTCGCGCACCGCTTGCCTGGTGAAGCCATCGCGGTGAAGCGTCTTTACGTGTTCGGGACAGAGCACGACCATCGCTTCGACGCCCGCGCACACTCGATAAGACCAGACCGTCGCAAGCGCGCGGCTGATCGTCTTAAGGACCTGCTTGCCTTCACGGGCGATATGTTCGCTGACCCCGTGAGGTGGTTCACCGGCGAAGAGAGAAACGGTACTCTGGTCAGGCTTGAAACCCATCTCGACGTGCAGGGGCTCCCACGGATTCTCCTCTTCGTTTTCGGCTATGCAATAAGAAAACTTCCCGGGGTTGCCGAGCGTGGACATATCGATCTCGCCGGGCCGCGCTCCTCCCAGGTTCGTCAATATCAACTGTAGCGCTCGGCCAAGCGTGCTGTTTGCGCGAGCAATATTGCTGAAGACATTGCCGGCGCATGCAAAGCCCATCTCTTGACGAACCGGCCCGTTGACGATCACCAGAGGCGCAGCGAAGTGCGTGGTTGCCTGGACGCCGTGAATATTGAAACGTTCATCGCACACCGCTCGCGCGAGCGGGATCAGAACACGCATCATCTCAGGCTTGCACCCCGCCATCACCGCGTTGGCGGCGATCTTTTCGACGGTGGCCGCGCCGTAGTTAGGCGGGATCAGCGCGACTACTTCATCCGGCGAAAGCGCGCAGGCTGCCAGCATGCGGTCGACTCTCTCGACAGTCGGCGGAATGACGGGCAGCGGATCACCAAAGATCGAGCAGTATTCGAAAGGATCGATTGAATCATCCAACTCGCTTCTTGAAGCGCGAGCCGCTCGCGTTACGTATGGGTTTGCCGCCGCGGCGAGTTCACCTTCGCCCGCGGTCTCGAGATGTCGAGACGTGCATCCGTATTTGGAATCGGGTGCGCCGTCGAATGGCGCGGCTATTACGAGTTCTCTGCCGGCCATCGCGGAAGCGATTCCGTTCAAGGCTTGCTTATCGAAGCCTCCAAGAGTTTTGGCAATGAGTCCGTCGCTGCCGACGAGGAACAATGTAGGCACGGCTACCGGATCGTAGAGCTTTGTGACGCTGAGGTCGTGCTCGAGCGCTACCGGAAACTCGATGGGAGCTTGCTCGACCAACGCGCGAGTGGGAGCCTCGCCGTCCTGGGATATGCCGAGAATAGCCGAAGCGCCTTTGAGCTCGCGACTCAGCCGATTGAGGTAGGGAATCGCCAGCCGGCAAGTCGGGCAATCGGTTTCGAAGAACACCAGCAGGCGCGGCTTCGTGAATGTGTCGGCCTCGAGTGATACCGCCGCGCCGTCTAGTTGTGTCAGCGAAAAGCCTGGAGCTTTATCACCGGGTTCGAGCATGGGGCCTGCCACTTTTACGCCAGGACCTTAATGTCCATGTAGGGGCGGCCCTCCGTGGCCGCCCCTCGTTGATTTGCGGATACCTGTGTCGGATCGAGGGGCGGCCACGGAGGGCCGCCCCCACATGTTTTTGACGGCTCCTAGTTAATCACAGTGCCAGCCTTTCGATGAAGTGCGGGTTAGCGGCCTGAGGTGGCGGCTTTGGAGTCACGCATTTGCTTTATCCGGTCGTGATCGCGCTGAATTATCTGGAACTGCTGCTGGACGATCGTAAGAATGTCTGTCGGCAGGCCGAGCTTGATCGCATCCTTGTATGCGTCGACCGCCGAGTCTTCGCCCCTTTCGCATTCGACGAGTATCGTGTGATCGTCCTTACCCGTCAGCGTTCCCTTGACGTCCATCCAAACGCGATGGAGCGCGCCTGCGGTCGAGCCGGTCTTCTCAGCTTCGCCGCCTAATCTGCGCACTTCGAGCTGAAGTTCCTGCACGAACTTTGCGCGTTCGTTGGATATCTGAGTGAAGAGGGTTTTGAGATCCGGGCCCTTGACGTTTTCGGCTGCCTCTTTGAATCCGTTGAGCCCATCCCGGCAAGTTTCAATGAGGTCATTAAGCGTGCTGACTATCTTTTTGTTGTCCATCTATGTGCTCCCTTCCCATTTGTTCGTTCTGAGTCCGGAGATTCACACAGCGTCCAACTGATATAAGTATGAACAGTTACGAGGGGGAGTGTCAAACCGCTGGGTGGTGTTTGGATTCTGCGTTGCCTAATCATACTCAGCGCAAAGTCGCAAAGGACCGCAAAGCACGCAAAGGACTGACCAGTCAGCAACCTAATAACGAACAGTACGAGCCACTAACTTCTCAGCCCGCGATGGTGACGCCGCCGTCGATAACCATTACCTGGCCGGTCATCCACGCTCCCGCGCGCGACGCCAGGAACACCGCGGCGCCGGTGATGTCGTCAGGCTCGCCGATGCGACGCAGCGGAGTCAACGTCTCAGCGCGCCCAAGAGTCTCGGGATTCTCCCACAGCGCGCGAGCGAAATCGGTTCGCACAAGACCCGGCGCGATGCAGTTCACTCGAATGTTCTTCGGCCCCCATTCGACGGCGAGATTGCGAGCCAGTTGAAAATCCGCTGCTTTCGAGATCGCGTAGATCCCGAGATTCAGCGATCCCTTCAGCCCGCCGATGCTCGAAACAATGATCACGCTGCCGTCTTTTCTTTCAGCCATGTCCGGAATAGCAAGATTGCAAAGCCAAATGTTGCTGCGCACGTTCGAGTCCATGACTTTTGCGAAGGCATCATCACCCAGGCCTGACATTGGTCCGTAATAGGGATTGACGGCTGCGTTGCAAACGAGAACGTCGATTTTGCCGTAACGCGTTTTTGTTTCAGCAACCAAGTGCTCGACGTCTTCTCGCTTGCCGATGTGGCAGGCGATCGCCGCAGCCTCGTGCCCTTCGCTCTTTATTGCGTTGGCCACCTCTTCGCACTTGTCCGCTTTGCGGCTGGAGATCACGACGCTCGCGCCGGCTCGCGCGAGAGCTTCGGCGATAGCGCGGCCGATGCCTTTTGTTGAGCCGGTGATGATCGCTACTTTATTTGTGAGATCAAAAAGGCCATCTGGCATTTGTGCGGTCCCTCAAGTTCGTAGTGCGGCCTTCAGGCGGAAGTTCGTATTTACGTTTTGTTCTGAACTCCAAGTTACAAACTTCCGCCTGAAGGCCGAACTACGAACCTATTCAGTTGCAAGCCTCGAACAACCCGGCCGCGCCCTGGCCGCCGCCGATGCACATCGTAACTACACCCAGCTTCGCCCTGCGCCTCAGCATCTCGTTGGCTATCGTTCCAACCATTCGCGAGCCGGTCATTCCAAACGGATGCCCGATTGCGATCGAGCCGCCGTTGACATTGAGTTTGTCAGGGTCGATTCCGAGCCGGTCGCGACAGTAGATAACCTGCACCGCGAAAGCTTCATTCAGCTCCCACAAGTCGATGTCGTCGATCTTCAGCCCGTGCCGCTTCAGAAGCTTCGGCACAGCGAACACGGGGCCAATGCCCATCTCGTCCGGTTCACAGCCCGCAACCACGAATCCGCGAAAGATCAGCTTCGGCTCGACGCCGAGCGCCCTGGCCCGCTCGCCCGACATCAACAGCGTCGCCGAAGCGCCATCCGACAACTGAGAAGAGTTTCCGGCGGTTACCGTGCCCTGTCCGCTCGTCTGATCAAAGTAAGGCTTGAGCGCCGCGAGCCCCTCAAGCGTTGTGTCGGGACGATTACATTCGTCGCGATCGCAGAGATGCTCTTCGCGGCTGACGATCTCTCCGGTTTTCTTGTCGAGGGTCCCGCGCGTGACGTTCATCGGCGCGAGTTCCGCGTTGAAGAAGCCTTCGGCTTGCGCGCGGGCCGTGCGCTGCTGGCTCGACAGCGAGTATTCGTCCTGTGCTTCGCGGCTGATCTTGTAGCGCCTGGCTACGACTTCCGCTGTATCCCCCATCACCATGTAGATTCCGGGGCTGTGCTCGAGCACCCACGGATTGGGATTGCTGTCGCGCGTCATCATCGTGATGCTTTCGACTCCGCCGCCGATCGACGCGTCAGCGCCTTCGTTGATGATTTCGTGTGCAGCCATCGCGACCGACTGTAGTCCTGAAGAGCAGAATCGATTTACCGTTATGCCGGCGACGGACACCGGCAGCTCAGCGCGAATCGCTGCAACGCGGGCGACGTTGTTGCCCTGCGCGCCGTGCGGCTGCCCGCAACCGAGAATCACGTCTTCGATTTCTTCGGGTGGAAGCTGCGGCACTTTCTTCAGCACGTCGCGAATGCAATGCGCGGCCAGATCGTCAGGCCGCGTCAGATTGAATGAACCTCTATAGGATTTCGCAAGCGGAGTTCGTGAGCTTGCGACTACGTATGCTTCTCTCATGATGAATTCCTTTCTTTCCTCCGCGTCCTCTGCGTCCTCGGCGGTTAAAGATGAATTCAACCGCAGACGGCGCAGAGGACGCGGAGGTCTCGCGGAGCTTAGGCCGCAACCGTGATATTGCCCTTGTCGAAATCCGCGAACGTCTTGCCTCGCTCGGCTAGAGTCTTCAACAGGGGCGCCGGCTCCCATAACTTGCCGTGCTGTGCGTGAAACTCGCCGACGCGATCGTAGACCTTCTTGACTCCAACCGTGTCGGCGAACCACATCGGACCGCCGCGCCACGCTGGAAACCCGTAGCCGTTGATGTAAATGATATCAATGTCTACGGCACGCAGCGCGAAGCCTTCTTCGAGAATCTTTGCGCCTTCGTTGACGAGCGCGTACATGGTTCGCTCGACGATCTCCTGCTCGCGCACTTCGCGTCGCTCGATGCCCGCCTCGGCCGAGGCCTGCTCGATCAGCTTATCTACTTCAGCGTCGGGGATGGGTTTGCGATTTTCATCATACCGATACCAGCCCGCGCCGGTCTTCTGCCCGTAACGGCCCATCTCGCAAAGCCGGTCTCCAACCAACGGATGCCGCACAGTCGGGTCTTCAAGGTGCTTGAACTCTTTGCGGATCCTCCAGCCCACATCGAGGCCCGCAAGGTCGCCCATCGCGATCGGGCCCATCGCCAGGCCGAATTTGTACAGCGCGCCGTCAACGTCCTGGGGCGCCGCGCCCTCTTCGATCAGGAACTCGGCCTCGCGGCGATAAGGCGCGAGCATTCGGTTGCCCACGAAACCTCGACAGTTACCGACAAGCACACCTACTTTCTTCAGCCGCTTTGCAAGCGCCATCGACGTGGCGATGACTTCTTTACTCGTTGCTTTTCCACGCACAATCTCGAGAAGCCGCATGACGTTCGCCGGGCTGAAGTAGTGATGCCCGATCACAAACTCGGGACGCGCCGTGACCGACGCGATCTCATCGATGTTCAGAGTCGAAGTGTTCGATGCGATGATCGCGCCCGGCTTGCAGATGTTATCGAGCTCACCGAACACCTGCTTCTTCAAATCCATTCCTTCGAACACCGCTTCGGTAACGATGTCGGCCTCTTCGAAACCATCATAGCTAAGCGTCGGTGTGATCAACGCCATTCGCTGATCCATCACCTCCTGCGAGAAGCGGCCCTTCTTGACTGAGTTCGCGTAGTTGCGCTTGATGGTCGCAAGTCCGCGATCGAGAAACTCCTGTGAGGTTTCTTTGAGCAGGACCGGGATTCCGGCGTTGGCGTAGTTCATCGTGATGCCGCCCCCCATCGTTCCCGCCCCTACGACGGCCGCCTTCTTGATTTCGATCGTCGGAGTGTCCTTTTGAATGTCGGGAATCTTTGCGACCTCGCGTTCGCCGAAGAAGACGTGAATCAGCGCTTTGGACTGATCGCCAAACAAGCACTGTTGGAACAGCTCGGCTTCTTTCTCGCATCCTTTATCGAAGGGAAGTTTCGTTGCCGCCTCGACGGCATCGATGGCCGCGACCGGCGCAGTCTGACCGCGTCTGGTTTTCCTGGCCTGCTCGCGCGCCGCCGCAAAAACCGGAGCGTTAGCCTGCTCGTCGCCGAGCTTGTCGTTCTTCTCCCGAGTTTTTGGCGGTTTGACTCCACTTGCGATGATCTCTCGAGCGAATGCCACTGACCCAGCGAGGAGATCGCCTTCGATGATGCGATCGACGATACCGTACTCGAGCGCGGCCGTGGTTTTGATCGGCTCGCCGAACGCGCACATCTCGACTGCCTTCTCGACGCCGGCGAGTCTTGGCAAACGTTGAGTGCCGGCAGCTCCGGGAATTATTCCGAGCTTTACTTCAGGTTGGCCGACTTGAGCTGAAGGGGCCGCGACTCGATAGTGAAAAGCCATTGCGACCTCGAGTCCGCCGCCAAAGGCTGTTCCGTGAATCGCGGCAATCGTGGGCTTCGGGGAGTCCTCGATCGCGAGGAGCAGCGGCAACAAGCTGCCGCCTCTTTTTTCGCCGCTTGTGACCTTGCCGAATTCCTTGATATCGGCGCCGGCGATGAACGTGGTGCCACTTCCTATCAGTATCGCTGCTTTGACAGAGCCATCTTTCGAGACAGCTTCGATCGCTGAAGCGATTCCTTCGGGCACGCCAGGGCTCAGCGCATTGACGGGTGGATTGTTTACAGTGATGACGGCTACTTCGCCGTCTTTGGTCAGTGATATTAGTTCGCTCATGAAAGAACGTTCCTCCTGAGAATTAATGATAGATGTTGCGAGCGTGTGTCGATTACCGCAACAAGAAATCAGTTAGTGAGCGTATGGTGCGGCTTGCGGCTCTGTCAAGAAACGGCTTGAGTGAGAAAAGTTATGGTGCCCCCGGCGCGATTCCAACGCGCGACCTTCCGCTTAGGAGGCGGACGCTCTATGCAACTGAGCTACGGGAGCACATCGGGTTTAAGCTAACAGATGCGCTTTTGAAGTGTCCAGAGATCAGCCTGAGCGGCATTGGTTCAATTCGACTCTTGCGACCGTCGAGGAAGAATTAACCGCTGATCATCGCTGACTGCGTTGCGCTGATCTGCGCAGATCAGCGTACCAAAGGCGGCGCAAATCAGCGGTTGATTGTGTCGGCGCGCGCAACTGAACCACTAACAACGCTCCGAGGCTATTCATCGTACTTGAGCAGCGACGCGATCTTGTGGCCGGGAAATCGATCGCGGCCCTTCAGAAAGTTAAGCTCGACGACAAACGCCAATCCCGCGACGATGCCACCTAGGCGTTCAACCAAATCTACTACCGCGCGAGCCGTCCCGCCTGTAGCCAACAGGTCGTCCGCAATGACTACGCGATGTCCCTCGCCGATCGCGTCCTTGTGAATCTCTAGAGTGTCAGTTCCGTATTCAAGATCATAAGTGATCGACTCGATGGCAGCCGGCAACTTGCGAGGTTTGCGCACCGGCACGAAGCCGGCTTTCAAACGATAAGCGAGCGCCGGTGCGAAGATGAATCCGCGAGCCTCAACCCCGATGACAGTGTCGACGTTGGGATCATCTATGCACTCGACCAGACGATCGATCGTTGTGCGCAGGCCGTACGCATTCTTCAACAGAGTTGTTATGTCGTAAAACATTATTCCCGGTTTAGGAAAATCGGGAACGGTTCGTATCAGTTGTTTGAGGTTGTCCACAAAGTTGTCTCCCAAAGCAAGAGATGGAAAAACATTAGGTTGCGAGCTTAAATGGAGTTGCTATGAGCGGGGCGGCAGGATTGGCTTGAAAACCGCCTCGAGCTGGCGCTCGATTCTATCAAGCCGCTGCTCGATACCGGCCAATCGTCCGTCAAAGCGCTTTTCTAATTGGTCTACGAGTCTCTCGGTCGCACGCTGATTGAGCCACGAGGCGCCAAAGATTGAAACAACCAGTGCGAGAATCGCAATTGCGCCAGAGATGAAAGCCACATTAGGACTCAACGTCCGTCTCCTCTTCTCGTTATTTGCAAAAGGAGTTTATCAGATTTAAAGCGTCGTCGCACACGATCAGATCGTTGTTAGTCACGATCTTCTGCTTCTTGCTACCAGTTTATCAGCGACTCAGACAGACCGGATCAAAACACTACGTCAAAACCTGAGTAGCGGCCCGTTGGCTGCATCTCGATTTCATCAACCTGAGTCACGTGCCCGTACGAGGGTCCCTGTTCGAGAGCGGCTCGAAATTCGGCAACTGCTGCTGGAGCGCCCTCGGCAATTGCCTCGACATCGCCGTCGGCGAGATTGCGAACCGTGCCGGCGACTCCCGCTTGTCGAGCCGCTCGAATCGCAAAGTATCGAAAGCCTACTCCTTGAACTCTGCCTTTGACTATGAATCGACGGGCTATCATGCGCTAGTTGGTTGTAACAAAGGTTTTAATTAAGGCCACGCTTGTATGGGCGGTCCTCCGTGGCCGTCCCTCCTTCGATGAAGCGCTTCCTCAGTAAGGGGCGGCCACGGAGGACCGCCCATACATGACTACCGATTTCTCTGATCTACTCCACTAGTGAAACCCAAACGCAGCGAGCCGATGGTTGAATCTGCTAACGCGCGCGTCCGTTGGGCAATGAGCATAGTGCGACTCTTTCCTGGGCAGGTCAACGGTGATCAGTGGTCAGTGGTTAGTGGTCAGTCCGCCGACCACTGACCATTGACCACTACTGACCACCGACCACCGACCACCGACCACCGACCACTGACCACTGACCACTGACCACTGACCACTGACCACCGACCACTAACCACCGAAGCTCACGGCTGTTTCCGCTCTTGTTGAGCTGCTGGATCAGACACCAGCAACTCGCCTTGAGGCCGGCAAGGGTTCGCGCTCTCATATCGGCGCAAGTCTGTCTTCAACTTAACGACTATGTCCGGTCTTCGATCTCGCTCGGCAGCAGCAATCAATCGTCGCTGTAATTCAGCAGCCTCAGAGCAACGGCCGGTCTCGGCAAGCGCCATCGCCACTATCGCGCCGTGATTGACAAGATCGGTTGCCCCGTAAACCAGCCGGGCCAAATCGAGCGCTCTTGCGCCATCACGCAGATCGTATTGCGGATTCGCCGCAAGCAAATACGCCAACAGAATTGCGGTCCGTCCTTTTTCAGGGGACGACGTGTGAGCCTTCTCGAGGGTTTCGAGCGCCCGTTTGTGTTGCCGCTTACTCAGCAGCAGTTTTACCAGATCGAGCGTTGCGTCTTCATTGGCCGGATCGGAGTTCACAATGCGTGAGTACTCCGCCAGTGCTTCGTCCGCTCGCCGAGACTTCTCTAATTCCTGAGCGAGCGCAAGCCGCGATTCGTTGTCGGTTGGATTCAAGGCCAGCACAGCCTGGAAGTGAATGATCGCCTGCTCGTGCCGATTCTGTTTTGAAAGAAGGAATCCAACATTGTAATGCGCCGTCGCGTTGGCAGGATCAATCTTGAGCGCTTGCTGGTACTGCTCGACGGCTCCGGCAATGTCTTCCATCTGCGCGAGCGCCGCCCCAAGGTTCACGCGGGCCGGAATGCCATTCGGGTTGGCGGCGATCGCCTTGCGAAACTCGTATGCTGCTTCGGAGTACCTGCCTGCATCAAGAGCCTTACGACCCTGAATAACGTGAAGCCGGTCGCCGTGAATCAATTGCCGGAGTCCGTCGATCAGGGGATCGGACACTCGAACGCCAACCGGGCCTTGCTGCGCCAGATGCATTCGGGCTTTCTCGAGATCTCCCAAACCGCGATAAGCCATCGCGAGCGCATAGTGAATGCGATTCGCTTGAGGCGTCTCCTTCAGCGCTTGTTCAAGATACTCGGCCGCTTGTTTGTAATCTTTGGCGGATAACGCAGACTGTCCCAACCCATATCGACACGCGGCGCAGTTGCTGTCGATCTTGAGCGCCTCCTGAAAACTCGCGCGCGCCTCGTCAAGCCGATTTTGACGCAGGTAAATGTTTCCCAGATTGACCGCCGCCGGCTGGTAATCCGGACGCTGTTTGAGCGCCAGCTTGTAGTAAGTCGCGGCTTCTTCCGCGCGGCCGTCCGCTTGAAGAATACTTGCCAGGAGATAGCTCCAGCGAAAATCTTCAGGAGAAAGCTGATGCGCGGTTCGATAACATTCTTCGGCCGGCGGGAGCAGAGAATATGTGTGATAAGCCTCTCCTAACGATCCGTAAGCTTCGCCACGCTTTTCGTCGGTTAACCTTCGGTCATTCGATGCTGCGACGACTGAGTTTTGGAGCGACTGCAATTGCTCGCGCACGTCTGCTTCGAGCGTTTTTAGATCCGGTGCGTGAACCGCCGGCATTCCGGCCTTTGGCGGCGGAATAACGATGCCCCCGGCTGAACTCGATTGTGATTGCGAGGGTGTTTGTGCGGCGATGCACGCTACAGAGAGGGAACAGGCGGCGATCGCTCTGAGGATAGAGCGAATGGACTCCGCTTTACTTCGACAAGCTGGCAGCTTGTCGGACATTTGTGTCGTGAGCGGCTTCACTTGAACTCCGGGGAAGAGCCTTCGCGCAGGGTCACGTACCGATCGACTGGAGGGCTCCTCCACTCTTCGATAGCCCCTGAAGGCCAATGGACTCGCACGAGATCGACGCGGTCGGAACTGCCGAGACCAACGAGTACTCGCGGGTCCTGGGCTGACAGGTAACCGCCATCGGTTCGAACACGGCGCCAGAGCGCGGCTCTCTTCGGTATAACGATTTCGACCGTTGCTCCGAGCATGTCTCGATTGACCTTCTTGCCGGTCAGCCTCATTCCCAGCCGGTGGTTTCGGTTACCAATCTGATTAAGGAACAACCGCGCGCGTCCGTTGTTATTTGAAATCAAGACGTCGGTGTCGCCATCATTATCTATGTCGCCGAATGCGGCGCCTCGTCCTACCGAAGGCATGTTGAAAGAGTCACCCGCCGCGGCTGATTCATCGATGAAGGCTCCCTTGCCGGTATTATGAAAAAGCTGGTTCGGCTGACTGAACGGATAAGGATCATGCCTTCGAGCGAGATCCTGGAGTATGCGCACTGCTCCGTTGGCCACCAACAAATCCAGCCAGCCATCGTTGTCATAATCGAACCACAAGGTCCCGAAACCGGTGTAGCGTCTGGTCTGCAAACCATGGCCCGATTCGTTTGTTCTGTCTTCGAAAAAACCGTTTCCCTGATTCACGTAAAGAGTATTGGTTTCCTCCATCAGATGAGTGACGAAGATATCATCATCACCATCTCCGTCGAAATCTCCCGCGTCTACTCCCATGCCGGCCTCGGCTTGCCCGTCGCGATTAACTGCCACCCCGGCGAGCAATGCTTCGTTCCTGAAGACACCGTTCTTCTGATTTATCCAAAGCTGATTTGGATCGCCGTCGTTCGCAACATAAATGTCCGGCCATCCATCCCGGTTGAAATCGGCGGTTACGACGCCAAGGCCTCGCCCGAATTCCTCGCCGATTCCCGACCTGCCGGTTACATCTTCAAAAACGCCGTTGCCCTTGTTGTGAAACAGTCGATTCCCGGCAGGCCGAAACGCTCGCGGCATACAGTAATCACGTTCGCTGGTATTGGCGTAGCAGTCAGGACTGCTGGATGTCGAGAAGGCTACATAGTTCACCACGAATAGATCCAGCCAGCCGTCTCGATCATAGTCGAAGAACGCCGCGCTCATACTCCAGCGAGGATCATCGGTGAGACTCGTCTTTGTTACGTCCGTAAACGTGCCGTCCCGATTGTTGAGGAGCATTTGATTCGAGCCGAGATTGCAAACGTACAGATCATCCCAGCCATCGTTGTTAATATCACCAACGGCAACACCCATTCCGTAGCCGGCCGCGACAATGCCGCTCTGCTCCGTGACATCCGTAAACCTGAGAGAGCCGGGCTGGCCGGCGACCATGTCGTTGCGGAAGAGTCTGGCGCGAGGCAACCCCGAACCGCGCCATGGAAAAAGCGTACTGCCGGGCTTAACTCCTGCCTCCAGAACAGAGCCCTGGACGAGAAAAACGTCCAGATCACCGTCGTTGTCGTAATCCAAAAGCGCGACGCCCGATCCCATGATCTCCGGCAGGTAAAAGCGCCCGGTCGCGCCGTTGTAATGTTGAAAGCCGAGCGACGCTCGATCCGACGCTTCGACGAATATCGCGGTTGACGCAGGATTGCGTTGTTGCGTGACTGATTGTTTCTGCGTTGCCAAACACAATGACTCAGAGGGTAATACAATTGTGGAAATGACCAGCCCCAAAAAAGCCAGCATCGATGAGGCGGATTTCATCGTTGACCTCTTAAGAGTCCGAGATGATACATAGTGTTTCGGATTCTGCCTTCCTTAATAAGCTTTGCGTGCTTTGCGGTCCTTTGCGTCTTTGCGCTGAGTATGGGGTCTTACTCCTTCAATACTCAGCGCAAAGACGCAAAGGACCGCAAAGCACGCGAAGACTGACCATACGATCAGCAATCCAATAACCGAACGCTACCGAGAATATCAGGCGCAAACCGGCGCGCACGGCTGAACTTATTTGATGGCTGGAACGACTTTGACCTCATTCCTGCTCGAGTTGGGTACCACATATTCCATCCATCCGATCATCATCTCGTCGTAAGTGGGATCGCCCCAACGCACCGCCCTGGTTGCATCAGGGTTGTATTTGTTTTTCGCCGAGTTATCAAAATGAGCAGTGACGATTAGCCTCGCGCCTTTGGGAATCGGAATCGGATTCTTCAGGGAATACGTTGTCTGCCAGTTGAAGTTGAAGTGTGGGACCCAGAGCAGCGTTTCGCGCCGCGCATCCGGGTAAAGCACTTCATACTTCATATCTTTTCCACGCAGGTGCATGTGCGGCATGTAGCTCACTAATCTAACATCCTCCTCAAAAGTGTACGCCGCGGTAACCTCGTGATTGCCAGCGCCCGCGGGAATCTTGAAGAAGTGATTTGGCACTGTAAGCGTAACTACTCGATTGGCCGGGGGCTCGCTGGCAAAGATCAAACCCACGCTGGTTCGGTCCTTCGCAGGTTTGTCGAGGGACCCGCGAAAGCTTGAATAGTGTACCTGGAGGACGATGATTGAGCCGGCAGGGACCTTCTTTGCAATGCCGCGACCATAAACATCCGGGCCTTTTCCGGGAGCATAAGAAGTCAGCAGGATGCTGAACAAGTCTGAGCCCTGATCGCCTGTGTTACGTTTGAAGAGCGCGCCGCCGTTGATCGAGCGAGCCCCGTCGTCAATCACCGGCGCGTCCATTTTGACTCGCGAGAGTGACCCTTGTCTGTAAAAAATGGGCGGCTCGGTTTCGCTCTTGACGGCTGATTGGCCGTTTCCTTGTCTCGATCGGGCAATGGTCTGCGGCGTCAAAATGTGCGCGATAGCGTGATGCACAATTCTCCGATTGCTCGGGCGAATCTCCGCCGCTTGAACCCACTTGTCTTCTTTGAACCGCGTTGGAATGCTGAAGACGAAATAATCATCGGGGGCGCCGGGCTCGATTGTATGTTCCTCACTCATTGAGAACACCTGGTCCGGGGTCCCAATTCTCCAACCATCGACAAAATCCGGAATCGGGGGCAGGTGTTTTGAATCGCCTTCAGGCGCGCCTTGATCCACCCAGGCGGCGATAGTATCGATGTCCTTCTGGCTCAGGCGAGCGTCGTTAATGAAGTCGCCGTAGCGCTGATCCGCGTGCCACGGCGGCATCTCGCGGGTCAGGACCTTTTCGCGGATTGAGCGCGCCCATGGGCGGACATCCTTGTAAGTCAAAACCGAAAACGGCGCTGCGTCATTGGGACGGTGGCACTCGGCGCAATGCTTGAAGAGTATCGGCGCCACGTCTCGTGTGAATGTAACATCGCCGTTGGGGAAGTCGCCTCCACGCGCCGCGTGTGCGATCAGGAACAGCGCTCCCGCGATCGCCGGCAGTCCGCTAAATGTCAGTCGCTTTGAGATCATGATCCGATATTGTCGCCGCTTCTTACGCAGCGTCGAAAGCTATCTATATCACTGTTCCGTTCCGTTGTCATGAAGTGCGGCGCCAATCGAACGTCGTGCACGAACGGGCCGCCCGTGGGCGGTCGTGAAGTGTAATAGCGCTCGCGGCGAGCAGCGGTAATACGCATTTCTTTGGTTGTGTAATATTCATCTTGACAGGGTGACGGCGCTTTGACATGATCGCAGCGTTTTTGGCGCGGCTCGAAGGCCAATGTCGGTATTTTGTGGAGAGCTGGAATCACACGCTTTCCGGGATTCGGCCACTCCCTCCACATCAGATTGGCTCGCATTAACCCCTAAAACGCTAAGTGAGGAACAATCAATGAAAAGCAAAAGGACGATTCAGGTATTCGCATACGCGTCGGTGTTGATTCTTTGTTTCGGCATGTCGGGGCTGGCTCAGTCCCTGAGGACCGACGATCCAATCGCCGCGGTTGCCGCAGATTCAACAGAGATAAGATTTCAGCCGAAGGTTGAATACGCCCGACTAATCCTGAGGGTTTCAACCCCGGACGGCGAGGTATTTAGCAGGGAATTTGAAGCTGGTACTCTTCCTTCATTTAAGCTGATCGACGACAGCGGTATGAAGCTGCGAGATGGCCACTATCTATACGAGTTGCGCGTGACGCCGCACCTCGATCCGGAAGTCAGAGAAGCGCTCAACGCTGCTCGGGCGAGCGGCGATGACCAGGCGGTTCGCGAGCTTCAGAGGAACGGCAAGATTCCCACCCAGATCGCCGTGCAATCCGGCGCTTTCGCGGTCAAAGAGGGAACAGTGTACTTCGGAGGTCTTGAAGAGCCGAAGACACCGGGCGGGCAGGGTCCCTCAATCCAGTCGGGAAAAAAGAAGACGGGCGGCGATGGCGTCACCATAATGGATGTCGTGACCGCCGACGATATTATCGTTCAGGGCTCGGCGTGCATCGGGCTTGATTGCGTCAATAACGAGAGTTTCGGGTTCGACACAATCAGACTCAAGGAGAACAACACCCGGATCAAGTTTGACGATACTTCTACCAGTGCAGGATTCCCGGCAAACGACTGGCAACTCACAGCTAACGACTCTGCCAGCGGCGGGGCCAACAAGTTTTCCATCGAAGACATAACAGGAGCAAAGGTCCCGTTCACGATCACCGCCGGCGCGGCCACCAACTCGCTCTTTGTGGACAGCACGGGCCGCGTGGGATTGCGTACTTCCACACCGGTGTTGGATCTTCACATCAACACCAGCAACACTCCCGCGCACCGGCTGGAACAAAACAACTCGGGTGGCTTCACTGCGCAGACCTGGGACATCGCCGGCAACGAAGCGAACTTCTTTGTGCGAGACGTTACCGGAGGGAGCAAACTTCCTTTTAGAATCCGCCCGGGCGCGCCTACGAGCAGCATTGACATCAACTCAAGCGGCATGGTCGGTATCGGGAACTCTTCGCCAGTCGCCCCGATTACGTTTGCCGCCACAGTCGGAGACAAGATCCAACTTTTCCCCTCCTCTGCGGGAGCGAGATTTGGAATGGGTATTCAAGGCGGCGAGATGCAGTTTTATGTGCCGGCCGGCGCCCAGCATTTCTCCTTCAACACCGGCGGTGATTTGCAAACATCCGGTTCGAACGAATTGGTGCGAATACAATCCGGAGGTAACGTAGGTATCGGAACGACTAATCCGCTCGGAAAGCTGGATGTGAATGGATCGATTTTCCAGCGAGGCGTACAGTTATTCGCGGACTATGTTTTCGAACCTACCTACACGCTTGAGACAATTGAAGAGCACGCCGACTTTATGTGGAACAACAAGCACCTGCCGGCCGTCGGCGCCCGGAAGGTCGATGAGAACGGCCGCGAGATTGTCGAGATCGGGGCGCGTATGCGTGGCCTGCTTGAAGAACTGGAGAAGGCCCACATTTACATCTCGTCGCTTAGTGACAGGATCAGCCTGAAGGATGCGGAATTCGCTAAGCTCGAACAAAAGAATAAAGAACTCACGGACCGGATCGCTCGAATCGAAGCCATGTTGTCGGGCTCGACGACTGAACGGAAATAACCTCCGTACTTCCGCTACTCAAGAGACGGGACGAGCCTCTCGTCCCGTCTCTAATTCCTCCGCCTCAATTCGACTCACTTCAGAGTGTTTCCCGAAAAAGTGAAAGCGGGAGCATCTCTGCTCCCGCTTGAATGGTCGGGGCGATTGGATTCGAACCAACGACCTCTCGGTCCCGAACCGAGCGCTCTACCAGGCTGAGCCACGCCCCGTTTTGACGAAGGGCAATGAT
>DATNBZ010000122.1:0-15668 GCA_035607285.1 Blastocatellia bacterium | reverse complement strand
GGTCCGCTCTGATAACACCGTCAAACTGACTGACCGTTGCCTTCTGTGTATCGAATTGCTGTCGTGTGATCACGCCTTGCTCGACGAGCATCGTATATCTTTGAAGGTCAAGCCGGGCATTGGCGAGCTGCGCCTGATCGCGGGCCAACTGTCCCTCCGCCTGGTCGAGCTGCACCTTAAAGGGTTTCGGATCGATCTGGGCAAGCTCGTCTCCTTGATGAACGAACTGACCTTCCTGAAAAGCTACTCTAAGAAGTTGGCCGTCGATTCGGCTGCGAACGGTGACGGTGTTGAAGGGCGTCACTGAACCGAGGCCATTCAGGTAGACTGGAATTTCGCCTTTTTTCGCCTGGGCTGCCGTTACAGGAACGCTGGGGGAGCCCTCACGCGCCGGCTTTGTGGCCGCGCTGTGAGCCTGCCATTTGGTGAGCGCCCAGAAGCCGGCGCCCGCGAGCACCGCAAAAGCAATAAGCCAAAGCCACCAACGTCGCTTTTTTATCTTTGGCGGGCTGGCTTCGTGGGTTTTCTCAACTGGTGGGTTCGCTTCGGCGGTAACGCTTGATGCATTCGCATTCATTGAATACCGGCTGATTCAAGGAATTGTGGCCCGTCGAAACAGGCCCGCAAGCGTCACGGTGTCACCTTCTAATACTCTCTCATTGCGGGAGCGGTTTCAAGAAGCTGGCAACGGGTGGGCGTAAGATTCTGGCGCATACCCACCTCGTGACGAGGTGGGTATGAACTGGCGGCAAAGTGAAGAAATAATTATCGGCGTCTCAATCAATCTAGAAGTGCTCCTCTTCCTGGGATGCACAGGGGGCCTCTTCGGCTAATGATGCGATTCGTCCCCACGCGCTTGTTTGCCAATTGTCGAAGGTCTCTGCCTCAGGCGCCCAAACCGGAAGGGAGACTAACAAGTAATCCGCAAGCGATATTACATAAGGCTCATACATGCGGCGCAGTTCTGAGAGCTTTGCATCCGCCTCATCACCGGCGGCCAACTTTACGCCGGCGGTCGATAGAAAAGCCCGAAGCCGATTATTCTCATCCTTCGACAATCGATCATGTTGGATCTCGCGAGGAGGTGTGTTGAATATTTGCGCCAGATCGACTACCGCATGTCTGGCCATCGCGAATGTGAGCTGCGCCTGTCGCTTTGATGCGCCATCTACGCCGACCATCACCAGCGCGCTCGCGTCGAGAACAGCGGTCAGCGCCGTCAACCATGATTGATTGTTGTGTTGCGAGCGGTAGTAGCACAAGACCGGGTAGGAGAGATGACTCTCCATCAGTTCGGCCGCCCAACGCTCCCAATCGTACAAAAGCCGATCCAGCTCGGCGACATTTTGGCCGTGACGACGAAGCATTTCCGCGGCGCTCGGCGGCGAACCCGCTCGCGCATCGAGCAAGGTAATGCTTGCTTCCCTGCGCGAGAACGCCTGATAGATCACCGGCAGGTAACCAATTATCAGCGCGAGAAAGCCGAAGCCGAGGCCGGCCTCGAGAATCGCCAGCACCCGGGCGAGCGTTCCCGCGGCGGTAACATCTCCATAGCCTAAAGTGAAGAATGTCGTACCGCTGAAATACAAATACCAGCCGAGATCTACTTGCCCTTCGCTGATGTTGAGGTGCGAGCCGAGCGCCCAGTGGAGGGCGCCAAAGCCGAGGACCAGCCCGACCGCCCAAACGCTCAACAGCATGATCAACGAGAGCGGTCCAAAGAAGCCGAGATAAGACTCTCGCTTCCTCTTCGATTTAATGCGCCGCGCTATCGCAGCCGACGGAATCCACGTTATGCGGTAGAAACCCCGCGCCAGACGGATTCTCCGAACTACGCGTCTCGGGAGTACGACTGTTTCAAACGCGTCCAGGAGTAGCGCGAAGATCAGAAGAATGCTAGCTGTGGTGAGAAGTATTCTCATCCGGGCTGCTCACGAATTTCGCTGAAGTTAGCGTGAAACGCAGCGTGCAACTCACGCGTGGTGTTTACTTCTCCAACGCAGCGCGATCCCAGTTAGCAAGGTTGGCGCCCGCCTCATATGTGCTTTGCATGAACTCGAGCAGCATTTCATCGGGTGCATCCGCCTTACGGACTTCATCGTAGGGCAAAAGAAATTCCGACATTTCTGTGCTGTAGAATCCCGCGCTCGGGCCAATCGATGCCTTTTCCAAACCCGCCGGCGCAGGTGCGGTATACGAATAAAACATCGGCGCGCCGACTGCACCCCCGCCCGGCCATAGGCCGTGACTGATGACCTCGTGGGAGTAGGCTTCTCGAGTAATTGCGTCAGCGCCGGATCGCTCAGGCGCCGGACGCCCGGAGAAGCGAGTGACCGCGAGATCGAAGCTTCCCCAGAAAAAATGGACCGGGCTGCATTTTCCTATGAAGCGAGCTCGGAACTGCTTGAATACCCTGTCGGCCTGAACCAGCATGCGCCAGAAGCGATTCGCGTATTCAGCGTCGTACGAAGCGTGCTTCTGGTCTTCGTCGAAAGGTATCGGCTCGGCTACTTCATCAGGCCTTGCGTGAATGTGAACAACAATACCGAGAGAACCAAGCGTGCCGATCACGTCGCCGTAAAAGTCGGCAACCGAACGCGGCGCGAGCGCCAGTGACTCTGTTAAGCCGTCGCTCGTGGTGACAAGCAGTCGATGGTCAATAAAGTCGAAGTCCATTTGAAACGTGCGAGTGCCATATGGAACAGGGGACGTTGTGAGTCCGCGCGAGGTCAGGTACAGAGTCGTATTCCACCAGTGATTCACAAGCGGAGTCTGGGCGAGCCGAATCTTGCCGACAATCTGGGTCCACATGTGAAGCGTCGCGTATGTGTCTTGCCAGTCCTTTACTGGAAGTTCTGGCCATATCTCGCTCTTTGAATCAGACATCCTGCCTCCTTCTCCGGATTGCGTGCGGACTAACGATCACAGCCCTTCAATAAAGTCATCATAGTCGCGCTTAGAACGCTTGCCAACGCCGAACGAGTTTCGGGCAATGGGTGCAACCGTTCGATGACCAGTCTTCCGCATTAGGGAGCAATGCTTCTCGCGCTTAATATTATTCCGCACTGAATATATTTTGCGCTGAACTTGTATTAATAGAATCCGTATGCTATAAAGGGATCTCAAGATGAGCGAAGATCTGACAACCAAGCCAATGTTCGAAGCAATCCTGGAAGGACAACGCCACATCGTTGCTCAGCTAGTCGACTTGCGCAAGGGGTACGACTCGCTTGCAGCCAAGGTGGATCAGATCGCTGCCAAGCAGGATGAGCTTGCGGGCAGGCAAGAACGTTTGGAGCTTCGAATGGCGGAGCTCGGTCGCGAAGTTCGAGACGGACTCTACAACACCAACCGCGCGATCGAAGTGTTCAACAAACGGGTGCTTGATTTTGAAGTGTGGTTGAGAAGAGTAGATGAGCGCCCGCACGACGAAATCCTGCTTCGCACCAAGTGATTGCAGGCGGCACTTCGACAAAAGTAACAATTATCGAGGCAGCCACGGAAAGAACGCATTAGTTCCCTTAGCGTAGTTGCGGTATTCGGGCTTGGTCTTCATCAACGTCTTTTCCAGCAGCGCAACGCCCGAGACCTTCATCAACAAGGCTGTCATAATCAATGGGCTGATCAGCGTCCATACGCCCGACGGTGTACTGAGAGCGATCAGGAAGAATCCCCACCACAGCAGAGCATCACCGAAGTAATTCGGATGTCGCGTGAAACGCCAGAGCCCTCGGTCCATCACCTTGCCCTTATTATTCACATCGGCTTTGAAGCGCGCCAATTGAAGATCGCCGATTGACTCGAAGCCGAAACCGATCAGCCAGACTGTCGCTCCCGCCCAATCGAGCCAGGTGAGCCTTGCAGGCAAGCGCGAAGTCTCACCGATCTGAAGCGGCAACGAAATCACCCACATCAGCAGCCCCTGAACGGCGAAGACCGAGTAAAGACTCACAACGGGAAACCGTTTGCCGTGACGGGCTCTCATCGCCTTGTATCGAAAGTCCTCGCCCCTGCCTTTATTTCTTAAGAAGATGTGACCCGCAAGCCGCAAACCCCATATCGCAGTCAGCGCGGTGATTAGAATCCTACGCATCTCGTAACCTTCGCCGGTCGCGCAGCACACCGCTGCGATCAGAACGAACCCCAACCCCCAGAACGTGTCGACGATGCTCGCATCTTTCTTAATGAGGCTCAACAGCCAGACTCCGAGCATCAGCGCGGCGGTCGCCGCCAGAGTTATGCTCATCACCGATAGCGTGTGGCCCATTTCTAACTATTTGATCGAGAACATTCCCGACTGTCCAAATATTGAAGTATCCGCCGAGTCGGTTACGCGCACTATCGTTGCGCTGGACTTTGGCTTCTTTGCTTTTACCTGGAGGCTGCCCGCCGATGAGTCAACGCCGGTGGCTAACACCTCCCACGAACCGCCGCCGTCGCGCGAGATGCTCACGTCCACTCGGCTCACGGGACCGCTTACGCTCCATGCCACGTCGTACTTTTCGCCTTTCGTCCACTGATCGCCTGCCGCCGGCAAGTTGACCGAGACCGCAGCCGCAGTTGGGGGAGGCGGCGGTGGCGGCGCAGAGGGCAGCGCGAACGCATAGACGTTGCGATCGAGCGATCCGACAATAACGCTGGTTGTTGAGATCGAAACACCACCAAGCATTGGACTGCGTTGCGCATTCCAAAGCTCTGCACCGGTTGAAGCATCGTAGGCATGAAGCGCTCCATCGTCGCATCCTACGAACACCGCGCCTCCGGCGACCGCTGCGGCGCCCAGGATGGGAAGCGATTGCGTGGCACGCCAGACTATCCGCCCATCACGTTGATCGAGCGCGACAAACATTCCCGTGGCGACGTTGACCGTCCCGCCAAAAAATACCTTGCCGTAAGCCGCGGCCGGCGAAGCGATGCTGCCGCCTCTCGAGTTGCCGTCCGTCACCACGGTGTCCCAAACAAGAGAGCCCGTCGCCCGATTCAACCCGTAACAATGCCCATCCTTGGAAGGAAGCGCCAGCATCGGAGTGCCGTCGACGTCATACAGCACAGGCGACGAACCGAAATCCAGATTATTGGTGTCAGCCTGCGGAAGCCTCTTGAATCTCCACATCAGCGCACCGGTATCCGCGTTCAACGCGATTATCGCCGACGAATGAAGATCGGCGCCCGTGCAGAAGTTGCCGGTGCCGACGTATATCATTCGCCGCGACGCATCAACCGCCGGCGAGGACCACACTGCGCCGCCGGTGCTCCCTTCATTAGCGGTGGCGAAGCTCCACAGCACCCGGCCGTCGCTTGCATCCACGCAGACCAACCGCCCCACTATGCAGGGGTTGACGCAATGACTGGCAAGACCAATGTAGATCTTCCCGTCAAACACAAGCGGCGAACCCCAGATGTGAAAGGCAAGATTCGGATCCGCGAGCTGGCTCCTCCAATTGAGCTGTCCGTTCGCGGCATTAAGCGAGATGAGCTGCGCCAGCCCTGTCCCGAAATATAGCTTGCCATTCGAGAGCGCGGCCGTACTGTCGATCCCATAAGTTGTGTCGCAAGCATCGACCCTCAGCGTTCCAGCATTAAAACTCCAGAGGAGGCTTCCATCGCGTTCGCGAAGCGCATACATCTTGCCGTCCCACGAGCCGATGTACACGACTCCGTCGGAAATCAGCGGAGTCCCGGTTACCATGTCACCGGTACTAAAACTCCAAGCCTGGGTAAGCGAAGCGACGTTGGACGCACTGATTTGTGATTCACTGGAATTGCCCGAATGAGTCGAGTCGTGCTGGTAAGTAGTCCAGCTTGCCGACGAGGTGACTGCGAGCGCACCAAGCACCGCGTTATCGACTCTCCCGCCGATCGTCAGAAAATCTGCTTCCGCGAATAACGGATATGTCGGCGCTTTCGAGCTGGTATGGAAGAGCCCACCGTTTTTGTAATACCTGGCTACATTTCCCTGGACGGCTACGCGAAACACGTCTCCGGTTCGACAGGGCGTCTCTCCGCCGTACGCGTTGTTCTCACGAACCTCGGCAATCCCGGAGTCCGTCAACTTGACGGCGAAATCTATCTCCGAGAAGGCAGTGCCGGAAACTGAATGAGTGAGCCCACAAAATAGAATCTTGTTCACATCGCCGGCAGTAAATTCGAAATAGACGTCGCCGGCGCTCACGGTCTGTTGTGATCGCGCTCCGGCGTCGGAGGAATCACTGCGCCCGGACGTCTTCTGAAGGCTGTTGCCGGTGATAGTGCAATTTGTGACGTTGCTCCAAACAACGTTTTGAGGCGCGCTGCTTTGGCCGATCGAACGGGGGGCGAACGTCGCTGAGAGAATGAGTGTTGCGATTAGAAAGTATCGCGTGGTTTTTGTTTGCATACGGGGGTCAATTCCTGATCATCGAGATTCACGGGGTCACGTACCGCCGTTTCAGTCCCCGGAATAACACCTCTGCGAACGAACGACCACCAGGGACTGAACCAGCGGCGAGCTTAGAGCTTAGAGCACAATCCGTCTGCTGACTCTTACAATATATGTCCAATGAGCTTGTGCTTCCGGCCGCAGCCCGACGGACCGGCCTGTGCGGCACATCACCGTGACCGATCCCAAACCAGCTAGTGGGGTATTAGCATGTTGCCAGCAAGCAGTCCTCTGCGTCCCCTGCGTCCTCCGCGGTTTTTCCTGCTCAAGTGGCTCGGAATCAACCGCAGAGGACGCCGAGGACGCCGAGGAGAAACGCGAATGTGCACACTATCACCCCACTACCCAAACAACTCCCGTTTTGGTTCGTACCATCTTATGATTGACTAGTGGGCTATGGGAGAGCGATGAACAAGCAGTCCGAGAAGAAAACCACTGCCGCTGCTCCACCTGACGCGCCACCCGGCGTTGCAGCCCTACGAGTGCCTCCGTGGCTGCGATACGCGGGCTACGCGGCGCTGGGTCTGGCAGGCACGCTCACAATCGCAATCGGCGCCGCCAGCTACCCGCTCGCGGGACTCCTCATAAGACCCAGACTCAAACGGCTCTCGCAGCTCAAGAGCCCGCATCTGCGGCACCTTATTCGCCGCAGTGGAATCGCTTCCGAAGATGTGACTATTCCTTCATTCGACAGCACGCGTTTGTACGGCTGGTGGATGGGCGCGGGTCAAAAGGCGGCTACCGTTGTAGTGCTTCACGGAGTCAAGAAGAATCGCACCGATGTAATGCGAGCCGCCCTTGTATTGAGGCGGGCCGGACTGAATGTGCTTTTGTTCGATGGACGCGGACACGGCAATAGTGAAGGCCGATACGTGACCTACGGGTTTTACGAACGGCGCGACGTCGAGTCAGCAATTGAGTGGCTGGTAAAAGAGAAGCAGATCGATGGCAACCGAGTCGGGCTGGCCGGCGAATCAATGGGCGCGGCCATAGCGCTTCAGGTCGCGGCGCACAATCCGCGAATCCGCGCAGTGTGGGCCGACAGCCCGTTCGCTTCACTGCGGCGCATCACCGAAGAATTCGTAAGGCGGATCACGGGATTGCCTGGCGCGGTGCTCAACCCGGTGTTGTGGACTTCAATACAGGTAGCGAGCTACCGAGGCAAGTTTGATGTTTACTCGGTCGATCCGTTGGCTCTCGCCGGCAAAATAGGCTGCCCGGTGTATCTGGTTCACGGAACCGGAGACGAACTGATATCGACTGCCCACTCTGAAAACATCTACGAAGCGCTGGGCGGCGAGAAGAAAATATGGTTTGTGGAAGGGGCCAGGCATGCGCGCTCGATTCGTCACGCGAGACGGGAATACAGCGAACGCCTGTCAGAGTTTTTCACGGAGCGGCTCACCGGGCAAAGCGAGGGCGCCAAAGAGCTACTCGCAAAGCCTTAAGAGCCAGGGCGCCTCGTCCTCGCCCGTCGGGTGTGATTAAAAATGGGGCTTGGGTGGGACTTAGGTCATGCGGAACTCAGAGCGGGGAATCGAGCGTTCCGCCCGGCAACCCGTAGGGGTGCGATGTTTATAGTTACGGACGCCGACGTGGACTTCCTGGCTCCGTTAGGTGCGGCATAGAGTTGAGCGCAAGAACGAACATTTCACCCCTACGGGGTTGGCAACATATGGAGCTCGCCACTATAAACATTCTACCCTACGGGGTTCCAGAGAATTCTCAGGACACTTCTTCCGCCGAAGAGTCGCTGGCGGCTCCCGGCTCAAGTCCGCTTTTAATCACAACTTGCCCGTCCCCCGTCGTACCCTATGGTTGACACTCAATCAACCGCTCTGATAATTTGAATTTTTCGTCATAACGACGAATTTGTTCCTGAGTAGCTCAACGGTAGAGCATCCGGCTGTTAACCGGAGGGTTGTAGGTTCGAATCCTACCTCAGGAGCCACTTCTACAAGCGAAAGGGCCGCCCGGTTTGGGCGGCCGTTTCTATTCTTGATGTCCGACAAGCTGCCAGCTTGTCGGACCTGGACAAATCGAGGCTGGCACTTGAAACAGTGCCAGCCTCTTAATTAGAGCAGTTGGATTTGGAGTAACCCTTGGTGAAGAAACCTCGCTTTGAAGACCAGCGAGAAAGGAGAAGCGCTAGAAGATCTTGCGTTTCTCGGTTCGGTTCTTGTACAGCCAGAGGCCGGTAGCGGCGCCGCCGCCAACCAGGGCCCCGATAACTGCGCCCTTCTTGCCTTTGACCACCGCACCTGTAGCAGCACCGGCTCCAGCGCCTACGCCTATAACCGTAGCAGCGCCGCCGGGACCGGGCATCCACCTGTGCTTGTACTGATAATTCAGGATACCCGGGCCGTCAAACAAGGTGATCTTCCCTTGTCCGACTCTGACGCCGTTCTTATCGCGTCTGATGAAGCCTCCATACTCGTCTCGATTCTGGGCGGACGCATTCAACGGCAACGCCAACCCAAACAGCGAGAGGATGAGCAAGAGACCAGCTAGCTTTTTTCTCATTCTCAATTCCTCCGGAGTTTGTTGAGCGGTTCGTGTGTAAGTGAGCCGCCGCGGTGCAGCTCAGCGTTGGGGTGATGCCGTTGGGAGGAGCGGCGTTGCCCGGAGGTGCCACTGAAATGAAACTTGGCGGCCTTTGCGGTCCTTTGCGTCTTTGCGTGAAATCAGTACTTGAATGGGCGAGGCATACCTTTAGCGCAAAGATCGCAAAGGACCGCGAAGAACGCAGAAAAGCTACTTGCTGCGCCAAAGCGCCTTCAGATAATCGCGATTCATGCGCGAGATGAAATCCAGGCTGATCTCTTTCGGACAGACCGCTTCGCACGAGCCCATCACCGTGCAGTTGCCAAAGCCCTCTTCATCCATCGCTCGCACCATGTTCAAGACTCTGCGTTCTTTTTCAGGCTTGCCCTGCGGCAGTATGTTCAGGTGAGAAACCTTCGCCGCGACGAACAACATCGCCGACGCGTTCTTGCAGGCGGCTACGCAGGCGCCGCATCCGATGCACGCTGCGGCATCCATCGACAGATCGGCATCGGGCTTCGATATGGGGATCGCGTTTCCGTCGGGGGTGCCGCCAGTTCGGGCGGAGATGAACCCGCCGGCCTGAATGACTCGATCGAACGAGCTGCGATCCACGACCAAATCTTTGATGACAGGAAATGGACGCGCGCGCCACGGCTCTATTGTCAGCACCTGACCGTCTTTGAAGTGGCGCATGTGCAACTGGCAGGTGGTCGTCGCTCCAAGCGGACCGTGCGCGACCCCGTTGATGACCATTCCGCACGTCCCGCAGATTCCTTCTCGGCAGTCGTGATCGAACGCGATGGGTTCTTCGCCGCGTTTGATCAAGCCTTCGTTCACCACGTCGAGCATCTCTAGAAAAGACATGTCCGGCGAGACGTCGTCGGCTTTGTACTCGACGAATTGCCCCGCGGTGTCGCTGTTCTTTTGGCGCCAAATGCGTAACGTAAGATTCATTTCCGTGTTGAATTCCTTCTCAAATTCCTTTGCGAGCTTTGCGGTCCTTTGCGTCTTTGCGTTGAGTATCAAGGCCGCTAAGAATTCTCAACGCAAAGACGCAAAGGACCGCAAGGCTCGCAAAGAAGAAAACTACTTGTAGCTCCTCTGCGCCAGATGGACTTCCTCGTACTCTAACTTTTCCTTATGCAGGATCGGGGGAGCGTCCGCCCCTTGATATTCCCACGCCGCCACATAGGAGAAGTTCTCGTCGTCGCGTTTCGCTTCGCCGTCAGCGGTCTGATACTCTTCGCGGAAATGAGCGCCGCACGATTCGTCCCTCAGCATGGCGTCCAACACGAGCAACTCGCCGAATTCCATGAAGTCGGCAACCCGGCCCGCGTACTCCAGCGACTGGTTCAGCTCATTTCCTTCGCCAAGCACGTTGACGTCCTGCCAAAACTCCCGCCGCAGAGCGGGAATCTTTTCAAGAGCTTCTTTCAATCCGGCTTCGTTGCGCGCCATCCCGCAGTTGTCCCACATCAGCTTGCCAAGCTCTCGATGAAACTCGGTGACGGTTCGGCGACCTTTGATCGACAGCAACTTCGTCGTGCGAGCGGCGACTTCTTCTTCGACTTTTCTGAACTCGGGATGATCGACCGAAGGCTTCTGGGGGCGCTCGGTCGCAAAGTAATCGCCAATCGTGTAAGGCAAAACGAAGTAGCCGTCCGCCAATCCCTGCATCAACGCGCTGGCCCCGAGCCTGTTCGCGCCGTGGTCCGAGAAGTTTGCTTCTCCGACCACGTACAGACCGGGAATGTTGCTCATCAGGTTGTAGTCAACCCACAACCCGCCCATTGTGTAATGGCTGGCGGGATAAATTCGCATCGGAGTCCGGTAAGCGTCATCACCGGTAATGCGTTCGTACATCTCGAACAGATTCGCGTAGCGTTCGCGAATGACGTTCAAACCGAGCCGCTTTATTGCATTGCTAAAATCGAGATAGACTCCGCGTCCGCCCGGCCCGACTCCGCGGCCTTCATCACAGACTTCCTTGGCCGCGCGCGATGAGATGTCGCGAGGCGCGAGGTTCCCATAAGCCGGGTACTTGCGCTCGAGATAGTAGTCGCGATCTTCTTCAGGTATTTCATCCGGAGGCCTGTTGTCACCCTTGTTCTTTGGGACCCATACGCGGCCATCGTTGCGAAGGGACTCGGACATCAAGGTCAGTTTGGACTGATGATCTCCACTGACCGGAATACAGGTCGGATGAATTTGAGTGAAGCAAGGATTGGCCATCAGCGCGCCGCGCTTATAAGCCCGCCAGATCGCGGTCACGTTGCAGCCCTTCGCATTGGTCGAAAGAAAGAAAACGTTGCCGTAGCCGCCGGTTGCAAGCACCACCGCATCAGCGGCGTGCGAGCTGATTTCACCTGTAACCAGATCTCGAACGACGATTCCCTTCGCGTGGCCGTCGATCAACACAAGATCGAGCATCTCGGTGCGCGGATACATTTTCACGCCGCCGGCCGCGATCTGCTTCTCGAGCGCCTGATAAGCGCCGAGCAGCAACTGCTGACCGGTCTGGCCTCGCGCGTAAAAAGTCCGCGAGACTTGCGCGCCCCCAAACGAGCGATTCGCAAGATAGCCGGAGTACTCGCGCGCAAACGGAACTCCCTGGGCTACGCATTGGTCGATGATGTTGACGCTGACTTCGGCCAGCCTGTAGACGTTGGCTTCGCGTGAGCGGAAGTCTCCGCCTTTGATCGTGTCGTAGAACAAGCGATAGACGCTGTCGCCGTCGTTCTGATAATTCTTCGCGGCGTTTATTCCTCCCTGCGCGGCGATCGAATGCGCGCGGCGAGGGCTGTCCTGAAAGCAAAAGCATTTGACCTTGTAGCCCAGCTCCGAAAGCGTAGCCGCAGCCGATCCGCCCGCGAGTCCCGATCCTACGACGATCACGTCGAACTTGCGTTTGTTGGCGGGGTTGACCAGCTTGATGTTGTTGCGGTGGTTGCTCCACTTCTGAGCCAGCGGTCCCGCCGGTATTTTGGCATCGAGTTTCATACTGGTTACTTTCTCACCGCTCTCAGTTCACCCATCCGGCAAGAATCGAGATGGGGATAGAACAATTGCCGATGAAAATAACAATCGCCGAAATCTGAGCGAAACGATTGAATGCCGCAAGCGACGACCTTCGCCTGATCCCAAGCGACTGAAAGACGCTCGAGACGCCGTGGCTCAAGTGCAAACACAGCAACGCCATCGAAACGATGTAGAACACCGAGACCCACGGATTGCGAAACGCGTGAATGACCATCCCGTAAACGTCGTGACGGCTCAACGGGTCGTGCATTTCCATGAACTCGGGATTGGTCACGCCGAAAGTGAAGTGCATCAGGTGATAAACGATGAATGCCAGGATGATCAATCCGCTGACCAGTATCGTACGCGCGGCGTAAGTGGCGATGGGTTTTCCCTGGGCGTAAGGCTGGGGTCTTGCTGCTCGATTCTCGGCGGCCAGTTGAAGCGCGGACCAGATGTGCAGCACCGCTACGATCAACAGCCCGGCGCGCGCGGTCCATAACAACGCCGGTTTGGACTTGAGCAGAGCCGCGTAAGCATTCATCGCGTCTCTTCCGATGTAGACCTGAAGATTACCGAGCATGTGGACGATCACAAACAGAAACAGAAGCAACCCCGTGATCGCCATTATGTATTTCTTTCCGAGAGAGGAACGGTAAGCGCGCACAAGCAGATTCATCGAAAGATCCTTAGATTTATTACAGCTTCTTTCCGAGCTTGGGCAGTTTATTAGAATTCGACAATAGCAATTAGGAGTCGAGATGTAAAATTCAAAAGATTCATGTTGGTGATAAGCGGGGCTTCAAATAGGCGAGTTCGTCCGCAGCCTGACAAGGGCGACCATACGAAACAGATCGCGGGAGAAGTCCGTTGGCATCACGCAGGCGATGAGTTAGGATTTCGTAGCCGCCGACCGGGGTGGGACATAACCTCGAGGCTGTTGAGTCTGTAGTGTTTGCATATATTCGCTAAGGAGACAATCGATCGTGGGTAATCTTACAGCAAGGCCAAAGCGATACGCCCTCGATGAAACAAAGATCAAGCGCGCTCAAAAGCTGCTCGGAACAAAGACGGACGCGGAGACCATCGATCGCGCACTTGACGAAGTCATCACCGAACGCGAACGTAGCTCGCGCGCATGGGCCGCGACGGAGCGCTTCATCAAAAGCCGAGTTATGATCAAAGATGTTTTTGGGCGGATAACCGACGCCTAAGTGTGACGCATGCCGGGCATCTTATTCGACACTTCGGTTTACATCTCGGCCCTCAGGCGAGGTGATGAAACCATCTTGAGTCTGCGTCGCGCCGCCCGGTCGCATGATCAAGAGACTCGTCCTTTGTGGCTCAGCGTAGTTGTTCTTCATGAACTCTATCTTCAGGAGTCGGTTGCCAAACCACACGCCGAAGATTGCGTAGTATTGTCGCGCTCGCGATCACACCGACGACCAGGAAGCCCGCGGCTTTCAGGATTTCTCCAAAGATGAGGTAACCTATGCCAAACAGAAACGCGTAGATCAATAAGCATCCAAGAAACCAGTTTACAAATTGCACGGCAAGGCCTCCGCTCACGTTTGCCGGCGAGAGTCCCGCGTGTGCCGCGATGCGCTGCCAACCCGGACCTTCCGGTTGTACCTTGCGATAAAAGGCGACGAGTTTCTCCAGTGGTTCGGCCCGGGTCAACAGTGTCGCTGACACCCACACCAGCGTTGTCACTCCAACCGTAACGAGCATCAAGTAAGCAAAGTCTCTCGGGCGATCACTATCCCACTTGAGGTACATCTGCAGGAACAGCGAGCATGCAGCGGCCGCGATCATCGCTGAGACTTCGGACCAGGCATTGATCCGCCACCAAAACCAGCGCAGCAAAAGAACGGTGCCAGTCCCGGCTCCAGTCACCAGCAGAAGCTTCCAGGCGCCGCCAATCGAATCCAGATTGAAGGTCACGATGAGCGAGAGGATCATCAACAGGACCGTGACCAACTGCGAAGCGATGACGTAGTGGCGTTCACCTCCGTCGCGTTTCACGAAGCGCCGATAGAAGTCATTGATCACATACGAGGCGCCCCAATTGAGCTGCGTTCCTATCGTCGACATGTAAGCCGCGGCAAACGCAGCCAGCATGAAGCCGCGCAGGTAGACCGGGAACACGTTTGGGTCCATCAAGGTCCTGATATAACCGGTTTCCTTATCGGCCAGTTCGGGATAAAGGATAAGTGAAGCGAGCGCCGTCAGGATCCACGGCCACGGTCTCAACGCATAATGAGCGACGTTGAACCACAGCGTTGCAAGAAGCCCGTGCCGCTCATCCTTTGCAGAGAATATGCGTTGCGCGATATAACCGCCGCCTCCGGGTTCAGCCCCCGGATACCAGCTTGCCCACCAGTTTACGGCCAGATAAGTGAACAGCGTGATCGCCGGCATCCAAACCGAATCCAGACCCGGAAAGAACGAAAGCCGCGAGCCCGCCTGTCCACTCGACACATCGAGCGCAGTGATCTTCGTCTTTAAGGCATCCATCCCGCCTACGGCATGCACCGCGAGAATTGCGAGCACGATTACCATTCCCATTTTCAGAACGAACTGGAATAAGTCAGTTACGAGCACGCCCCACAACCCTGAGATCGTCGTGTAAAACGCGGTGAAGATCAGGATTCCTACGACGACGGTAACGGCCCCGCGCTTATCAAGCCCAAGAGTCGTCTCCAGAATCTTGACCATCGCGAGGTTGACCCATCCCATAATGATGCAGTTAATCGGTAAGCCCAGATACAGCGCTCTGAAGCCGCGCAGAAAGGCCGCCGGTTTGCCCGAGTAGCGAAGCTCGGCGAATTCAATGTCGGTCATGACCCCGGCGCGTCTCCACAGCCGAGCGTACAAGAACACGGTCAACATTCCGCTCATCACAAAATTCCACCACAACCAGTTTCCCGCGATGCCGTTCTTAGCGACGAATCCGGTTACGGCCAGAGGTGTGTCGGCCGCAAATGTAGTCGCGACCATAGACGTGCCGGCAAGCCACCACGGCACGTCTCTGCCTGATAAGAAGAACTCGGTTGTGCTGCCTCGGGCTCTTCGGGCGTAGTAGATGCCGATCGCGAGATTGAACAGGAAGTAGGCTGCGATGACCGACCAATCGAGAAGCGATAATTTCACTGAGGTACCCTCGGGCGTTAGAGAAAACAGTGGCGATGCTAAGCAATCGAATGATCGGAAGTCAACGCGCCGACGGCTCGCGCAGGATTACCGGTAGACTCTGACATAATCTACAAGCATGGTCTGCGGCCACACAGTCGTCGAATCGGGACTACCCGGCCAGTTCCCGCCAACGGCTACATTGAGCAGGATGAAAAACGGATGATCAAAGACCCACCGCCGGCCGGCGGGAACATCTGACGGGGTCCTGGTCTCGTAAAGGTTCCCGTCCACATAGAAGCGTATGGCGGCTGGCTCCCAGTCGATAGTGAAGACGTGAAAGCCATCCGAGAAGCGTTGGCCGCCCGACAGCGTGTAGATGCCGCTGAGTGGAGACGCGCCCGAATACCCTGGGCCATGAAGACTGCCGTGATTTGCCGACGGCTCGCGCCCTATGTTCTCCATGATGTCGATCTCTCCACAGTTCGGCCATCCAACGGTATCGATGTTGTCGCCAAGCATCCAGAACGCCGGCCAAATTCCCTGGCCGAAC
>DATNBZ010000068.1:0-25776 GCA_035607285.1 Blastocatellia bacterium | reverse complement strand
GACAAGGGTTTGGAGCCTCACGACGCCGCGCGCACGGCAGCCGATGATCGTCCGCACCATCAACCGGGCGAGCATGTCGGAGCGCACGACGCCACCGATCGGCTCGACGCGCACGGGGTCGCTCATGCTCATTTTGAGCCGCACGAATCACCGCGAAGCATGACGCTGCCTTTGATCGTGCTCGCAGTTGGTTCGATTGTTGTTGGATGGCTCGGCCTTCCGGGCGGCGCCAAGGTCAATGTGTTCGAGCGGTGGCTCGAACCGGTAATCGTAGATGTGCACCGAGCGCCCGCGACTCGGTTCCATGCCGCGGAAGGGGCTCCTGGAGCCACTTCTGCGCCGGCGGAAGCTCGTGCCGGTGAATCGGCCGTCGAACACGGAGAAGCAGCGCACGAAGGCCTCGGCCTGACCGAAATTCTGCTCATGCTCCTTTCGCTTGCAGTCGCTGGAGGCGGTATCTATCTTGGACGCGTCTTCTATGTAAAACGCCCCGATCTTCCAAAGGTGTGGGCCGCGAAGCTTCGGCCGCTTTACACGCTCAGCTTCAACAAGTGGTATTGGGATTACTTGCTTGACGTCAAGGGAATCGAAGCCGGCAAGGCCCTGAACAACGCTCTGTGGGATGTTGATTCCCAGCTTGTAGACGGCGGCGTAAATGGCAGCGCGTGGGTTACCAGGTTCTGGGCCCGAGTCACCGGCTGGTGGGACAAGTGGGTGATCGACCTGGCGGTAAATGCAACAGGATGGATTACGCGAGCGGGCTCTTTCATTCTGCGAACGATACAGACCGGCTTCTGGCAGAATTATGCTTTGCTGTTTGCGATTGGGTTGTTTGTCATTTTGATTTACTACGTGTACCCGGCGATACCGATCACGATCAAAGGTTTCTCCGGGAAATAGGTTCTCGAATTTCAAATTTCAAATCTGAAATCTCAGATTTGAAAGAATACGGAGACTCTGGCTATGCCTGGTCGCATTCAAATCTTCGGCATCGGCATCCTCTCGTGGGTGACGTGGCTTCCGGCGGTTGGCGCCATCTTCCTTCTGTTTTTCAATAAAGCAAAGAACAACCGCATCCGCGGATTCGCGAACATGTGGATCGGGCTCTGCTTCCTGGTTTCGATTCCACTGGTCACCGGTTTGGGCGGGCGCGGTAACGGGTACGACCGCGCTTACGGCGGATTGCAGTTCATCGAGGATCACGACTGGATACCGCTGATCGGCGCCCGGTACCAGCTTGGCGTCGACGGTCTCTCGCTCGTACTTGTGATGCTTACTACGCTGTTGGGTGTGATCTCGGTGATTTGCTCGTGGGCTTACATCCGAGAGAAGGGCCGTGAAAAAGAGTACTACATAATGATGCTGCTTCTTCAAAGCGGCATGCTAGGCGCTTTCGTCTCGGCCGATCTATTCCTGTTTTTCATCTTCTGGGAAGTGATGCTCGTGCCGATGTACTTCCTGATCGGCATATGGGGAGGCAAGAACCGGCTCTACTCCGCAATCAAATTCTTCCTGTACACGCTGGTCGGCTCGGTGGTTATGCTGCTGGCGGTGCTGAAACTCTTCTTCATCTTTCCCGACGTCGTCAAAGCGCAGCGGCCCGCGGTTGAAGCGACCGCGCGCCAGATATCCTCGAGCAGCATTGCTGATCCTGAACGGCGAGGCCAGGTGAACGAGGGCATGCTGAACCTCGCGCTCGATGCGATGAAGCGCGCCGACGGCATCGATCCGCAGACCAGGCTGCCGCTGCCTTCGGGATACGCTCACAGTTCATTCAACATCACTGCGATGACCGCGATGGGGCCTCACATCAAGAGCGTATTTGGAGGAGCGCTCGTCATCTGGTTGTTCATCGGGTTCGGGCTATCATTCGCGATCAAGGTCCCGATGTTCCCGTTTCACACCTGGCTTCCGGACGCGCACTACGACGCGCCGACCGCCGGCTCGGTCATCCTGGCGGGCGTGCTGCTGAAGATGGGGACGTACGGATTCATGCGATTCTCATTACCGATCTTTCCGGATGCGGCGACCGATCCAAGAGTGCGAACGTGGATGATAACGCTCGCGATTATTGGCATCATCTACGGCGCGCTTGTCGCGATGGCGCAAAAGGACGTCAAAAAACTGGTGGCCTATTCGTCGGTCTCGCACCTTGGCTTCGTGATGCTGGGATTGTTCGCGTTTAATCCCAACGGGATCAACGGCGCGGTTATGCAGATGATCAACCACGGCATCTCGACCGGCGCACTGTTCATGTTGGCCGGCATTCTTTACGAGCGCCGGCACACTTACGAGATCGCGGAGTTCGGCGGGCTCGCCTCGGTGATGCCGACTTTTGCGACGATATTCCTGATCGTTACGCTTTCCTCGCTGGGCCTGCCGCTCATGAACAACTTCATCGGCGAGTTCCTGACGATCAGAGGCGCATTCGAAGCGAGAGTCTCCTGGGGCGCATTCGCCGCGGTCGGCATCATTCTGGGCGCGGCGTATATGCTGTGGCTCTATCAGCGAGTCTTCTTCGGACCGGTCACCAACAAAGCGAACGAAGGTCTGAGGGACCTGGACGCCCGCGAAGCCTGGCAGTTCGCGCCGCTGATCTTCCTGATTTTCTGGATCGGAGTCTATCCGAAACCGCTGCTCTCTTACATCGAGCCGCAAACAAATGTGGTCGTTGCGCAGGTTCAACCGGACTATTTCAAAAACTCAACCGAGCGCCCGCAGGTCGCCGAAGAACAACAAAAATAGGTTCAGAGTTCCGGGTTCAGTGTTCAGGGTTTGACTCTGAACCCTGAACCTTGAACCCTGAACTCTGAACTGGTGTTTATGCAAACTGACTTTCAAGCCATCGCCACCCAGGCAACGCAGTTCATCATGCCTGAAGGCATCCTCACCCTGTTCGCGTGCGCCGCGCTGGTGCTCGACGTGATGCTTCCTCGTGATCGCAAGCGCTTCGTAGCTTGGGTTTCACTCGCCGGTGTGGGCTTCGCATTTATTTCACTCTGGATTCTGTACGGGAACATAGTCAGTAAGGGCACTCCTCGCACGGCATTCTTCGATATGATCGTGCTCGACAGTTATGCCGTCGTGTTCAAGTCCATATTCCTGATCGGCGCAGCGCTCTCGATACTGCTCTCAATCAAGTACCTCGACATCGAAGGCGAACAGCGTGGCGAGTATTACGGACTGATCCTGTTCTCCGTGATCGGCATGATGTTCATGGCTTCGAGCGTGGACCTGCTCGCGTTGTTCATCTCGCTCGAGTTGATGGCGGTCTCTGTTTACATCCTGGTCGGCTATTTCAGGCGGGACAAGAAGTCGAACGAAGCTTCGATGAAATACTTCCTGCTCGGCGCATTTTCATCCGGCGTGCTGCTTTACGGCATATCGATGATCTACGGCCTCACCGGTTCGACTAATCTCGCGAAGATCGCGGCCGCGCTGCCGGTTGTCGCCAGCACCAGTTTCAACCCGTTTGGGGCGCAGACTCCCCCCGACATGCGATACCTGCTGCTGATGTCGATGATACTGATGGCCGCCGGGATGTTCTTCAAAGTCGCCGCCGTTCCGTTTCATATGTGGGCGCCTGACGCATACGAAGGCGCTCCTACTTCGATCACCGCATTCATGTCAGTCGGCGTAAAAGCCGCAAGCTTTGCGATGTTCGGCAGATTGTTTCTCTACGGTCTTCCCGATCTTCGCGGCTCGATCGCTGGAGACGCGGCGAACGGGATTGCGAGCCTGCCCGGCTGGGCGGTGTTGCTGGGAATAGTGTCCGCGATCACAATCGTGTGGGGCAATCTCGGCGCGCTTACTCAAAACAATACCAAGCGCCTTCTCGCCTACTCGTCGATTTCGCACGCGGGTTACGTGTTGCTGGGATTGATAGCGGGGAACCAGACCGGCTACACCGGCTTCGTCATTTATCTGTTCATCTACACGATCATGAATCTCGGAGTGTTCGGCTGCATCATCGCGCTTCGCCGCCGAGGCATTGTCGGCGACCGCATGGAAGACCTGAACGGGTTGATGAAGAAGGCTCCGGGTCTGACGGTGATGATGACGATCTTCCTGTTGTCACTTGGAGGGATCCCTCCGACCGCGGGATTCATCGGCAAGTTCTACTTGTTCGCCGGCTTGATAGAGACCGGCAACCCCTGGCTAGTTAGATTAGCGATATTGGCCGTGCTGATGAGCGCGGTGTCGCTCTACTATTACATTCGTTTCATCCGCGCGATGTACATTGAAGGCGAAGCCGAGCCTCAGGCGGTGACACTCGCGCCTCCGCTGCGCGTTGCGCTCGTAGTCGCGGCGGTGCTGGTCATTTACATCGGCGTGTTCCCGCAACGGCTGATCGACTTCACGCAAAAAGCGGCTACGAGCCCGGGGCTGAAGATCTACAATTACCAGCAAGGGGCAACAAAACCAGCCGAGCCTGCGGCAGCTCCGCCTCCCGGGCGCATGCCGGGCGAGCGTGATCGAGATCGCTAGCCGCTCTCCTGTAGAATCAGTTCATGCCTTCAGAAGAAAATGACACCGGAGACCGTGACAAGGGCGGCGGTGGAGTGAGCTGGCGTCAGGCGACGACAACGGTTGGACTGGCGCTTGCGATTCCGTGGATGATCGGCGTTCCTGCGCTCGTCGGATGGTGGCTCGATAAGAAGTATGCGACTACGCCGCTCTGGTTGATCGTAGGTTTGTGTCTGGGATTACTGAGCACGGCGCTTGATATATATCATCTGTTGAAACGATTCGGGCAATTCAAGTAAATCCATTCAAGTCCGTTGATAAGAAACTGTGGCCCCGCAACGTAGCCTCTGGTCCTCGGAAATTGAAAGTGCGATTTATTTAGGAAGTGAAGGTTTGAAGATTGCTTCTAGCTGTCGTTCCATGCGCTCTAAGCGTTGATCCACCGAGTCCAACCGCTGGTCAAAACGCCTCTCCAGGGAGTCTATTCGCTGGTCAAGACGCTGCCCTAGCTGCTCAACAAGCTTTTCGGTATTGCGTTGATTAAGCCACGATGCGCCGAAAATCGACAGCACGAGCGCAAACACGGTGATTGCTGCGGAGAGAATTGCTACGCTCGGACTCATAACTTAAACCAATATAGCAGGACAATCCTCACGAGTCACGTTGACGCCACGCACTTTAGGATTTCGAGTTGGCGCTCAGTCGGCGGTTGCGTCATTGGTAGGCGTAAACGGCGCCGCCCGTTGGCAGCTCCAACACCATTCATAACGACGCAAACGCCGCATCTAACGCCGTAATCAGCTCATCGATATCTGCTTTCGATGCGATCAGCGGCGGTCCGAGACGAATCACATTCCCGTACAAACCGCCTTTGCCGATAAGGACTCCTCGGCGGCGTGTTTCTTCAAAGACTCGAACCACGGATTGAGGATCGGGCTCTTTGGTCGTTCGATCCTTCACGCATTCGATCGCCTGCATCAACCCCATGCCTCGCACGTCGCCGATTACCGGATACTTGTCCTTTAGCTCTTCGAGTTTCGAGCGCAGATAGCCCCCGACGACTCGGGCATTACCAGGCAGATCGTTCTCCTCGATTACTCGAATCGTCGCAAGCGCCGCGGCGCACGTCACCGGATTTCCGCCAAATGTCGAAAACGTAAGTCCGGGATACTTGTCCGCGACTTCGGGTATCGCGGTCGTGCAGCCGATAGGCGTCCCGTTAGCCATACCCTTCGCGAAGGTCATCATCTCGGGCTGCACATCCCAGTGCTCGATGCCGCACCAGTAATCTCCCGTACGCCCCCAACCGGTCTGTACTTCATCGCAAATGAAGATCCCGCCGTAGCGACGGACGATCTCGGTGACCACTTTGAAGTAGTCCTTCGGAGGAGTGATGAATCCGCCGACACCCATGATCGGTTCGGCGATGAACGCGGCAACGTGGCCGGTCGTCGAAGTTTGAATGAGTTCTTCGACGTCTCGGGCGCACTCCATCGCACACGTCTCGGGCTTCAAGTTAAACGGACAACGATAGCAATACGGCGCGTGAGCATGAACGATACCCGGCACCATCGACGGCCCATGCTTCCACGTCGAATGCCCGCTTGCGGTCATATTCGTCACCGAGCGTCCGTGGTAGGCATGGCGAAGCGCGATTATCTCGGTCTGACCGGTGTAGATTCGCGACAATACCATCGCCGTCTCATCGGCTTCGGTGCCGCTGTTGGTGAAGAAGCTCTTCTTCAATCTGCCCGGCGTGATCCCGGCGATCTTTTCAGCGAGATCGGCTTGCGGCTCGTTGATGTAGAGAGTCGAAGTGTGCGAGATGCGCGCGACTTGATCGCTCACCGCTTTGACTACTTCCGGCCGGGCGTGACCGACGGAGGTCGTAAGCACGCCGCCGAAGCAGTCCAGAAAGCGGGTGCCCTCGCTGTCCCAAACATACATGCCTTCGCCGCGCTCGAGCGCAATCGGATGCTCATAATAGGTGGCCGCGCAGGGCCAGATGTATTCCTTATGCTTCGAGATCAGATCCGACGAGGACTCTTTTTCTGCCACGTTAGCTGTCATGCTAACCTCCGTGTCACTATGATTTTCAAGCGGTGAAGGCGGGATAATTAAACAACACGCACACTAGAGCGTCAATGTCACTAACTTCAAACGGCTGCAATTAGAAATGGGACTTTGGGTCACGGCACTTCGAAACGGCGATCGAGTGTTCCGTTCGGCAACCCCGTAGGGGTGCGATGTTTATAGTAAAGACCGCTGCGGACTTCCGAGCTCCGTTTGGAGCGGCATACACTTTAGCACGCAGGATATTCCACCCCTACGGGGTTGGCGACGTAGCGATCTCGATACTATAAACATTCTACCCCTACGGGGTTCTAAGAAACTCCTCGGACCTTCAATCGACGAGGAGCCCTGTCCGCCATAAGTCCCATTCTTAATCACACCACTTCAAACTTCGGGTATGCCCAGGGACTGAAGTTCTTCAACTAACCCAAAGTACTGTTTGGAAGGGCTCAGATAATATCGCGAAAAGAAGAAGTATTGAACGAGTCGGGCCCGGGGCTTTGTCATTGAAGCCGGATCGAAAAAGGTAATGGCCACGTGGGGAGGCCTGAAAAACCGCATCCCTCGGTCTTTCTCGAATGAAAGGATCGCTTCCTTTTGAACTCTCCCGTTGCTGAGCGCTAGCTCTTCGACATTTGCAAACCCTCTCATTAACTTCAACCCGAAGGTTCCAACCTTGCGCGGAGAAAACGTCAAGGCGTCGTCATCGAATTCCAGCTCGTGATAGGTGGACAGAAACCTGTGGATCAACTCTTCTTCACCGTAGGGTATTGGATTCCGAGCTGCTCCAGATAGGTCTTGTACCTGGTCGGATCGTAGTAATACTTCTTAAGCTCCGGCCGGAACTTTTCCATCTTCTCTTTGTTCAACTCGATCGCCGGCTGATCAGTCGGATTGATCAAGGGTGTGTACTTGATGTCTTTGGTTTGAACATCGTTGAAGTACGCCCACGCCTGTTTGATCAAATCGGGTTGAAGCAGAAAGTCGAGCGCGGTAGTGGCTTGCGCCTTTGCGCCCGCGGTCGAACCCTTGTGCGCTATCGGCGTGGCCATCGCAACCGCATTCGGCCACGCGTGTCCGGGCAGATTCGGAATGTTTGCAGGATAGCGCATATAAACCATCGGCAGGTTCCACGAGATGTCGCCAACGTCATCCGAGCCGCCGCCGGTCGGTTCCTTTGGGGCCAGCTCAATCGGTTTGACCTTGGTCTTGAGGCCTTCAACTTTCGCGCCGATATCTTTCTGAAGCGCCTTTGCGAGGGTCTGGTCGGCTTCCGTCCATTCGGGCATGCCGATCATCTCGATGTTCTTATTCTGAACTTCGGCGATCACCTTGTTGAAATGACAGGGCCACGCCGAGCCAACTATTCGCTGGGTGACGGTGGTGTCGGTCATCATCGTCGCAGCCTGCGCCATCTTGTTGCCTAGCTCGCTGAGCTCCTTGATGTGCGGATAGTCGAGCTCACGGAAGTAATACCACACCGCGGCTTCTGACGGCACAACATTGGGTTGATCGCCGCCGTCGATGATCACGTAGTGCGAGCGTTGCGGAAGCCGAAGATGCTCACGGCGAAAGTTCCACCCTGTGTCCATCAGCTCAACCGCATCCAGCGCGCTGCGGCCCGACCATGGCGCGCCTGCCGCGTGAGCCGCTTTGCCGTGGAAGAAGTATTGAACCGAGACCAACCCGCTGTTGTTGGCGGCTTGTCCGAAGGAGGTCACGAAATCCGAATCGACGTGACAGCCAAGAACGATGTCGACGTCTTTGAAGAGACCGGCTCGAACGTAGAACGCTTTCGTCGCGACCAGCTCTTCGGCGACTCCGGGGAAAAGCTTGATCGTGCCGGCGATTTTGTGTTTCTCCATCAGCTTCTTCAGCGCGATTGCCGCGGTGACGTTAACTGCCTGGCCTGAGTTGTGCCCCTCTCCGTGACCGGGCGCGCCTTCGACGATTGGATCGTGATAAGCGACGCCGGGCTTTTGTGAAGCTCGCGGTATGCAGTCGATATCGGTGACAAAGCCGATGACCGGCTTGCCCGAGCCATAGCTTGCGACCCACGCTGTTGGAATGCCAACGACTCCGCGTTCGACTTTGAAACCATTCTTCTCGAGAATGCCGGTGATGTACTTCGAAGTCTCGTACTCCTGAAAGCCCAGCTCGCTGAAGCTGAAGATTTGATCGACCATCTGCTGAGTCAGCGTCTTCATCGAATCGACTTCGCTGATCGCTTCGTGCTTCAAGTCATCGAGTTTGGATCCGTCCTGACTACGCGCGGAAAAACTCAAGGACGTTACCAACAGTGTTGTTACCAATAGCATCCGCAGCTTCATTGTCATTCCTCCGTTTCACGTTCGCGTAAATTCGTTTTTGATAAGCGTATGTGGAGTGGAATCCGTGCAAATCCGTCGAATCAGCGTTATCCGGGGTCTATCGATCGACCACGGATGACGCTGATTTGACGGATTCACACGGATTCTTGCGGCCGTTTTTCCGCTGGACATTCATCACCTGTTAATAATTTTCGAGAACAATGCGGCCATCAGAAAATACAGCAACGATACGCTTGCCGAAATCAAGAGACAAAAGGTCATCCATTTGACGAAACCGTAACGAGCCCAGCGCGGTCCTCGAAAACGAAAAAGGGCCAACCCGCCGATGAAGACTAAGACGCCGAGCGAAAGATAAGTCGGCAAGGCGTACAACAGAAGGTGCAGCAACGCGGCGCCTACCGAAACCACGAGCAAGAAGGCAGCCCACTTGCCGAAACCGTAACGAGCCCAACGCGCTCCCCGGAAACGAAAAAGGACTAACCCTGCGATGAAGAAAGCAATGCCGTTCGAGAGGTGTGATGGCAACCAGGTCTCAAGGATCCCCTGCGCCACAGTAAGGGTACCGAAGAACCAAAGCATCGGCACAACTCTCAGGTCCCAGTCATCAGGCTGAGGCAGCGCGGACTCAGCTACCGAACTGATTGGTGGATCAGGTTGTTGTATTGAATCAGCCTCCGGCATCACATAACTCAAGTAGCCCTCACGATGCGCGAGATTATGTCTTTTTACAGACCAAGTCAACGAACCGGATGCACAGGTAGTGGGTAATAGCGCGTTGATGAGTAAACGTGCCGATCTTGCCACGAAGACACTAAGTCACGAAGCCGCACAAAGAAAGCCTTTGTGGAGTTTCGTGTCCTGGTGCCTTAGTGGCGAGATTCTTCTCAAGTCACTATTACCCAATACCGATGCGCAAACATCGCTCCTTCCGGTGTCGCTCTAAGGTAATCCGGAGAAACCCGGCGTCGTTTGGTAGCGGTCAACCACGGGGAATCCTGTGCCCCCACGCTTGCAAAACGCCGCCGTTGCTGACACGATTGCTGCTCTCAGAATCAACTGAATTGTTTTTTGTAACCGCCTGATGATTTTTTCAGTCTTAGGCGTCAGGCGGGCGCGCTCGTGACCGTGCTTCCACTGGCGCGGACGCGAGCACGCTCTGCCAGCTTCATCAGGATTAATCAGGGATAGACAGGATACACAGGAACCTCGATAGCCGGAGTCTACGCGGCTTTCCCAATGCATCCCTGTTTGAACCGTCATCTCTGCCCGCGATTCCAGTCATTAAAAGCAGATTTGGAGAACACGGATTTGGAGGACAACATGAACCGAGGACGCTTGTTTGCACTCAAATCATTAGGCGCGATTGTTGTGGCCTTCTCGACGCTGGCGGTGTTGGGCGCTACGGGCCGCGCCGCCGATCCCGCGCCACAGAAAAAAGAGAAGGGCAAAGCAGCCGGAGCTTCGAAGATCAATGATGAATACTCGGCTAAGATCAAGGAGTACACGACCGAGAAGTATTTCCTGACCGAGCTTGTCGATCATCTCCCGGCCTCGGACAAGGTGCCCTCACCCGACAAGGTTCTCGGCTACGTCATAGGCACTCCGAACAAGCTGACTTACACAAAGGACATGTACCGCTACTATCGCGAGCTCGAGAAGTCGACGCCTCGCGTTCGAGTATTCACCGCTCCTGAGCGCAGCGAAGAAGGCCGAGAGCAGATGCTCGTCATCGTAAGCGACGAAGCTAATATCGCGAAGCTTGATCGCTACAAGGAGATCAACGGAAAGCTGGCGGACCCTCGCAAGATCACCGACGCCCAGGCTCAGCAGTTGATCGGTGAAGACAAGATTATGTACTGGGCGTCCGGCTCGATCCACTCACCGGAACAAGGGTCGTGTGAAATGCTGATGGAGCTCGCCTATCGTCTCGCGGTCGAGGACTCGCCGCTGATTGAAGCCATTCGAAAGAACGTTGTGGTGATGATTACTCCGGCGCTCGAGGTCGATGGCCGTGATCGTTCGGTCGATCTATACAACTACCGAAAAGCGAATCCGAACAAGCAGACGCCGCCGCTCCTCTATTGGGGAAAGTATGTCGCGCACGACAACAACCGCGACGGGCTCGGGTTGGGGTTGGCGCTTTCGCGAAATCAGATGAAGACGTTTCTCGAATATCATCCGGCGATCCTGCACGATCTGCACGAATCGGTTCCATTCCTGTACACGTCAACCGGGACGGGTCCTTATAACGCGTGGCTCGATCCGCTGGTGATCGATGAATGGCACGTGCTCGCTTATCACGAGATCGAAGAGATGACCAAGCGTGGTGTGCCCGGCGTGTGGACGCATGGTTTCTATGACGGATGGGCGCCGAATTATATGTTTTACGTCGCTAACGGGCACAACGCGATTGGGCGCTTCTACGAGACGTTCGGGGGCCAGGGCGCAGACACCAGTGTTCGCAACGTTGGTCCGCAATCCCAGCGAGACTGGTTCCGCCCAAACCCGCCGCTGCCCTGGGTGAAGTGGTCGATCCGAAACAACATCAACATGCAGCAGTCGGCGCTTCTGTTTGCGATGAACTACGTAGCAAATCAGAAGGACCGGTTTCTGAATAACTTTTACATCAAGAGCAAGAGGTCGGTTCTGAAGGCCACCAACGAAGGACCTTATGCGTGGGTGATCCCAGGCGATTCATCGCGTCCGGTTGAGGCTGCCGAAATGGTCAACCTGCTCCGGTTGATGGGAGTCGAAGTCCAGACCGCCACGAAAGAATTTGCGATAAAAGATCAGAAGTTTCCGGCCGGCTCTTACATTGTTCGGATGGACCAGCCTTACTCTCGAATGGCTGATATGTTACTGGACACCCAGTACTACAACGTGAACGACCCGCGACCCTACGACGACACCGGCTGGACGTTGGGCGCGCTTCGCAACGTGAAGACTGTGAGGATCAGCGACAAATCCGTGATGGACGCCCCGATGGTCCTGCTCACCAGCGACGCGAAGGTCAGGGGCCATGTCACGGGATCGGCTTCCACAGCCGGTTTCGTGATCAACCACAACACCGACAACACGCTGATGACTCTTCGGTATAAGCTGAAGGACGTCAAGATGAACGCCGCCGAGGATTCCTTCAAGATCGGCGATCAGCAGTTCAACTCCGGCTCGTTCATCATCAAGAGCGAAGGCAATCCGGCGGACCTTCGGCAGAAACTTGATGCGGCGGTGACCGAGCTTGGGCTCACCGCGGTTGCAGTCGACAAGCTGCCTGAAGCGAAGAGCCACGAGATATCCGTTCCGCGAATCGCGATCGTTCACACGTGGACCAATACTCAAAACGAAGGTTGGTATAGAATGGAGTTCGACAGGCTCCAAATTCCTTACGCGTACATCTCGGATCACGCACTGCGGGACACGCCGAACCTGCGGGAGAAGTACGACGTGATCGTCTTTCCACCGGTCGGCGGCTCGGCCCAGGGGATCGTCAACGGAACTCCGAAGCGCGGCGAGCCGGTGCCGTGGAAGCAAACGGAACTCACCCCGAACCTTGGTTTCTCGCCCGACCAGACCGACGATATGCGCGGAGGCATGGAACTTCGTGGCGTTTTGAACCTTCAGCGATTCATCGAAGACGGTGGATTGTTCATTACAATTGCGAACGTCTCACAGATACCGATCGACTATGGCCTGACCACCGGAGTCTCCGTCCAGGAGGGACGTCAGTTACAAGCCCGTGGTTCGGTCTACAGCGCAAGCTTTGCTGATAAGAAGAGCCCGATCGCGTACGGCTACGGCGACACACTTCCGGTTTATTTCAACCAGGCTCCGCTGTTGAATGTGAGCGCTATACCCGGCGGCTTCGGAGGCGGAGGCGGAGGCGGCGGTGGAGGTGGCGGCGGCGGTCTGCCTCCCGGACAAAGACCATCCGGTCGCGGCACGTTGACCGATCCCGACATCGTCCAATCCATGCCGCAAGCCGGAGTCAGACCGGTGCAACCGGCGCGTCCCGGCGAAGAAGGAATCCCCGAAGAGTTGCGCCAATTCGCAGCTCAATTAATTCCGCCCCCGAATATGCGGCCGCGAGTAGTTCTGCGATTCAACTCGAACGAAAAGGAGTTGCTGATAAGCGGAATGCTCGCGGGCGGGTCGGAGCTTGCGGGCAAGGCCGCGGTAGTCGATGTTCCAGTCGGCAAAGGCCACGTGGTGATGTTCGCCAACAATCCGATGTGGCGTCACCAAACGCAGGGGAGTTTCTTTTTGTTGTTCAACGCGGCATTGAACTACAACAACCTTGGGGTGGGAAGACCCGATCCTCCCGCTCGCCGTCAGGACGCCGCAACCACCGGCGACGATCAGTAGATCCGATCAACAATCGAGTGTTAAAAAAGGGGACGTGCAAAAACACGGCCCCTTTTTCAATCCTGTGGTCTTTGTGTCTTTACAATCTCATAGTACACTTGCGCTAAGCGAGGAGTTGGGTATGTCCAGCAAAACATTCCCAGAAGTAAGGAGGTCCACAAGACCGTACAACGACCGTCGTCGCGAACTGGCTTGGCTGGCTGCGCATGAAGAAGAGTATGCCGGTCAATGGGTTTTGCTCGAAGGTGAACGCTTAGTCGCGCATGGCGACGATCCGCTTAGCTTCAGAGAAATCGCACGCGCGGAACGAATTGAGGTACCGTTCATCGTCCACTGTAGAACGTGGTTTGGTCCGGCGATGGGAGGGTGGCTCTAAAGATAATGCGACGCCAGAAAAGCATTAGACCGTTTGGGAGGGCGGCACTCGACGCAACGCAGGCGCGTGCGCGGCTCAATCGCTTCTTGCTCTCAGAGGTTGGCAGTCAGTTCTGTGCGGGTGACCCCGACCTGGACGTGACCCGAGAGAAGTGGAGCGTTCCAATTCTGCTGGTGACGCCCGGATTCGTAGCAGGTCAAGTAGGCGAAGCGTCAATCAATTTGAACACTGGTGAAATGGAAGACCATACCGACAAAGAGCGAATCTATCTTTCGGCCGACAAATTGAGGAAGCGCCACCATGCAGCTATTAAGGCCGCCTTTCTACGCGCAAGAGAAGGATAGCTCCTGCCTCGCAGCTCAGCGCCAAACCATATGAATCTATCGCCCCGTTATGGTGTTGTTGTACACTTCGCTCATATAAGGAGTTGAGCCATGTCTACCAAGACGCTGCCAGAAGTGCGTAAGTCAAAACTTGCATACATCGACCGATCTCGTGAGATGGCGTGGCTGGACCAGCATGAGAAAGAGTACGCCGGCCAATGGGTGGTGTTGTGGGGCGATCGACTCATCGGACACGGCGATGATCCGAAACCCTTTATTGAGTTGGCTCACGCGGAGGGAATCGATCGCCCGCTCATTATTCACTGCAGGCGCGAATTCGGACCTTCGATGGGAGGGTGGCTGTGAGTCACAGCCTGGAATTCGCGCATCGTCACTTTTACGAGTTTTCCAAACACATCACCGTTCCGGTTACTCTCATGTCCTCGCGTTCGCGCTGGGCGGATGCGGTCGTGGCAGTCGATACCGGTAGCACTTTTTGCGTTTTCGATCGAACCTACGGCGAAACGTTGGGACTAGACGTTGAATCTGGTTTTGAGCAGAGAATCACTACGGCAACCGGATCTTTCTATTGTTATGGCCATGAAGTCACAATTGTGGTCTTCGGCCTCGAGTGGCAGGCGGTTGTCTACTTTGCAGAAGCCGACGCATTTTCACTCAATGTACTTGGCAGAGTCGGGTTTCTCGATCGCTTGAAGGTCGGCATCGTCGATTATGAGCAGCTTCTTTACCTCGGTCTCTACAATGAGCCGTAGTACTTGTGCGCTCCGCTATTGATCGCTTCTCACCGTCAGCTATACTAACTGCCCGTCGGGCTGAGTTCCGCCCAGCTTTTCAACAGTGGAGACTCAAAAGCTATTGAGGTGCTCATGAAAAAGCACAGGCTTCATCTTGCGTCGCTTCTTATCGCGATGTTGTCGTTCGCCGCGAGTGCCACCGCACAAACGAAGGTAACTACTCCGAAAGAACAACTCGGGTTCAACTTCGGCGATGACTACCAGCTCGCGAACTATTCCCAGCTTACCGACTACTGGAAAAAGCTCGCCGCGCAGTCCGATCGCATGAAGCTCGTCGAGATCGGCAAGAGCGCCGAAGGCCGAACCATGGTCATGGCTATCATTACCTCGCCGGAGAATCATAAGAAGCTGGAGCGCTACAAAGAAATCTCGCGCCGGCTCGCAACCGCCGAAGGACTCACCGACGAGCAGGCGCGCGCCCTCGCCGCTGAAGGTAAAGCCGTGATCTGGATCGACGGCGGCTTGCACGCTACTGAAGTCCTCGGCGCGCAGCAACTGATGGAACTGGTCTATCAGATGGTGAGCATGAATGACCCCGAGACGCTGCGCATTCTCAAGGATGTAATATTGCTCGCAACGCCTGTGAACCCCGACGGCCTGGATCTGGTGGCCAACTGGTATATGCGCGAGCAGGACCCGATGAAGCGATCGCTTGCGGGTTTGCCTCGGCTCTATCAAAAGTACATCGGTCATGACAACAATCGCGATTTCTACATGGTCAATCAGCCCGAGACCGAAGCCATCAACCGAGTCTTCTTTCACGACTGGTTTCCGCAGATCGTTTACAATCATCATCAGACCGGACCCGTAGGCACCGTGCTTTTCGCGCCGCCGTTTCGCGATCCGTTCAACTACTATCTCGATCCGCTGATTCCACTTGGAATCGACCTTGTGGGGGCCGCGATGCACGGCCGTTTTGTAGCCGAGAACAAACCGGGCGCGACGATGCGATCGGGTTCGTCTTACTCGACCTGGTGGAACGGCGGATTGCGTACGGTAACTTACTTTCACAACATGATCGGCTTGCTGACCGAATCGATCGGCAATCCTACGCCGATGGAAATTCCTTTTCTGCCCCAGCGCCAACTCGCGAAGGGAGACTTGCCTTTTCCGATCGCGCCGCAAAAGTGGCGCTTCCGCCAGTCGATTGACTATTCGATTACCGCGAATCGCGCAGTGCTCGATCTGGCTTCGAAGCATCGCGAGGATTTTCTGTTCAACATCTATCGCATGGGCAGGAACTCGATCGAGCGCGGAAGCGGGGACTACTGGACGATCACCCCGAAACGCATCGCCGAACTCCAGGCAGCGATCGCGAAGGATTCATCGCAGCCCACGCAGGCTGGAGGAACTGAAGAGCGCCAACGTCGCGCCGCGGGAATTGCCTCGGACGCGCCTGCAGGTGACAGCCCGCAAGCGTTCGCCGGCCAGCCGCGTGGCGTCTCGATGAAGTATTACGAGATGTTGCGCGCGCCCGACAAGCGCGACCCTCGCGGCTACATCGTTCCGTCCGATCAGGCTGACTTCCTCACCGCGACCAAATTCATAAACACGTTGATCAAAAACGGCATCACGATTCATCGCGCCACGGCAGCCTTCTCCGTTGCCGGTAAGAATTACCCGCCGGGTTCGTATGTAATCAAAACCGCGCAAGCTTTCCGTCCCCACGTCCTCGACATGTTTGAGCCTCAAGACCACCCCGACGACATTCCATACCCGGGCGGGCCGCCGACTCCACCGTATGACAACGCGGGCTACACGCTGGCTTATCAGATGGGAGTGAAGTTTGATCGCGTGCTTGATGGATTCGATGGACAGTTCGAAAAGATCAGCGGGCTGGTCAAGCCTCCGCCGGGAAAGATCACGCGAGCGGACGGCGCGGCAGGATTCCTGCTCGACCATCGCGTCAACGATTCGATCATTGCCGTCAATCGATTGCTCGCGAGCGGCGAAGACGTCTATTGGCTTAAGAATTCGGCGCTTCGTTCTGACAAGCCGTACGGCGCGGGCGCGATCTTCATAACCGCTAAACCAACGACGCTTCCCAAGCTTCAGAAACTCGCAGACGAGATCGGACTAAGCTTCGCCGGAGAATCTCAAAAGCAAATGGGCGAAGCTTACAAGTTGAGGCCGTTGCGAATCGGCCTGTGGGATCGCTACGGCGGGTCGATGCCCTCGGGGTGGATTCGCTGGCTGCTCGAGCAATACGAGTTTGCCTTCACTGTAGTCTATCCTCCAACGCTCGATGCCGGTGATCTCGCGGGCAAGTTCGATGTTCTGATCTTTCCTGACGGAGGAGTTCCGGCGCGCGACTCTCGCGGAGGAGGAGGAGGCGGCGGCGGCTTTGGCGCGATGCCTGATCCGCAAAACATTCCAGCCGAGTTTCGTGACCGGCTTGGCAACGTTACGGTAACGAAGACGGTGCCGAAGCTGCGAGATTTTATCAACGCCGGGGGGACCATTCTCGCAATCGGAGGCTCGACCAGTCTGGCTTACACTCTAGGGCTTCCAATCGCGAACGCATTGATGGAGAAGCAATCCGATGGCTCCGAGCGCGCACTGCCTAGAGAGAAGTTCTATGTTCCCGGATCGATTCTTCAAGTTCAGGTTGATAGCTCGAGCCCACTTGCTTACGGCATCGCTGAGAAGCTCGACGTATTCTTCGACAACAGCCCGGTGTTTCGCTTGAAGCCGGAGGCATCGATCAAAGATGTGAAACCCGTCGCGTGGTTTGACAGTGATAAACCTCTCAGAAGCGGATGGGCCTGGGGCCAGAAGTATCTCCAGGACGGGGTCGCAGTTGCCGAAGCAAATATTGGAAGAGGCAAGCTGTTTCTCTTCGGCCCCGAAATCACGTTTCGCGGCCAGCCGCACGGGACTTTCAAGTTTTTGTTCAACGGAATTTACTATGGAGGCGCCGAGCCGGTGAACCTCACATCGCGGTGAACTTATCGCTGGTCAAAGCAAGATACCTCTCGTCGACCGGACCCCTCGAGAGTCTTAAGTAAGTTGATTCGAAGTGTTCAAATGAAAGACCGCGCCTCAAGTCGAAGCGCGGTCTATTCGCGTTTACGGAAGTTTCCTACTCAATAACCTTGCCGTCCAGCTTTGTGGTTGACTCCAGGCTTTCGTGAGATTTGATCTTCCAGCCCTTATCGGTATGTTCCCACGTATCGCGCGCCCTGCCGCTGCCTTCGATGATATGGGCCTTGCCTTCGGGGTCGACCAGGCTGATTTTTCCGCCGTCGGTAATCTCAACGATTACTTCATCGTCTTCTCCTTCTTTTAGGCTTTCGACCTTGGTCCAGAAACTCTGGACCTCTTTTATCATCGGCGCGAGCTGGTCAATTTCGGCATCCGCCTCTTCGCGATTCAGGACCTTGCCGTCTTTCTTCTTCTCGGTGTATTCCTCGGATTGCGTGGATTTGATAAAGGCAAAGTCCTTGCTCAACATTGCCTTGTCGCGCTTGGCGTATATTGCCTCGATTTCTTTGCGAGCCTGACCTACATCGGCCTTTACCGCTACGCCGAAGATCAATGTTGATAGACACGCTGCGACCGTTAGTTTCAGTGACAGTTTCCCGTAGATCATATTTCCTCCGTTAATTTTTGCAGCCTGAGAAGCGAACCAGAGCGGCAATCATACCAGACTCCGGCTAAAGCAATCGAGGGAGAGATTCGTCACGATAGTGGCGTATTAGTGTGTTGGCGTGTTGGCGCCAACAAAGTAACTCTGCGTCCTCGGCGTCCTCGGCGGTTCTCTTGATTAATGGTGAGAATCAACCGCAGAGGACGCCGAGGACGCAGAGGGTCAACGCGATCGTGAAGGACCAAAACACTATGACCCACTACCTTCGTCTACCTGCTCTGACGTATTTCGCTCAGCAGTTCTTCGCGAAAGTATCCCGCCGGTATTGTGCCCTGCTTGATGAACAGAAGATGAAATGCCTTGGCGGAGAATCTGTCTCCCAGGACCCTGGCCGCCTCTTCGCGAAGAAGATAGATCTGGTCCTTGCCCAATCGATACGTGATGGCCTGAGTCGGGGTCTTGGAATAACGAAAGATCGCGGCCTCCGCGGATGTGCAGCTTGCGCGTTTGGAGTCGCCGGCTTTGCTGGAAGCGTCGCCGCACGAGCCGGGCAGGAAATCGACGACCTGCGAAAACAGATCAACCGCGTCATCGTAGCTCATGCGGCCGGTGTGAATTCCCGTGTCCACTCGCACTCGGAGATCGCGATAAAGCTTGCCCTGCAGTTGATACAATCTCTCCTCAGGCGTGTAGGCCCCTTGAGGAAAGCCCGGCTGAGGTTCAGCCATCAACGCTTCGGCGTAGAGTCCCCAACCTTCGGCCGGCATCGAGTCTTCCCACATCGACGATGAATCCTCGACCGCGCCCGGCGTCAACCATCTGACTGCGCCGATCTGATCCTTGTACTGAGTCATCACTTTGTAATACCAGTCGTGACCTGGGAACCCCTCGTGAGCTGACAGGTCGGCGAGCGCGGAACGATTGTTAGACTTGAGCGCGGCCGGATCATTGCCCGTCGGGCTCACGTAGAAGCGCCCGACTCCGGTGCTCTTGAACGGAGGCGCGGGATAGTAAGCCGCGCCGTCGATCGAGGCTCGCAGCGGCGGCGGTGTTTCAACGACGTCGAGTTTGTAGTCGGCGGGCACGTCGAAGATCCCGGTCTTGCGCGCGTAGTCGACAAGCCGGAACGCGGCGTCGCGATACCAGGAGATCATCTCGGCGTCGGATTTCGGATAGTCTTTCGAGAGTTCATCGAACACGGCGCGCACCGCGGCCTGGTCTTCGGTTGGCAGAGTCCAGCTATGAGCTTTGCCGATTTCGCGCGCCAAATCGATCATTTCTTTTCGAGTGGCTTCGACTATCGGCCACGCTTCTTCATAAAGCTCGGCTGCAGTCTTGTCGATGTGGAAATTGTTCTTGAGCGCCCAGTTGTATTCTGCTTCGCCGATAGCGAACCTGTCGCCGCCGAATTCCGGTTTCGCTTTGTTCGACGCTACGTCGTCGAAGAAGGTTTTCGCCAGGAAGTCTCGGAACCCACGATAGGCTCCTGCAGCCTGTTTCGAGGCGTCGCGGATTTGAGAAAGCAGTTGATCTCGCTGCGAACCGATGATTCGTTCTTCGGCGAGCTTCGGCATTGTCTCATCGAAGTACCTGGCATTCGCGTCAGAAGCTTCAATGCCGTTGCGCTTCACCATCCGAGAGTCCGGCGTGTTCTTGTTTGCGATTCCCGCCAGTAGCTGCTCCTGCGCGATTGAAAAATAACGTGCGATTGCGCTCAGCCGCTTTGCCACGAGCGACCACTCTTCATCGGTGCCGTAAGTCTTCTCACCGGTCTGAGTCATTCCCTGCAACTGCCAGTCAATCGCGCGAAACGGCTCATCGGTGTAGGTGTCCACCGCGCGCTCCTGATAACGGCGCACCTGGTGTTGATGAAGCAGGAAGCGAATCTGCGCGAGCGCGACTTCGCGATCGATGCGACGATTGGGTGAAAGTGCGTTCGCATCGATCGCCTCGAAAGACTTCTGCGAATCGGCGAGCCAGCGGTCTTCAGCTTCAAGCGCGGCGGCGGAGTGATCTCGCAATTTGCCATCAGCTTCGGCGAGAGACGTGTCGAGCCCGGCGCCGCCCAGATAGGTGTTGACCGTCGGGTTGCGACGCAGGAACTCGATTACGTATGCGTCGTGAGCCTTCCTGAAATCGTTGTCTCCGGTGGCGTTCGTCGTTTGTGTTGTCATTTTAGGGGCGCAAGCGGTGAAGGCTGCAATCAACGCGAAAACCCAAAACTGTTTCAAGTGTTCACCTCGTGTGAGCCTCGCCTCACTATTCCGCAAACATCTCGGCGATAACCGACAGAACGTCTTCCTGAGCGGACCGGCTTATCGTTCCGAGCTTTTGTATGAGTCTGGCCCTGTCCACAGTTCGAAGTTGATCCAATACGATCTGCCCCGTCTTTCCCTTGAATTTTACGGAGACTCTTGTTGGATATGCAGCGCCCTTCGTGGTCATTGGTGCGACGATGACGGTTCTAAGATGGCGGTTCATTTCCCGCGGTGAAATTACAAGACAAGGCGGCGTCTTCCTGATTTCACTGCCGATTGTTGGATCCAGATTTACGAGGAAGACATCGAATCTTTTGATCACCACTGCCACTCTTCCTGGTCAAATCTGCTTGGTGTCGGGAAGCTCTCTTCATCCAACAGCCGGTCATCGCCCTTGGCAGCCATTCGACGGAAGGAATCCTCCCACCCTTCCCGCGGACGGCGCAGCGATCGAATAATGATCTCGCTTCCATTGACTTCAAGATCGACTTCGTCCGAGATCCCGCTTTGCTGAAGGAATGGTTTCGGAATCCGGACTCCCTGCGAGTTACCGATTTTGACGATCAGTGCTTTCATACCCACAATGTAATTACGGATTGGACTTTCGGTCAAGTCTTCCGCCCGGCGCCTTTTTTCGTTGTCTAAACTCAACTCCTTGTCAGATGCCGGTACTTGATTCGATGCGGCTGGTCCGCCGCAGCGCCGAGCCTGGAATGACGATCGGCTTCATACTCGGAATAATTCCCGTCGAACCACACAACCTGGCTCTCGCCTTCAAACGCGAGGATGTGCGTAGCGATGCGATCCAAAAACCATCGATCGTGACTGATCACAACCGCGCAACCCGCGAAATTCTCGAGCGCTTCCTCGAGCGCGCGCATCGTGTTCACGTCCAGATCGTTGGTCGGTTCGTCGAGCAACAGCACGTTCGCTACTTCCTTCAACATCTTTGCGAGATGAACCCGGTTTCGTTCGCCGCCTGATAGCATGCCGACTCGTTTCTGCTGATCGGCGCCGGAAAAATTGAAGCGAGCAACATAAGCCCTCGAGTTCACCTGCCGCTTGCCGAGCTCGATCGTGTCTTGTCCACCGGAAATCTCTTCCCATATCGTCTTGTTTGCATCAAGCGTATCCCGGCTCTGATCTACGTAGCCCAGTTTGACGCTCGCGCCAATCTTGAAGGCTCCGCTGTCGGGTTGTTCCTGTCCGGTTATCATTCTGAACAGGGTAGTTTTCCCGGCGCCGTTCGGACCGATCACTCCGATGATTCCGCCGGGAGGAAGAGCGAACGACATACGCTCCATCAGAAGATTGTCGCCGTAGGCTTTGTTGACGTCCTGCGCTTCGATTACCAGATCGCCGAGCCGCGGGCCCGGTGGAATGTAAATCTCAAGCTCGCGTCCCCGCTTTTCACTCTCTTGCGAAAGCAATTCCTCATAGGAGTTTATACGCGCTTTTGATTTCGCGTGACGGCCTTTGGGTGACATGCGGATCCATTCGAGCTCCCGCTCGAGCGTTTTCTGCCGCTGCGATTCGCTCTTCTCCTCGTTAGCCAACCGAAGTTGTTTCTGCTCGAGCCACGACGAGTAGTTGCCTTCCCACGGAATGCCGCGGCCCTGATCGAGTTCCAGGATCCAGCCCGCGACGTTATCGAGAAAGTAACGGTCGTGAGTAACGGCGATCACGGTGCCCGGATACTTTTGGAGATGCTGTTCGAGCCACGCGACCGATTCCGCATCGAGATGATTCGTCGGTTCGTCGAGCAGAAGAATGTCCGGTTGTTTAAGCAGGAGGCGGCAGAGCGCGACCCGTCGCAACTCACCGCCCGAGAGTACTTTTACGGCGGTTTCTCCGGGCGGACATCTCAAAGCGTCCATAGCCATCTCGAGCCGGCTGTCCAGGTCCCAGGCGTTTGCGGCGTCGAGCTTCTCTTGAACCGTGCCCTGTTGTTCGAGCAGGGCAGTCATCTCGTCGTCGCTCAACGGCTCGGCGAACTTCTCGTTGATCTGATCGAATTGTTTTAGCAGCTCGACCGTTTCGTGAACCGCTTCCTCGACTATCTCGCGGACGGTTTTGGACTCATCCAGATGCGGTTCCTGCTCGAGAAAGCCGATTGTGTAGCCCGGCGAGATAACGGTTTCGCCGACGAACTCTTTGTCAGTGCCGGCGATGATTCTCAGCAGCGAGCTCTTCCCGGAGCCATTGAGTCCGATGACGCCGATCTTCGCGCCGTAGAAGTATGAAAGGTAGATGTCTTTTATGACCGGTTTCTTGTCGTAGTATTTCCCGACGCCGACCATCGAGTAGATTATTTTGTTAGGTGCGCTGCTCATCAGTAATTCAATATCCTCCAGTTCCAGTTTAACTAAGATCCTTGAAAAAGTTCAGATACGCAACGGGCAGTAGTGTCCTAAAGTTGTGTTGGTTGATGAGGAAACCGGCGCGGCGGTTTTTTTGGAGTGCGGCGCGGTCTGTGCGTACGCGCCGCTTTGACTGCTTTGAATCGCCACCAAGAGCCAAAGCGGCGGGTACGCACAGACCGCGCCGCACTCCAAATATGTTCGTCACTCGGCCTGAGGTCGTTGTCATGCTTCTGTGAACGATAGACAACTCCAACCGCGTCAGCCGGACAGTACCGAAGGCTCAGGCCACCTTTTGGCCGGGCATTGTAATCATAGTAGACGAGGAATCCGGTAAGATGGGAAATTGCCAAAATGAAAGGTGATCTGAGTATGAGATTCAATCGCTTTGGAAAAGTAATTACGGGAGCGGCCTTCGCCTTCGTCGTTCTGTTCGGCGCCGGGGCGATCTCCGGGACAAGCGTACAGGCTCAGGACCGCGATCAGCGCTGGAATCGAAGTGATCGCAACACGGAACGCACTGAGCGTCGGCAGCAAACTGAACGTCGCGATCAGAGCGTCGACCAACGGCGTCGTTGGGAGCGAGAGCGCGCCGAACGAGAGCGCAGCAGGGTGTTCGTGCAGCCGCGAGTCTATAACTATCCGAGGGTTTATACCTATCCGCGAACCGTCCCGTACGGTGGATATCGCAACGGCGGCTACGGCAGTTATGGTGGCTACGGCGGTTATGGCGGCGGCGGCTACAATAACTACGAAGTGCAGCGGGGCTATCGCGACGGTTTAGACCGAGGTCAGGAAGACGCTCGCGATCGCAGGTCTCCCAATCCGAATAACTCGAGCCACTTCAGGTCCGGCAACGCCGCGTATCGCGAAGGGTTCGTTCGAGGATATCAAGACGGTTATCGCCAGTTTGGCGGTCGTCGTTGGTAGATTGTTGCCGAGCGAGGCACTACATTCACGTAAGCTGAGCGAACCAGATTGTGCCCAATCGGTTCGCTCAGTTTTGATTTGCGTGCCTTCTATTCTGACGACCCTAAAAACCCTATGCGGCCCGATTGCTCGCCCTGTGTGGCATCAGAATCAACTGAATGCGTTCTCACCGGGGCGCCCGTTACGCGCTGGTAACGCTCTTGTGCTTGCCAATATTCTTGCCAACCAGGCGCTGGTAATAAGCCTGCCCTCGGGCGTATCCACGCCGAAAGGATTCTTCGGCGTAAGTCGCAGCGTAATGGTCGGAGAGGTAATTCACCGCATCGGCGTAGGACTTGCCTCGCAACTGCGGAAGCAGCGCGGCCTCGAAGCCGCTGCGATAGTCTGATTCTACCGATCCGAAGTCAGCTCCTCGCGCGGAGTAATGTTCTTTTTCATCATCGCGCAATCCAACCCACCAGTTCTCTCGCGCTGAATCGATGCCCTCCGCGCCCGTCTCTGAAATTACGGCGCGCGCACGCTCGGCTTGTTCCTCGTCATCTACAAGCGCGATTACAACTGAACGGCCTTGCCTTAAGGCGTCTTCATAGACGAACAACTCATCGACCGGAAGACCCTTGTCCATTCCTTCTTCCAGAGCTTTGCCTGCGATCGCTCCGCCTACAGCGCCGCCCGTGCCTAACAGCGCCGCTCCAAGTATTCCGATCGCCAGCACTGGACCGACGCCGGGAACTAAGAGGCTCGCCGCGGCGGCGCCAAGGCTCATGCCGCCCGCTGCGCCTACCGCACCGCCGACGACTCCTCCGAGAGCTTCTCCCATTCCGGGCTGTTCCGTGTCGGTGGTAGGCACGCGGTCAAGTTCGGCTTCGGAGGCGTCGGGCGTCAAGAGATTGATTCGGGCATCCGTGATACCCGCGGACCTGAGCCGCTCTATCGCGCGCTCAGCCTCTGTTCGCGTTGTGAAGATTCCTACAACTGGTTCCATAAGAGCTCCTTTCCATTAAGGGGAGACCTACTTCGACCTTATGATCAATAAGGCAAAGAAAATGCCACCTGAAAGCGTATGATCCCCGGCTATTTCGCGGAGTCCGTGTAGGAATACGGAACACGTAATCAATCCGAATTGAGACATCACGGTTGTCTCCGGTTAGCGGAGACCGCAAGAAATCTTGTGACTGCGCGCGAACGCGTCGCCTAAGGCGAACGAGATCGCCTGCTGTAGAAGACTATCGCGGCGAAGACAACAGCGAGAGATGTTGCGAATGCAAGCCAGAAAAAAATCGTCCACTGGGTGGCAACCAGTCGCGGGCCGTGGTTGAGATTCTGTCGTTCCTGGTACATCAAATACGCGCTAATGCTTCCACCCAGAGTGCTTGTCAGCGCGAAAACCGAAGGCATCTCGTTCCAGATTCGTCGCGCGGTGCCGAATCCAATCACCGCAAGCATGAATATCGGGATGAACCACAAGAGGTTGTCACCATCGCGCGCGAGGCTCAGCCCGCTGACTGAATCTTGGACGCCAACGCAACTGAGTTGCACCCACGGCAGAAAGAAACAGATCAGTACGAATATGGCTAGGCTCACCGTAACTCGACGGGCGTTGTTCATTCCAGGTCCTCTTGTAGCGACATGCTGCAGAAAGGCGAGTTTAGGGCCATTCCTGTCGACTTAACTGTGGGCGTGTGACCGAGGGTAGTGGGGTGATAGTGGGTTGCTCGCTCACATTCGCGTTTCTCCTCTGCGTCCTCGGCGTCCTGTGCGGTTGATCCGAGCCACTGAGCAGGAAAAACCGCAGAGGACGCCGGGGACGCAGAGGACTGCTTGCTGGCAACACGCTAACACCCCACTACCTGATCGAGTGCTCGATTGACACTGCATCAGCGCGATGGATAG
>DATNBZ010000053.1:0-28289 GCA_035607285.1 Blastocatellia bacterium | reverse complement strand
CCGTGACTTTTACTTCCGAGCACCGCAAGGCTCGTTACCTCACCTCGCGTCGGATATGCTAGCCGTCCGAATCGGGCAATTGACGGCAGGGGACTTTCACCCCATAAGATTCGCAGCCTTGTCGGCCGCATCCACTAAAGTTGGTACTCTGAACGCTCGGTTTCTGCTTTCTGATTCACATGCCCATGATGCTGTAGCCGGAATCGACGTGCAGGATTTCGCCGGTAATTCCGCGCGACATGTTCGATAACAAGAACAGCGCGGCGTCGGCGACTTCACTTTGATCGATGTTGCGTCGAAGCGGAGCGCGATTGCGCATGTGCTCGAGAATCTTTGAGAAGCCTCCGATGCCGGCTGAAGCAAGAGTTTTAACCGGACCTGCGGAGATCGCGTTCACTCGAATGCCGCGCGGGCCGAGGTTCTCAGCCAGATAACGCATGCTCATGTCGAGCGCGGCTTTGGCTATTCCCATCACGTTATAGCCGGGAATCACTCGCTCGCCGCCAAGATAGGTCAGGGTGAGTATGCTGCCGCCGCGCCCTTCCATCAAAGGCACTGCCTCGCGCGCGATCGCAGTCAACGAATAAACGCTCACGTCCTGCGCGACGCGATAGCCCTCGCGCGACGTTTTCAGGTATTCGCCTTCGAGCTCTTCTCGAAGCGCATAAGCAATCCCATGCACTACGAAATCCAACGAACCGAATTCGCTTTTGACGCTGGAGAAAACCGCCGCGATGTCTTCATCTCGAGTAACATCACAGGGCAACACGAGCGGGTCTTTGAGTGTAGCGGCTAGCTCTCTTGCGTTTTCTTCAAGCCTCTCGCCCTGATAAGTGAGGGCTATGCGCGCGCCTTCCTCGGCCGCCCTGCGCGCAATCGCCCACGCAAGGCTACGCTTGTTAGCAACGCCGAAAACAATCCCGGTCTTTCCTTCTAGAAGCATCGTCACCTCGGTAGGGGAAGAGTTCAGGGTTCAGGGTTCAGGGTTCAGAGTTCCGCGTTCAAACTCGGAACTACGAACTCGGAACTCTGAACGGCATTCCTCATTGCCGTTTGTCAGGCGTGATCTTCAACGCCATATCCTTGCCGGCTCGTCGTATCAGAACTTCGACCTCTTCACCTGCTCGCATCTCGCCCAGTGCATATGTGTAATCGTAGACGTTCTTGATCGGCGTCTTGCCAAGCCTGACGATAATATCATCGGCACGCAGACCGGCTTTCTCTGCCGGCGAGCCGGGCCGCACGCCGTCCAGCTTCATCCCATCGCTCTGATCGGAATAGTTTGGAACTGTTCCCAGGTAGACTCGAAAACCGCGGCCGGTTGGTTTCTGTTCCGCCTTCACCTTTGTGAACGCGATACGCTGCGGCTCGTTGGCAACAGAGACCGCGATCTCGCGGACGAATTCCGCCACTTGCTTCAGTCCCTCAGCGTTGATCTTGTCGGCAGTGTCGCTCGGTTTGTGGTAGTCGTCGTGAGTACCGGTGAAGAAGAACAGAACCGGAATATCACGCACATAGAAAGACTGATGATCGCTCGGTCCAAAGCCATCTTCACCAAAGCTAAGCTGAAACCGGCTTCCAGAGCCATTTCCACCGCCCGGCGACGGCTGGCTCGCGCCGTTGAGCTTTTCGACCAGCGGCTTCCAGACGGGCGACGTACCCATCCCGCCGATGAACAGCGAGCCCTTACGGAGCCTTCCAATCATGTCCATGTTCAACATCGCCACGGCCGTGCCTAAGGGAATAACCGGGCTTTTCGTGTAAGCCCCGGATCCCAGCAATCCCAGCTCTTCGCCCGAGAATGCGATGAACATGACGCTGCGTTTGATCTTGTCGCGCTCGCTTGCAAGCACTCGCGCAAGCTCCAGCAGCCCCGCGGTACCCGAAGCGTTGTCGTCAGCACCGTGATGAATCTGACCTTCCGGATTTGCCGCAAGCGACTCCGGCCCGCCGAGCCCGAGATGATCGTAGTGCGCTCCAATGATTACGTATTCTGCGGCGAGCTGAGGATCGCTTCCGGGAAGAACGCCTACAACGTTCGCGCTCTTGCCGTTGACCTTGATCACGTCCGTTTTGAAATCGATGGTTTGATCTTTGATAACAAACGCAGAACCCGTCTCCTTTGCCTTCCCCTCTGCGTCTGTAAGCGCAGACTGGCTCCCCAACAGAGAGGCAGCCGCATCGCGGCTTACGACGACGGTCGGAATTCCAGAATCGAGAAAGTTCAAGTCGTGGTGTAAACGGGATAAGCGATCGTCGGCGAACTTATTCTCTGCGCTGACGAAGATCACTCCACGAGCTCCTTTTTCGCGCGCTTTCAGAGTCTTATTTTGAATCTCCAGTCCCGGTTGCGTGTACTCAGCAAATTTTCCATGAGGATTGTCGCCGTCAGGACTCCCTCGCAAGATCATCACGATCTTTCCTTTCGGATCGACGCCGGCGTAGCTGTCGAGTTGAAGCTCGGGGGCGCTTATGCCGTAACCGGCAAAGACGACTTCGCCAGCGGCCGGCTCCGATGAAGAGAAACCCAACGGCATGAACTCGTCGCCTACCTTAAGAGAACTCATGCCGGAGGCGGTTTTGGTTTGAATACTTTTTGCGCCCGCGTCTTTCACCGTCCCGGACAGAAATCGGGTAACTTGAAAGCGATTTCCTTCGCCAAGCTTCACTGCGGCGACAAACGTGAAGGGCTGAAGAAATCCCGCCGTTGAGGCAGGCTTGAGACCATAGCTCCGGAACTCCTTTTCGATGTAGGCGGCTGCTTCATCGGCATACGTTGTTCCCGCGCGCCGCCCTTGCAACTTGTCGGAAGCGAGAAACACCACATGCTTAGCGACGCGCTCGGAGGATATCTCCGCACTTCCCGGCTTAAGCGCGGACTCCGTTTTGTAGCGAGCCCCAACCGCGGTGCTCGCGGTGATAGATGCGAGCGCGCACGTTACGAGTAAGAGCTTAGGAACGAAAGGACTCAGATTTCTGATTCGCATATGGATTCCGTTGTTTGAGAAACTTCCCTGTTAACAATAGACCGTCAACCCAGGAGGCGCTACAATTATTCATCCCGTTCCGAATCGACGATGAATCATATCGAGCGCCAGGAATCAGTGTCAATCATTGCACCTGTACGCATTGCGGTACAAGATGGCTGTCCCAGATAGCCTGGACCGAATCTAAGGAGATCCGATGAGGACCAGACGGAACGTTGCGTTTGTAATGGTGATCGCGGTGCTGCTCACCTGCAGTCCGAGCACCAATAAGACACCGGTACTCGCTGGCGCGAGTGCTCCACCGGCTCTTCCGGGTCATCGCGATCAACCGAATTCGGAGATGATCAAGAAAGCGTACGGCAAGCTGCCGCTGAGCTTCGAGGCAAATCAAGGTCAGTTTGAATCGCAAGTGCAGTTTGTATCTCGGGGCGCCGGCAACACGACGTTTTTAACGTCAACGGACGCGGTTCTTAGATTGGACGATACACAACGGTCAGAATCGCCGTCAGCGGGAATAATCACTCCCGATCGCAGGCGCCACACAAAGCCCGAAACGAACTCAGCCACGCTGCGGATGAGGCTGGTGGGTGCGAACCGTTCAGCGCAGGCTACCGGAATGGATGAACTGCCCGGCAAGAGCAATTACTTCATCGGAAATGATCCGAAGAAGTGGCGCGTAAATGTTCCAACCTATGCGAAGGTGAAGTACGAGCAGGTCTATCGCGGCGTTGATTTAGTCTACTACGGCAATCAGCGGCAACTGGAGTATGACTTGATAGTGGCTCCTGGAGCCGATCCTGGCCGAATTGAGCTTGCCTTTGATGGCGCCACTGGCCTGCGTTTGAATGAGAGCGGCGATCTTGTTGTCAATACTCCAAGTGGCGAAATACTCCAGCACGCGCCGTTTCTATATCAGGAGCTGGACGGCAAACAGACGCAAGTCGAGGGGAATTACTTCTTGAGGAATCGGGACCGGGTTGGCTTTGACATCCGCCAATACGATTCGGACAAGGCGCTGGTTATCGATCCGGTGTTGAGCTACTCGACCTATCTGGGCGGAACGGATCGCGACATAGGCTATGGCATTGCGGTGGACGCAGCCGGTGATGCATACGTGGTCGGCGAGACTCGGTCCGCAGATTTTCCAACTGCCAATGCGCTCTATCCAAATTTCACCTTCTTTGACGGCTTCGTTACGAAGTTCAACGCCTCGGGCACGGCGCTGATCTACTCTACCTACCTCGGAGGGTCTGGTGAAGAAAATGCTCATTCTATCGCCGTCGACACGTCGGGCAATGCCTACGTGACCGGCTTTACAGAATCGTCGAATTTTCCAACTGTCAATGCGGTGCAGTCTTCATTACACGGAGTATTCGACGCCTTCGTCTTCAAGTTGAATTCAACCGGCTCGGCGCTTCAGTACTCAACCTACCTCGGCGGCGCTGCCGGCGACCAGGGCTCCGGCGTCGCAGTGGACCACCTGGGAAACTGCTACGTGTCAGGCACAACGTCGTCGATTGATTTCCCGACTGTAAATGCTGCGCAGGCATCTTCAGGTGGAGGAGTATTCGACGGCTTTGTTGTGAAGTTCAACCCAACTGGATCCGCCCTGGATTACTCGACGTATATCGGCGGAAGCGGAAGTGACGCAGCCTTGGCCATCGCCGCGGACCCCGATGGGAACACATATGTTACCGGCACTACCGACTCCACGAACTTTCCTACAGTTAATGCCTTTCAGGTAGCATTCCCTAATCCCTGCTTTAAGAGCAGCAATGGCGGCAAGTCGTGGTCTCCGATCAATAACGGCTTCAGCAGCAATGAAGCTCGCGCGCTGGCGGTGGACCCCGTAACTCCCGCTACGGTCTACGCCGCCGCGGGAGAAGGAAAGCTCTTCAAGAGCGTCGATGCGGGAAACAGTTGGGCTGCGATGAACAATGGATTGCCCACCGGCGCTCCTGGAATTAACGCGATCGCTATCGATCCGTCAGCTCCCATGGTCGTCTATGCAGCCACTACGAGTGTTTACAAGAGCCTGGACGGCGGCGCGAATTGGCAGTTCAGCGGTGCGGGAATCACGAACCGCGGTATTTTGTGTCTTGTGATCGATCCAAAAACTCCATCCACACTCTATGCCGGCACGTTTCCGGGCGTGTTCAAGAGCACTAACGCAGGAGCAACCTGGAGCAAGGTCAGTAACGGAATCCCGAACGACCAAATTTCGTCCCTCGCTATTGATCCCGTTAACACATCAACGCTCTATGCGGCATCGAGTGGAAGACTCTACAAGACAACCAATGGCGGCGCGAACTGGACTGCGATTCGCTTCTCCGGCGCAACATTCAATCCAATGGCGATTGATCCATTGAATCCCTCGACTCTGTACCTCGGCCAGGGCAGCGTCATTGCGAAGAGCACTAACGGAGGAAGCAGCTTTGCGTTTATCAGTCTTAACATAAGGGATGTAGTCGATTCACTGGTAATCGATCCCACAAATCCGGCAATTATCTACGCAGCTACGTTTGGATCAGGCATCCTCAAGAGCATCAACTCCGGCGCTACCTGGACGGCAATCAACAACGGTATTTCGAACTATCTGATTGAAGCCGTCGCGATCAATCCCCAGGCGCCGTCAACCCTATATCTGGGAATGTATCCAACCGTTCAGTCGTTTATCACGAAACTGAATTCATCCGGAACGATTGCCTACTCTACGTATCTGGCCGGCCGCCACGGTGTAAGCAGCAACACCATCGCGGCCGACAACTTTGGAAACGCTTATGTTGCGGGCTGGAGCGTGTCGAGCGATTTTCCCCTCGTCAACCCGGTGCAATTTTTCGGCAGCGGCAGCGCGTTCGTGACCGAGCTCAACTCAAACGGCTCGGCGCTGATATTCTCAACCTTTTTCGGCGGCAGCCAATTCACCAATGCTAACGCGATAGCTGTCGACGATCCCGGCAATATCTATGTCGGAGGGCAAACCCAATCGGCCGATTTCCCAATCGTGAACCCGGTGCAAGCAGCTTTCGGCGGAGTAATCGACGGCTTCATACTTAAGCTCAATCCCGGGGGTGCCGGCATTGCTTACTCGACGTATCTAGGCGGGAGTAAGGCTGACATCATCTACGGTATCGCGGTTGATCCTGCGGGCAATGCATATGTAACCGGCCAGACAATCTCAACCGATCTTCCTACAACTGCCGGCGCTTTTCAGCCGGTGAATCACGGGATTCTCAACGCGTTTGTTGCCAAACTCGGCGCGTTCGATATTTGCCTTCAGGACGAGAGCACCGGCAATGTTCTTTCATTAAACACTACGACGGGCAACTATAAGTTCGCGGCTTGTGGGGGAATCACGATTGACGGCGTCGCCGTCATAAGCAAAAGAGGCTGTCTCTTAACCGTTCAGGACAATGGGCCGGATCGGAGATTGCTGGCAAGAGTAGATACCTGTTTAAACAACGGTACTGCTTCCATCCAACTTTTCTCTCTGGGCAAGACGTTTACAATTCTGGATCGGAACACCACGAACAATACGTGCGCTTGTTCGCATTGATCGAGATTGTGGATTAGCGATCACAAAGCCCGATTCGGTAGTGGCATGATCGTTTTGCCTGCGAAAGCTGATGGTTGGCTGGCCTGAACAAACGCGCTGTCCTTAAGACCGGTTCGATGAGAGATGCTGCGAAAACATCCTGGGGGCGCCGGCCATTAAACCAAGCAACAAGAATGCGAGGATAACAGCGGGTGTGCCGGTGCCGACGGTGGTCACCAGCATTATCGCGCGGGCCAACGACAAGAGTTGTGAGATTCCTAACGAAGCAAACAGCGCCCACCAGGCCCATCTCTCGCCTCGTCGATAAGGCATCCAGATAACGAACAGCGCGAGGAGTCCATAGCCCAGCGCAAATGTCGCCGCGGTAGCGCGGCGCCCGCGAAACGCTTTCACCGCCTGATCGCCTCCCTGCTCTCCTATCTGTGTGAGAGAGTATTCGCGCGTCAGCGAATCAGGTCTGCCGGTGTAAGCGATCCCAAGCGAACTAGCTGAGAGAAGAACCATGGCCCCTGAAACCACCAGCAGAATCACCCAGCTTGCGATGAACAACAGGTTTGAGCCTTTCATTGTGTCTCCCTGGAAGATGTCCGACAAACTTCAGTTTGTCGATTCTCTCGGCGCTGAGTCACAAACAAATCGATACAACCACAACTGCGACAAACTGAAGTTTGTCGGACATCTCACTTTTCCGACAGTGCCACCTCGAGCAGGATCAACTTCTTGATCCCGCGATACAATGGCTCAATCTGGCACCACTCGCCCAACGAGTGATCTCCACCACACGGCGCGCACCCCGTCGAAATCGCGGGCAGGCCTGCCAGCAAAGCTATATTCGCGTTGTTTGAAGCGCTGTTGCCGACTGGAACGTTCTCAAATCCAATCGCGTGATGCACTGCTTCTGCCATTCGCACGGTAAACGATTCGCGGCTTCCTGGAATTTGCGCCGCCAGTACTTTTTCTTCCGGTAACTCGGTCTTCACTTGCATTCCCACGCGGTCAGCTTCTTCCCGCAGTATTACACCGATCTTCTGTTCGTATTCGTCGATCAGCTTTTGATCGGTCGATCTGAGATCGAGTGTGAACCACGCGTCCGCGGCTTTCGCATTGACGACTTCGGATCCACCCAGCATCCCGATGTTCAAATAGACGGCCGGGTCCCTCGGCAATTCGAGCGAATAGATACGACTGATTGCGCGCGCCAGTGGAATCGTAGCCGAGTAAGGAGGCGATTTCGAAGTAGTATGCCCGCCCGCTCCAACGAAGTGATGCTTGTACCAGTTTATGCCGATGCCACCGTAGTTCAGTCCTTCGTAGCCTCCGTCGAGCGCCAGGTATTGACCGATGCGATCCTTGTTATCAGCGACGAATTGCTTCACGCCGCCAAACGACGTTTCTTCCTCGACGGTGAACACGAAGACCAAATCGGCTTTTGTTTTGATGCCTGCTTCATCGAGCGCGCGGATCGAAGCAAGGATCGCTTCCACGTTGCGAGTATCGTCTCCGATTCCGGGCGCGAAGACTTTGCCGTCGCGAACCTCGGCCTTGATCTTCAAGCCTTCCTGAAAGACAGTGTCCAGATGCGCGTCGACCACCAGCGGCATCGCGGCGCCGGTTCCCTTGCGAACCGCGATGAGGTTTCCCTTTGAGTCGTAAGAAATCTTGTCGAGCTTGTACGTGGAGAGCTCTTTTCGAATCGCCTCGGCGCGCTCGTGTTCTTTGCCCGAGGGAGCGTTTATCTCGGCAACCTTGATCCACTCAGCGAGGATCTGTTCCTTGTGCGCATCGACGTGAGCGAATGCGCGCTGTACATCCGCGCGTTCCATCATCCGCTTTGCCTCAGCGGCATAATCCTGCGCATTCACGGTCAAGCTTATTAGTGCCAGGCTCATTAAAGCCCCAGCGTACACAGATAGCATTCTCACCATTTTCTCTCCGAGTTTCTTCACAGATGAAGGCTTATTCTATGGTGGGACCGAGGGGAAGGCAAAGGATCGAGGATCTAGGATGGAGAATGGAGGATTGAAGATGGAGGATTGAGGATTGAGGATTGAGGATCGAACGGCAGAAGGTCGATCCTCTATCCTCTATCTTCGTTCCTCGGTTTTCGCTAGGGATTGGTCGCGCGACGAGGTCGCTCGCGAACCAGCACTGAATCGCTTGCTCGAGGCCGGCCCGAGATCCGCCATTCGATTCGCTTGATGGCTACGGTCGCGATGTTTGCAGTGGAAGCGCTCGAGCTTCGCACGATCGGCTCCAGTTCTTTGATCGTATCGCGATCGCCGATGCGTCCGAGTATTTCGATTACCTTTTGCCGTACCTCTTTGCTGCTCGATTGAATATACGGATTGAGATCAGCCGGACTGGTTACTTCCATCAGGTAAGCGCGCGCCTGGCCCTCCTGATCGGTTTCGAGTTTGCGGACGATGTACTGAATATTAGTCGTGCTGCCCATCTTGTAGAGCGCCCAGTACTCGGCAAGCTTCACATCACCGTTACTCTCGGTGAGCACGAGGCGCGAAATCTGGTCCAGGTATCGCGGCTCCGCTACCCTCGCGAGTCCTTCGATCGCGTACTGCCGGCGGTCGGCGTCCTTGTCGGTCATATTCTCGACGAACGTCTGCTCGGCCCTTTCATCTCCTATCAACGAAAGCGCCCACAGCGCGGCTTCGTCACGGGGCGGCAGATAAGTGACGCGGCCTTTGACCTTGTCGCTTACCTTACTGAAGGTCCCTTTCTTTTCGCGGCCGAGTCCATATACCGACAGCAGGGGCTCAACCGCGGGTTTGTATTTGAGCATACCGGCGGCGACCATTGCCTGCGTCCGCACGCTGTGATTCGAGTCTCTGAAGAACGGTATCAAGTACTGGCCCGCCGAGTTATCGCCGATCTTGATGAAAGCGCGAAGCACTTCGATGCGCAGATCCTGATCGGCGTTCAACGCGTCCGCAAGGTGCGGGATCGCGGCCGTCCCTCTCAACACGCCAAGCGCGCGAATCGCCGAAATACGAACATCGCTGTCTCGGTCACCGCGCGCCGATTCGCCGATGGCAGTAATTATTATTGGGTCGACCGTCACATAAGGCTCGACTATTTCGTGATCCCTGGTGTCCAGAAACGGGTTGAACAGGTTCCAGCCCGCACGCCGGTTTGTTATGAAATCAATATCGTGTTCGGTGTACAGCGCGACCAGCGATTTCACCGCAACCCGGCGCACGTCCGCGTTGTTGTCTTTCAGCGCATCGATCATTTCCGGAAGCGCAGAAAAATCCTTGATCATTCCAAGCGACTGAAGCGCCTCGGCTCGCACGTCCCGATCCTCATCCTTGCGAGCGGTCACCGCGAGCGCCTCCACCGCCAGTTGATTACGCACGCGGCGTTCACCCAGTTTGTGGGCTGCATCACGACGCGTACCCGCGATTGGGCTCTTCAAGTACGCCAGCAGAGTTTCGAGCGATTGCGTCTCGGCGCGCGCTGCGAACACGAACGTTGGGCACGCGCATAGAAGCGCAACAATGCGAACAATCATTTTCTTATTTGAAGACATGTCGAACTCCCGAGAGAAGAGGCTGCGGGCCCGAAAAGGTATCAGGGCCGTGGGGCTAACAAGTAGGGAACCTGTCCTTTCGCACACATTGTTGTCCGGCTCTCGGAACTTAGTCAAGCAATTAAATAAGACGACGCCACACAGCGGGCTCGCCCTCCTTTTGAATCAACTCGCGAACCGCGACATACGCCGACGCGTAGAGCGAGCGCATCTCCAAAGCCGACCGAGGGCGCGCAAGTCTGCGTTCAAGCTCATCGAGCGATAATCGGCGCGGCGGCTTAACACGCAGAAGCGACGGCCCCTCGCCGGCAAACGCTATCGCCAGCCCCTCGGCCAGCCACCTTGGAGCGCGGCGTTGCCCAATCGCCTCTATCGCAGCGTGTGTGTATTCGTGCCTCAAGGTCGAGGCGAGGATGCGACGCCGTCTCAAGAGGGCGAGCGGTTGAAGTTCAATCTGTCGTCCGTGTGTACTGCCCGCCACCCACCATGACTGCCCGGTCGCCGCGATGAAGTCCTGCGTGGTTTCGTGAATCACGACCTCGACCGCGGAGTCCGGCAACGACAGCGCCGCCGATCCCGTGCGGACAAGCATGTCCAGGCGCGCGGCTTCGAGCGTTCTCAGCACTGCTTCGATTTCGATGCGTCCAACAGCGGCCGGATAGCTGACGCGAAAGTGCTCACTCGAAAGGCTTCGGCGGCCGGACTCTAACGCGAACTCTAACGCAAAGACGCAAGGACGCAGAGACGCAAAGTTCCAAGGCTGATCGGCACTCCTCGTTATCGACTTCGCGTCTTCGCGTCCTTGTGTCCTTGCGTTAGTTTTTTCCTTTGCGTCTTCGTGTCCCAGCGTCTTTGCGTTAGTTTTTCTCGTTGTGCCTGGGAAGTAGTGATCGAGTACTTGCTCGCATGAGGCGCCGCGTCGCGCCATCACGTGAGCCCCGTTTTGACACAGCCCCAATCCGTGACCGAATCCGCTTCCGTGAAAGACAAACACCGATCCTCTTCGCTCTACGTTGAAGCGTGAACTCTTCAGCAGGTTCCATCCCAACGCTCGTCCGACTATCAGTTTGAAATCCCATCCGCGAACCTGACGACGGCGCTCGCCTTCAATCGAGATCAACTCCGCCCGGCCCGTTGGGTCCCTTCTGGTGACGACTATGTCGTGGATTGTTTTGCCGGCATCCGTCAGCGGATCGCCCGCAAGCGCGCCGGCAAGCTTCGCCGCGGGAATCTCGTCCGTCCAATCGTGATTTGGCATCGTCGCGCAATAGTCGTCGCGGACTCCGCGCAGATAGCTCGGTCCGGGCGCTCCCCATAGTGATTCGATGTTTGCCGTCATACCTCCGCAGGCTGCGTGAAAATAAGTCTCCGCGAGCTTGCCGCTCGATTCGAGCAGTACTTCTCCCTTTGTATCGATCACGGCTCGTCGCAAATTTTCCGAAGCTCGGTCCTCGCCACTCACGTACTGCTGGCAGTGAGTGTTCGAGCACAGATCGAAGCCTTCGCTCGCGTGTCGTCCAAGATTCTTGAGCGCATAAGTGCGGCTGACAATCGCTTGCGCTTTGAGCGCTTCCGGCTCATCTTCAACCGCTGCTTCAACTGAAAGAACACCGAGGACATAGTCTTCGAGCGAGATCGTGACGACTCGATTCTCGCTCAGAAGTTTCACTCGTAGCGTCGAGTTATCGCCCTCTCGCCCCGTCGCCCGGTCTTCTCCTCGTTCTTCCCTGCCCTCTTTCCCGGTCGCCGCGTCTTCCCGGAACATCGCGAACTCTTCGAAGACGCGTCTTGAAACCTGCGCCGCCTCCGAACCGTGCGAGCGTTTGATGAACACAAGCACCGCAAGCTCGAGCGATTCCGGGGTCGTCTCCACGGCTGAGTTCGCGTCGGCAGCGAAGCTTACAAACCAGCCTTGCCTTCGGAACCCGTTGCTTGAAGTCGAGGTGCCGGTCTTGCCAAAGATGAACGCCGGCAACGAAGCCAGCCCTGACTTCTCAGCCGTTCCGTACTTGACTGCGCCACGCATTCCTTCAATCAAGGCAGCGCGCTGCGATGATTCGATGTGAAGGGTCGCTCGCTCTTCCGGACTGAACTTCTCAGCCTCCGCAAGCTGAGGCCGAAACACATGCCCGCCGTTCATCAATCCGCAGTAAGCGGCCAGCAACTGAATCGGAGTGACCAGCAGACTATCGCCTTCGCCGAGCAAGTCGCGTACTCGCCATTCGCCGCCGCCGATCTTTCCCGCTGATTCACTGCTTGCATTCACGCCGGTCTTCGATCCAAATCCTGCAGATGCCAGCGTCGACCTGAAGGCGTCGAAACTCAGCCGGCTACTCATGGTCGCAAAAAAGTAATTGCAGGAGTACGCGAGTGCTTGCGCGAGATTGAACGGCGTTTTGGATTTCGGATGGGAGCAGACGATATCGAGATTCTCGCCCGTGAATTTCCCCCGGCACATGGTTCGAGATTCGTTGTCGATCAAGCCGGCTCTCATCGCGGTCAACGCGGTGAATGACTTTATCGTCGAACCCGGGGGGAAAGCTTGCTCGAATGCGAGTCGTGGATTAACTACAGCCCGAAGGCGGCCCGTGTGCGGATCCATTACGAGCACCGTGCCTTCAAGGTCACCGAGCGCTTCGGTCGCAGCTCTTGCTAATGCCTTGTCCTGTTCCCCAACGTCAACGGGTTGGCTTTCTTTCTTCTTCTCTGCGCCCTCCGCGCCCTCTGCGGTTATCTTTCTTCCCGCGCAAGACGAAAAGAGCGCCGTCACAAACGACAGCGCCAGAAGAGCCGCGATTGAATTCAGGCGCCTATGCTTCAGCAGGGACATGCCCCGGTCCTTCGTTCGTTTGAGTAACGTTGACCGCGCCTTTTGCTTCGCACAGATCACCGAGCGCGCCGACCGTGGCTACCCATCCGATCAGTGAGAACGCGACTGCTAACAACAGACGAACGACCAGCAGTCCGGCATCCAGCCACGCAGTCCCGGCCGGCGTCCGTGTCACGACCAGGAAATAAGGAACGACCGCGAAAATGATGAAGCCTATCGCGTAGGTGATCACTGACTGCGGAGCAAATGCGCGAGCCAAAATCCGGGCTGACCTTTTGAAAGCCGGACTGAGTCCTTCGCGCGCAGTCACGAGCCACAGATGAATTGCCGCGAGTGGCAAAATCAAAAAGAAAATCAGATATTCGAGTGTCGTTAACGCAACGGTCTGCCAATGAACCGGCTGTGGCTTCGGAACAACGGCTCGCGACGGAGCAGGCACCGAGCGCGCTACTTCGCGAATCGCGGTTGCGGGTGCGCTTCCGCCGAATTTGCTAAACAGAAAGCTCGCAAGCACTGCGATGATTATTAACGAAATAGAAATTACCAACAGCTTCCAACAATCACGCAGAGCACCTCCAAGCAAACTAGCCGGCTGTTGGTTTTTCTCGCCGTATCTTGCCGCGATGGTCTGAATAGTCAAGAACAAAACAGGCACGGCCATCGCGAGCACCGCAGACAAGAATAACTGACCGGCTGTAGCCTCTCGCGTGACGAAGAACTGATAGGTTGCGCCAATCATCGCGAGATAGAAAACAAAGAGCACGACCAACACTCGCCAGTTGTGAAACAGTCTGCGCGAGCTGGATGCGAGTGCGTGAAAGATTCTTTCGATCATAGCAATGAACACGCTGACGCTCTTGCGCTCAAGCGGCCGCGAAGTCGGTATGCTTGCGTGTCTCGGGGTCGTGGAATGCCAGCACGATGTCTTCTTTGGGCACGCCTTCGCGCACAAGGTCCGTAGCAATTCCATCTTCTGTCCAGTCTTCTTCTATCCAGAACTTGCCATCACAAAGACGTGCATAGACGGTGATGTACTTCACGCGCTTCCCATTCTCCCATCCTAGCTTGAGCCACATATAGTGTCCTCGTTCGTCATCCATTATGAGAATGGGTTCAACTTCGCCGTTGAACTGGCTCTTCGATAGCTCAACGTACTCGGTCAGGATGCGCTTTATCAGGTTGCGATATTTGGTCAGCTTGTCCATTTCACAATCTGTTTCAGGATAATAAGTTACTTCCGGTAGGTGCGGTTGTTGAAATAAGTGGCAAACTTACTCCTATTTGTGCCTTCCTTGTCGGGATCGATCGCAAGCGCCAATTCAGCAGCATAACCATCAAGGGGGTAATATGGCATATCTATATTATCCGCAACTATTTTCTTTACATGACCAGGGCTATTGGGATCATAGAAAACCCACCAGCGAACCGTGACAGGAGGAGTCACATCAGCAGGTGTAGTGCGCCTGACGCCTCCGATACTTGGGTCAATGGTTACGGACCCCGCTCCCAATACTCTTGATGTTGGTGTTGGTGTCTGAGGAGCATATATGTTCTGTCGGAGTATGACCTCGATGTGGCCGACGCCATTGCCAAGTTTCGCATGAAGTTGCTCTATTGAACCGAAAGCGACTACGTCGTTGTTGCTGCGGTCTTTGACGGAATAACCGGCGTTCTTTAAATAGGCAATCCACCCTTTCCACAATTCCTCTCTGTTAAGCGTGTCGCCACACCCCTTGCCTACTGCACTGGCGATTGAGCAGAAAGCCTGATCTACAGTTGGATTCGTTTGACGGAGCGACGCAGCGTTCTGAGCTGCGACATCACCCTCTGCACCTATGGCATCTGCCGTTTTGCTTTGCCCGATTTGCTGCGCAACGGCGACCGGGTCAACAGGGTCGTGAATGGGTTGCGCTGCTACGACTGGATCAATTTCTGAGGCTGCTGCGACCGGATCAATTTCTGAGAAGGGTAATAAGTCGATCTCTATCGTACACACAACCTTCTTGCCTGCGTATTGGGTCAATGTTCCCTGTAGATGACCACCCTTTGTTTTTATGGCGGTTCCCTTGATCGTGTAAGTCGAGTCAGACCATTCGGCTATGAGGTTGATGTCACCATTTTCGTTGACGGAACCGCTAATATCTGCCGTTTTGCCGACCGTGTAGTTTTCTGCTTTGCCTGTGACCTTACCATCTTCGCCAATGGAGAGAGTGAACTTTCCGCTTTGGTTGCCAAACACCGACGCCTTGACTGTGTATGGGCCAGTGTATTGTCCTGCATAGGGAACATCTGCAAGCCTATCAACATGGGCGGCGAGACAATTTGGCGTATAGTCCTTAGTGAGCGTTGTTGAAGCGAACCCAAAAAGGAACATAGATATCAGCAACGTTTTCATCATGGTAGTTTTCGCGACACTTGAGTACTACTGCCCACGCAAAACCTGTCTTACCGTTGCGTCGGTAGCATCCACTTCAATGACCAAGTCGCCCCCACGCCACCCACCATAATCTTGAGGGCTGTAGCTGATGCGCCAGCACTGGCGACCGTTGCTTAGCTGCGTGATCGTAATAAGACTTTGCGGAACATTTATGTTGAACTCGCGAGCGCGCTTGTTCGCCGCAGCTACGACTCGCGCCAAAGATACCGCCACTTCATCTTCAAGAACATCCAGACCTAGAGTCGCTGCCATTTGTAACACCCTATCGTTCGGCAAGCAGATCTCCGCGACTCGCGTCCAGTGGGGTTAGCCGGTGCGACGAACGGGTTCGGTAGCTGGTTCTTCTCCCAGCCGCTCAGCAATCCAGATTGCCGCGAGCTGCCTTGGACGCACTTGCTTCCGTCGAGCGATACGCCGAAGCCGGTTCAGCGTCTTCTCATCAAGTGCGACCGTCAGCGTCTTAGGCGCCGGTCGTCGGATATGGACCTTAACGGGCGTGCCTTCGTCGAAAAGTCGCGCCCAATCCTCATCGCTGAGACGGTCCCATTCTTCGGCCTCCTTACGAAGAGCCCGGCGCTGCACTGCTGTCAGTTTCCTCGCCATTGTCTATATCTCCGTCGAGTTCGGCGATCCATTTCCATCGCGGTCACCGCACGCCATACTCCACTTTGCCGATACGGTGCGGCCACCACGATCAGATAACGGCCGGCGCACGTTTGGCCGTAAAGTCGCCATCGCGTTTCATGGACTCCGCGACGCCGCACGCGCATGATCCACGGGGATAGCAATCCTCATAGACGATCTCTTCCACTTCCTCGGGTTCCACGCGGTGCCTTGCGATGTGCTCCACATTGTCGTCGTCCCATTCGGCCTCCAACTCTTGGAACCGCATGCTCGGAGAATATCACGCCAAACAGCCGTCTCGCTAACTATAGCTACTCTACTTCCGCACCTTCGACATCCTCACTTCTTATCAAGAAACCTCATCTTCCCACTCGCGGTGTTCGACTGCACCGTAGGCTGATACATCAACTCCGCGCGTGCCGGCGCCACTTTGAAATCCCCAGGCACCTGGACCCGCAGCGCCACCTGAAACATCGCGTTGCCATCAAAGTAATCCAGAAACAAAGCCGTCTTCTGGTCGCGGAACTCGCGTGAGCTGTACCAATCAGTCCAGTGACGCGAATTACCCTCCGCTACATAAGCAAGGTCAATCCCGCTGACTCGATCAACCTGTTCGCATCCCGCCGGGATCGGATCTTCGATCATCATGTATTGCGCTCTCGCGCCCTTCACTTGAAGCCGCGACACAATCAAATCACCCGATCGCAGCTCGCCGGTGAGAGGCTCGATCTTCCATGAAGCCTGCTCGCCGCTTTCGACAACGTGCAACCGGAAGTATTCGCGAGTCAGCGTCAGATTCGGCGAGCCTTGCGCCTGGATGTCATCATCGCGAGTGAAGTAAGCAAGCGCGGTCGAGAGGTACAACGCGCCCCGGCCGGTCTTCACCACTCGCACCTGGTTTGCGCCCGCCAGTTGCGAACCCTTGCGCTCGATAACAAACGCCTGCGTTCCAGTCGCGTCCTCTGAGCCGACGTGCCTCGCAAGCACCTGCTCACCGTTGATGTACACAGTCACGTTGTAGTCCGGCGAAAGCTCCTTGCTCGCCTTGACGTAATCGGTCAGCCCAAAGATCGCGAACGCAGTCTGCCGGGTCGATTCCCAGTAGTAGCCGTTGTGCCGATGGCCGACCAGCCATCTCGCTGCTTTCGAAAGCAGCGCACTCTGTGGATTCACGCGAGCCAGAGCCTTGACCGAAAGCGCGGTGGCTTCGGTGTCGTTCTCGACGGTCCAGCCGTGTGAAGTGTGCTTAGACTCCCAGTGAGCGTCGTACTCGTTGGAGCTGGCCGACTGCTCGATCTCACCGGCAACCTGTCGAGCCCGATTGTCGTCGCGATGCCCCTTGAGCGCCAGCGCCAGCAGCGCACGCCCGTATGGTTGCAGCTCACCTCGCCTCGCGAACAACTCGTTGACCAGCGAGCCTTCCACGTTTCCGCTCTCGCCGAGCGCGTAGATCATGTAAGCTCGCGTGTCGGGATCAATCGCCTGTCCATCGTCGTTCTTGTTTGAAGCGATCATTCCCACGAGTTTGTCTCGCCCGCGCGAGATCCGAGACTTATCAGTCGAATATCCGGCGCGTGAAGCAAGGTTCAACCCATCGACGACATAAGCCGTCATGAACGCGTCGGATTTGTCATCCTTCCACCAGCCCCATCCACCGTCATCGTGTTGAAAGCCGTAGAGCCGGTCCATTCCGCGCTGGACTTTCGCTCCCAGATCGTTCGACGCGCGAATGGACGCGGTCTTAGTTTCCTTCAGCGCCTGCGCGACGATCACGTTTGGCAGGAAGCTCGACATCGTCTGCTCGGTGCAGCCGTACGGATAAGCGGTCAGGTAATCAAGCGCACCAAACAACGTGCCTGCTATCGACGGCGACGCCTCTATGCGTAACGACCGCGCTTGCGCGTGCGCGTCTCCGGGAAGATTGAGCGAGATCGACTTGTCCTCGTTTTCACCAGAAAGAGTCGACGCTCCTCCGATCGTTTGCTTCAAACCGTGCGGTACTACTTCCAAAGGTATTTCAATCGCGTCCGACTCCTGATCGGTCAGCGCTTTCGCAAGCAGCTTCACCTCACCAACTTGATTGGCGGAGACGCGCCAATCGATTCGGTGCTCGCCCTGCTTTGCGATGTTCACCGTTTGTGTTCCTGTATCAAGAAGCTTCGCGCCAGTGACGTCGATTGAGATCTGCACAGCCTTAGCCGAGTCGAGATAGTTGTGAACGATCGCCGACAACGTCACCGTGTCGCCTTCAGTCATGAACCGTGGAGTTTCGAGCCTGAGGATCAGGTTCTTTCTCGCGACGAACTTCAAGAGCGCTGAACCGACGCGCGTGTCTGCTGTGACGCCGCGCACCGTAGCCCGCCAGGTCGTGAGGTTGTCGGGCAGCTTCACATCGACGGTCGCTTTGCCGTCCGCGCCGGTCACGATGTCCGGCTGCCAGAACGTCGTATCCTTGAAATCTTTGCGAATGGTCGGCTCGTTGTATTGGCCCTCATTCTTGAAGTCCGCCAGTTGATACGTCCGCTTGTTCGATGCGATTCTCAGCGGCTTCTCGCCCGAGTGGCCTTTGAAGTTGTATGAGATCGTGAAGCTCGTTTGCACCTGATTGTAGCGCCGCCCGTAGAACGCTTTTCGAATGTCGCGAGTCTGATCGGGCTTGACGCTGTAGATCGCTTCATCGACCACACCCAGGCTCAACTCGGCGCCCGACGCCGGAGAGTTATCCGCGTTGCGCGCGAGTATCGTGTATCGAGCCGTCTCGCGTGGCTTGTATTCTTTCTTGTCGGCGAGAACTTCGATGTTCAGGAACTTGCTTCGCGCGGGTACGCTGAGCAAGCGGTCGTGCGTGTACATCTCGCCGTCCTTGATATAGGCCACGCTGAGATAAACGTTCGGCTCGTAGCGGCCTTCGATCGGAACGTCGATCATTACGGCTCGTGACGCGGCATCGACTATTCGCGAGGTCATCACGCCGGTCAGCTCGGTCGTCACCAGCAAATGAGCCTTGTCCGTCGGCAACATCGCAAGCACGTGAGCGGTTTCACCCGCCTGGTAAGTTTTCTTGTCGGCCACCAGCTTGATCGATTGCTCGTCGCCATACGCCCAGTCTGACCATTCTCCCTTTTTGTCCGCGACCCACAGATAGTCCTCGTTCGACGGATACTGCTTCTTGCCGTCCTTGACTATAGTTTTGATGTTGATGCTGCCAGGCTCTGTGATCGCGTAATCGTAGCTCGCTTCGCCCTGCGCATTGGTCGTCACATCAGCCGATGACAGGTCGCGCTCGTGCATCGTGTAGCTGTAGACCGTGCGGCCGGACTCGTCCTGTCGAGGGGTTGAATCCCACCGACGTTGGACGAACTGCAGCGTGACGCCCGCCGCGAGCGGCCGGCCTTCATAGTCGCTGGTGCGAATCTTGATCTTTGCCGTGTCGCCCTGGTAATAGACATAACGATCCGCGTTGGTGTTTGCGACTACATTGCCGCGCGTTCCGACGAAGCTCGCTTTTGCTTCCATCATCCGACGTGAGGAATCGGTGACCTGCGCCTCGAGCCGATAGGTATAGTCATAAGAGTCTTTCTCGTCGGGCCTGGGAACTTCGAACTCGACGTCGAGTTTGCCGTCGGCGTTCAGCACCGCCTGCCCGTCCTTGACCATGTCGTTGCCATAACCGTAGCCGCCCTCGTCTTCGCTAGACGCGTCATCGGATGAAGAGTCATCCTCATCGGCCCACCACCACGGATAATAGCGGCTCCGATAAACGTAATATTGCACGTCGGCTTGCTTGACCGGCTCGCCAAAAAAGTAGCGCGCTTCGATTGAGAACTTGACCTTCTCACCGACCTCGGCGAATTTCTTGCCGGTAGTCACCGTCACTTTGTATTCGGGCTTCTTGTATTCCGCGACTTCAAAGTAATCGCTGGCGCTTGCTGCGCCGGCTTTTGCGATGATGCGATACTGGCCGAGCGGGGCGCCCGCGGCGATATCAACACTGCCGCTGAAGGTCCCACGAGGGGTGAGCTTCAGCTCGCCTTCAAACACTTTTCCGCTATTCGGATCTTCTATTGTCGTCTTCACCGAGCTCGATGGGAGTTCATATCCGTGGTCGCCGGCAATCCGAAGAATGCCCCTGAAGTAAACTTTTTGCGCCGGACGATAGACCGGCCGGTCAGTGTAAATATAGCCGGTAAGCCCGCCGCCGCCTTCGCTTTCACCTTCTCCTTCTTCGCTGGCGGACTGATTGCCGCCGAAGTAATAAGCCGCGAGGTCGGAAATCGCGAAATGATCGTGATCGCGCGCGGCGATCAGATAAGAGTTCTGCCGCTCGCGCGAGGTCTCGGCTTCAGGGTCGTAGTCCTCCGCCGGCTGCTCGGTCTGGGTCCTGGGTTGTTCGACGCGAGTCTTCATTACTCCGGTCTTGTCCGTAACGCCCTTCGCGACTGTCTTTTTCGCTTTGATTATTTCGATCTTCACTCCTTCGCGGGGCGCCCCTGATTTGCGATCGGCGGCGTACACCAGCATCTCGCCGCTGGGAGTAGTTTTGTTGATCATCGTAAGATCGGTAACAATCGCAATCGTGTAGGCGCGCAACTCTTCGTTGACTGCCTCGACCAGGTAAACACCGGGATCGCGCTTGCCAAGCATCACCATCCGCGTGTCGTAGACGGTATCAAGCGGAGTGAGTCGCTCGCGCCAACTGCTGATCAACTGATCGGGGTTCAGGAGCGGAACGCGCGCGTAGTCGGCCACGTTCAAGGGCTGGCGGTCACCTTCGCGTCCGAGTTTCTGATTCAGCGATTCGCGGGTGACCCGATGAAGTTGATTGCGAAAATAGTCTTTGATTGACTTGAATACCGAGACCTTGAACTCGCGAACCTTTTCAAGCACCGATGGTTCTTTCTTGAGGCTCGCGATGATCTGATACTTCTCGCCCTCACCCATCTTGTGAGGATCGTCGAGGCCTTTGAAGAACTTCACCGGGTCGTCTACTCGATAGACCCGAAAGTCCATGTGATCGATGCCGACGTAGTTGATCCACACACGAGTGCGGTCGGCGGTCCCGTAGGTTCGATTGGTGGACAGGGAGAAATAGGGCTTGTAAGTGGCTGTGGAAGCCGATCCTGTGGCAGCGTTGTCGACGGCCCCGCTCTGCGCTCGCAAGCGAATGGTTGAAATCGAAAGGGCGGTGATAATGACGAGCAAATATACTCCGGCATTTATCAGCCGATGATAATTCGGAGATGGATGTCTATCCACGTTCGTGCTCCTTCAGTCGACTATTTTGAGCCGATAGAACCCCAGGAAATTAGGATTGTTCTCAACCGGACGCCAGCGCTTGTCGGGATGATGATCCAATACTGCGAGGCGAACTTTCTTAACTGTGCCTTCGTCGGTTGGCGATGAGCCGGTGTGATAAACAACCCAGTCAGCGGCAGCTTCGCCGTCACGTGCCGGCTCACCGATAAAAATCATCACGTGGTACGGGAACTTCTGGACCCCCGGCTGGTGAAAGAAGAGCAAATCTCCGCGCACGGCGCGGCGACGATCGCGACTGACGAATACAGCATTGAAAGACTTCAAGGTGCGGGCATCGGCAAACTCTGAGAACTTGCCGCTCTTGAGGTCGCTCTCCTGGAACGCACCGAAGTCGGTGCGAAACAGTTTCTCGCCGAGTGGACCTGTCTCGAGGCTGAAAGCACGCACGTCCGGCGCGACTGCGTCGTAGTCGGCGCCCATCCTCTGAAACCAGGGCCGGTCGTGCCTGCGCAATGCTTCTCGGATTGAGAAACGAACCAGCCCGGCGCAATCACGTTGGTCCGACTTCCATTCATCGCTGATGCGGTAAAACTGCATTTCGGCTATTGCAGCGAACCATCGCCGGAAGTTCTGCCGATCATCGAACGTTCTCAATTCAGCTTCGTCGGGGATGCCATCGCGGTCCGAATCCGCCCATGCTTCAGTTGCCGGCTTCGGGGGATTGTTATGCGCCTGCGAAGCGTGCCCGCATGCAGTCAAGAGGCACGCGATCGGCACTACCAATAGCAAGCAGTAAGCTCTACGAATCTGCACTGAGAGGCTGCCTCCAAGGCGGCGGAAGTCGACCGCGCGGGATTATATGGCCGTACGCTGTCCAAGTCAAAAACCACGCGCACTGCTGGCGGTCTTCTCGTCCGTGTTCGCAGCGACTGCTTTGTATACTTTTTCGCTTCTTTGGTTGTATCGCTCGTGATCATGTAGGGGCGGCCCTCCGTGGCCGCCCCTCGGTGGATTACAAAGTATCTCCGGTCGCGACTGAGGGGCGGCCACGGAGGGCCGCCCCTACATGTCGTTGCCGAATGGATAGTTCGGATCAGGGTTGCCAGGTGAAGTAGAACTCACACACCGCGTCGTCACGCGCCCGGCAGCGTGTGTGAGTGACTCGCGCGGAGCGAGCGCCGCACAACTCGACCGCGTGGCGGAAATATGACGATCCGCTCGTGCAGAAGCTCGGCGGCGGAGCGTTGTCATACTTGATCGTGAGCAAGCCGCTGGTATCGCTCAGTGGTTCGTAAGAAGCCTTGCCGAAATCCTGATAGGCGTGATGAATCATCGCCGATTGAGTAAGAAAGCTGTGAACATCGGGATTGACCAGGCTGCTGAAGGGTCCGGAAAGCGCCGATGTAGCCGAGAACTCCCCGAGTCGATCGAACACATCGTCTTCCTTATCGCCGTCGCCTAGTTGTTCTGCGATCGCGCGATCGAGGAGATCGAGAGTACTCAGCGGATACCAATTGTCCAGGACGATCTCGCGCAGTGAATCGCGTTCGGCTTCAGGAAGGTTCTCCAAAATGCGTGTCCAGGTATCAGCGCCGTGGTTAATAACTACGAAGAGGAAGCGCCCACGAAGCAGACCTCCTTTGACGTTCATGCCTGAGTAGCTTGGCTGGGGAGACGACATCGGCGTGACTCCGATCGAGACTTATTGGCACGGGAAGCGAGCGGGAGGATTATAGCACGAAGCGGTATTATGGAATCCTCAAACAGACGGACACTTAGCAATTCATCTTAGGCGCGATCCCAAATCTCTCCAGCTTCGCTGCTAGATTTGCGGCGACGAGCATCTTCGACGGCACTGATTACCTTCCAGCGTGCGTTATGGAGACTCAAGTATTCAAGTAGAAGGTCAACAATTTTACTTGTAAACTCGGAATCGTCTAATAAAACGACCGTTCCCGCCGGATATCTTGTAGGTTCTAGGGCCCGATAGCCAAACGACTTTAGAAAATCAACAACCGGCTTTTTTGCTCGGTCCAGAGCTCCCTTTAGATGGGATGGGACCTGACGACTGTGTCCACTAATAGCTCCTAATACTTGGTAGAAGGCGCTAGTATCCTCTTGGGAATTACGGTTCCGCACCCGCAGTGGCCAGTATGAGTCAACGTCTAAGGCTGCTCTTGTTGTGCGCGGGAGTTCGTCAATAGCAGCTTGCATACCCTCCTTTAATGTTCGGACTCCGGCAAGTCCATTCTTCTTCGTAGTCTCCGACTCTCGCTTTACCGTGTTTTCGACGAAGTTCGGTGCCCAAGTCGCAAGTCGTTCTTGAACAAGTCTTATGATCCTCTCAACCACAGACTCAGCCTCGTCGCTCAAGCGATCCCTTTCCTCTTCGAGACCTGTTATCTCCTGGTCAAATTCATCAGCCTTCATCAATGTGCAACCTCCAACTAATCTCGATGCTTCAGACTTCAATCATACAAGCATCGTAGCGCCGATACCTGCGTGTGTTTCGTAGTGTTCAATCAGAACTCCAACGAGATCCATCAAAGACGCCAATGGATGAGTCTCGTCTTCACCAACCTCATCAATCAACTGATCTAAGAACGCGACAATTCGGTTGTACTCCTCTTCTGTTGTCGGAACAAAGACGATTCCGGCAAATGAAGGCCACGCGGTTGCAATGTCACCTAAAGCGCTTCCCATAGCTCAGCCAGTCACCGATGGAGCGGTGCGCGTGAACTGCGCGTTCTTTGGATCCCGAGGCTCCGGGTCAACAAACGCTCGCTCTTCTCGTGTGCGAGCGTCGGGCGGGACTCCGCGCTCGATCATCGAAGCGAAGTACTCGTCAATCTGATCGTAGATCTCCGCGATCGTCTGCGAATGAAACACTCTCTCGCGAAGCCGAGCGCCGCCGGCAAGCCCGTGCGTGAAGTACCCGCACATCTGCTTGAGCTTGCCCGTGAGCGCACGCTCGGGCATCTCGTCACGCAGCAACTCGTGATAGCGGTGAAGGACTCGATGCTTATCGGAGAGCGGCGGTTGGTAAATCTCTTCGCCTCGCATCAGCTCCGTTGTTTGCCTGAATATCCATGGGTTGGCAATTGCGCCCCGGCCGATCATCACTCCATTGACGCCGGTTTCGTTTAATCGAGCCTGGGCCTGATCCGGGGTTGTGACGTCGCCGCAGCCGATCACCGGAATCGAAACCGCTCGCTTCACTGCCGCGATCACATTCCAATCGGCCTGGCCGCTGTAGCCCTGCATGCGGGTGCGTCCGTGAATCGCGACCATGTCGCCGCCGCAGTCTTCGATCAAGCGTGCAACCTCGACTGCGTTAATCGAAGAGTCATCCCAGCCGGTCCGAATCTTCATCGTCAGGGGAATCGACACGGCTTTGCGAACGCGACGCAGGATCTTTTCAAGCTGAGGAAGATCGCGGAGTAACGACGAACCGCCTCCGCCGTTCACGACCTTTTTGGCGGGACACCCGCAATTGATGTCTACGATATCGGCGCCGCATTCCTGGATGATCTCGGCAGCCGCGACCATGCGTTCGTCACTGTAGCCGAATATCTGAATCGAAAGCGGCCTTTCTTCCGGGAGGAACTTCATCATGCGGTGAGTTCGCATGTTCCCGCGAGTGATGCCCTCGACGGAGATGAACTCGGTCACGATCAAGCCTACGCCGCCAAGTTCTTTGATCAACCGGCGAAAAGACGAATCGGTAACTCCCGCCATCGGCGCAAGCGCCAGGTTCGGTGTGATCGTGACATTGCCGATGTCAATTTGGTTCATCGTCACAAGGCAGAAGTTTAGCATGCGCCCTCTGGAGCTGGAACTCTGGCTGCGAGGTGTGATTAAGGGCGGGACTTGGGTGGAACTTAGGCCACCCGGAACTCAGGGCGGGGAACCGAGCGTTCCGCCCGGCAACCCCGTAGGGGTGCGATGTTTATAGTTACGGACGCCGACGTGGACTCCTGGCTCCGTTAGGTGCGGCATAGAGTTGGGCGCAGGAACATTTCACCCCTACGGGGTTGGCACCATATGGAGTTCGCCACTATAAACATTCTACCCTACGGGGTTCCAGGGAATTCTCAGGACACTTCTTCCAGCGAAGAGTCCCGGCTCAAGTCCCGCCTTTAATCACACCCTTGGCCGCGCGCACAAAGAGAATAGACAACGGCCGCTCATTCTAATAGAATCCCGTCGCATCTTCGGAGGCCCACTTGAAGACACAAGAGCGAGGATTTTGGAAGCAGCTTTACCTTCCGTCCTCGCTCTGAAGCGACGCGGGAAACTTCACGATTCGGCATTCACGATCGAATCTTTGCTTCGTTGCTTAAAGGATGTATTCGATTAATCGAAACAGGAGGAACCTGAGATGAAAAGAGCTTTATTCTTCATGCTGGCGATCGTTATGACTCTCGTAGCAGCCTGCCAGTCCAGCGACAACCAAAACCAGAACAAGAATGCAACCGCCAATAAGAACGGAACCAGTACGTCCAATAGGAATGAGACTACGTTGGCCCCCTTGAGTATGACCTGCTGGACTCTCCAGATCCGGGTTCACGACAGCAAGACCACGCCGGGTGGTTACGATATCGACGACCCGGGCGATGTTACGCTCTCCATTGCGGCCAAGCAAAAGGTCAACTGGTGTGTGGTCTACGATGGCGTCAATCAATCAAACAGTCCGGATGAGCTTGAAATCAACGGGTTCGTAACAACTGTGGGTCCGACCTACAGGAACCCACTCGATGACACAACCTCAGACGATGACTATCACATACCGGCCGCCCAATTTAACGAGAACTGCGTGACCTTTTGCCATCCTCCAAAACCAAATGTGGAACTGGGCAGTTACAAGTATACGATTAAGGCCTGGAAAGGCGGCGTTGTTATGGGTCAAAAGGATCCCCGGGTGATAATTAGCAGTTAGGGATTCCCGCCAAAGGTGCGGTTGTAGTCTTCCCGACTCCGAAGTATCTCGAGATCAGGATCACGTTCCGCTTCGGCTTTACTGTAACCGCTGGACAGAGCGGCGCTAAGGAAACCGATGGCGGCATCGGTTTGCCCGGAAAGGGCGTACACGACGGCTCGTTCATACATGATAGTTGTGTTACGGGGTTCGAGCAGCGCCGCCCGATCGATTGTTGCCAGAGCTTCTTCGGCCCGGCCAACCTTCGATTGACAAACGGCGTACCTTCCAAGTACGCCTGCATCATCCTTGTTTACGCTCAAGTGTTTTTCCAGCAGATCACAAGCGGTCTCAAATTGGAGTTGCGCCTCACTCTCCTGGCCGACGCGCAGGTAAGCGTCACCCAGGTTTCTATACAAATCATCGTCACGCGGGTTTAACGCCAACGCGGCCCGGTAGGCTTCGATTGCCTCCTGGTATCGCGCAAGGTAGAAATATGCGGTACCGAGATTAGCGTACGAAACTCCGTTAGGATAAATCTCAATCGCTCTGCGGTGCATCATGACCGCCTCTTCGTAGAGGCCGAGAAAGCAGTATATTCCCCCAAGATTGTCATACCCGAGAAAGTTATCGGGTTGCATGGCGATCACGCGCCGAAACTGCTCGGCGGCGTCGGCATACTGACTGAAGCTGTAATAGCAAACTCCGAGAAGGCCGTAGTTTTCCCAGTAACCGGGCCGTAGCGCGATGGCCTTTTTGAAATAACGGATCGCGCCCTCGATATCACCTTTTTGCTGAAAGCACCGCCCCAGCCATTTGTAAGCGTCATCGCTGGCGGGCTGCAGCTCGACCGCACGCTCGAATGCCTGCACCGCGCTCTCAATCTTTCCGGTTCCGTGATAGATAATACCTAACGATATGTGCACCTGCGCCTGATTGGCATCCAGCACCAGCGCGTGGTCGCTGGCGGTGATTGCCGCATCGATCCAGGCGCTGTCATATGTAATCTGGTACTTCTGCCAATAGGCTTCGCCGAGCCCCGCGTACGCCAATGCAAAACTGTTATCCAGGTTGATGGCTTCTTCAAACACCTGAATCGCGTAGTCGATGTTTTCCTTGACGTCGCGACGCTCCAGAAAGGCGCGGCCCCTGGCGTAGAACTCGAATGCGTCGATGTTGGTCGTTGGAGGTCTGCCGATCTCATCCCGCACGTCGCTCGAGATGCCGAGCTTTAGCGCTTCGGCGATGCTTTCGCAAACCGCGTCCTGGATGCTGAAAAGATCTCCCGCATCGCCACGGTATTGCGAGCCCCAGATCACACGGCCCGTTTCTGCATCGGTCAGCCTCGCCATCACGCCTATCACTTCGCCGGCGCGCATAACCTCACCTTCGAGCAGAATCGTTGCGCCAAGTTCCTGTGCGAGCTGGCGGACTCCGTGTCCCGCTTCATCGATCCGTCCCGCGCCCGCCGACTTGGACAAAACCGAAAGCCCCTGGATCTTTGCCAAATCGGTTGTTATCGCGTGGGCGAGACCGATCCCAATGTATGAACTCCTTTCATCCGTGCCGACCGACTGCAACGGCAGCACGAGAATGGTCGGAGGCGCCGCAACGGTTCTCGAGGACGAGCGCATCGACCCCGCCAGCGAAGCCGCCAGAGAAGCCGATCGGTGACCGCTCGCCTGAACTGGCAGCGCTATCGTCGGATGGAGGTCACCCGGTGAGGAGCGCAACGGCTGATGTGCGAGAGACTCGATCGCGAGCCTTACTTCTGCGAACGACCCGTAGCGATCCCGGCGATGCTTCTCGAGCAGTCGAGCCACGATGTTCTTTATTCCGTGCGGGAGCTGTCGGGGCACCGTGCCGATTTCAAGCGCCGGATCCTTGAGTATCGACGCCGCGACTTCGAATGAGTTCGCTCCCGGGAAAGGCAGCTCGCCGGTTATCATCTCGTACAAAACGATGCCAAACGAAAATATGTCCGTGCGTTCATCGAGCTGCTCTCCCCGAAGCTGCTCGGGCGACATGTAAGACAGCGTACCCATCACCGTTCCCGAGTTGGTGAGACTTTCGGCGGCGGTCGCGCCACCCCCTTTCGATTGATTTGAGACTGTTTTCGCCAACCCGAAATCTACGA
>DATNBZ010000036.1:0-31363 GCA_035607285.1 Blastocatellia bacterium | reverse complement strand
TCGAGCTATGACAAGTCGAAGGCGTTTCCGCTGATCATTGCGCTTCACGGGATGGGCGGCGATGAAAACAGCTACTTCGCGGGATACGGACCGGGGGCGTTCAAGACCGAAGCCGAAAAAAACGGCTACATTGTCGCGTGTCCAAAAGGCCGCAAGCCGGCTTCGATGTACGCCGGCGACGCCGAGAAGGACGTGATGGATGTGCTTGCCGAAGTGCGCCGCGCTTACAACGTCGATGCGGACAGAATCTATTTGACCGGGCACTCGATGGGGGGCTACGGCACGTGGTCAGTGGCAATGAATCATCCCGAAGTGTTTGCGGCGCTTGCACCAATTTCGGGAGGAGCCAACAATCCGGCGAGCATGTCAAAGATTGCGCACATACCTCAGCTCATCGTGCACGGGGACACTGACCCGACGGTTCCGGTCGATCGGTCCCGAGTAATGGTTGCTGAGGGCAAGAAGCTGGGCGCTGAGATCAAGTACATCGAAGTGCCCGGCGGAGATCACCTGAACGTGGTCATACCGAACTTTCCGGCGGTGTTTGAGTGGTTCGATTCACACAAACGCAAAGGCGGGATTGCTGCCGGCGCAGCGACGGGCTCGAAGAATTGAGATTCAGGACTTAGCGTCTTTGCGGACCTTTGCGTCTTTGCGCGAAACGGTATTGTTAATATGCGGATATTGGGATTCGTGTTTCGCGCAAAGACGCAAAGGTCCGCAAAGACGCTAAGGGAGGCTAAAGAGTTCTGAAGCTGCGGGCGACTTGATCCGTAATATTCCGCACCGTATCCAGTGAACCGCGCTTACCTGTGAAGCGCAACACCCACATCGCGTTCTTATCCTGGAGATAGTAATAGGTGTTGGCCATCTTGCGATTGCCTTCGGTGCTGAAGAACGACAACCGAATTCCGTTCATGGCCCCTCCGCCGAATTGCTCGCTCGATGAACGCTCGAATCCCGAGCGATAGATCTTGAGGTTTTCCTCATCCTGGCGCACGGCATCAGTCAACGCGCCGGGGAGGGTCTCTCGGGTTATCTTCAATAAGCCTTCGCTGCGATCGCGATATACGAACTCGGTCTTTTGACGTCCGACGGCGTCGTCGTAGGACACCGCGCGCCAGTCACCGATCAGCGTAAGCTTGTACTGTCCGGTTGGGTCCGTGAATTCATGCCCGTTCTGAGCGACCGCGCTGGGTATCGCCACGACCAAAACCGCAACCAGTAATAAAAGGCTTTTGTGCTTCATACTTCCTCCGCAACTTGGATGGTTCCGAGCTCAGGTTCGTTGTTTGGGTTCAGGGTTGAGAGTTCAAGGTTCAGAGTTCAAGGTTCAGAGTTCAGGGTTCAGAGTTCAAGGTTCAGAGTTCAAGGTTCAGAGTTCAAGGTTCAGAGTTCAAGGTTCAGAGTTCAAGCTTTAGCTTGCTCCTGAGACAAGGCAGCCTAAAGGCTGAACTCTGAACTCTGAACCCTGAACTCTGAACCCTGAACTCCGAACCCTGAACTCCGAACCCTGAACTCCGAACCTACCTCACCGCAGGTCGCCAAGCAGTTTACGTTGCTCTTCCACGAGCCGCTCGACGCCCCTGCTTGCCAGCTCACTCATTTGATTCATCTGATCGTGTGTGAAGGGCCTGGTTTCGGCAGTGCCCTGAATCTCAATGTAATGCCCGGACCCGGTTCGCACGATGTTCATATCAACTTCGGCGCGCGAGTCCTCGGCGTAATCCAAATCCAGCAACGCTTCTCCGCCGATCACACCAACCGAGACCGCCGCCACATAATCCGTTATCGGCAACGGCGCGGCCAGCTTGCCGTCGTTGTAGAGTTTCCGCAGCGCAAGCACCAGCGCGACAAACGACCCGGTGATCGAAGCGGTTCGTGTGCCGCCGTCAGCCTGAATCACGTCGCAGTCCAGATAGATGGTCCGCTCACCCAATCGATTCGTCTGCACCACCGCGCGAAGCGATCGCCCGATCAGCCTTTGAATCTCCTGGGTTCGGCCTGACACCTGGCCGCGGCCGGCTTCCCGTTGTGTGCGCGTTTCGGTTGCTCGAGGCAGCATCGAGTATTCGGCCGTAACCCAGCCTTCGCCTCGGCCACGTTTGAACATCGGGACTCGATCGTCGATCGATGCCGTGCAGATCACGCGGGTCTGACCCATCTCGATCAACACCGAGCCCTCGGCATATCGGGTGAATCCGGGTGTGATCCGCACTTCTCTCATCTGATCGTATGCGCGGCCAGATGCTCTCTTATAGCTCATCAAATAGTTCCCAGTTTTACGGTTGTGACCGACTCGAGCGGCCGTCCCAGAAATAATTCGGCGACGCGTCGAAAGCGATCGGCCGAATCCGTGACATAAAACTCCTCAACTCTCGGCTGGTCGTCTTTACGAAGAAGGCCGCGTTCCTCGAGCAGCTTCGCAACTTCGTCAGCCACCGCCTCGCCCGAATCAACGTAGCTGATGTCGTCGCCCATCGTTGCTTCGATCACCGGGCGCAGTATCGGATAGTGAGTGCAGCCGAGAACCAGCGTATCTACGCCGCTGGACCTCAACTCCGCGAGATACTCTTCGGCGACCTGTCGCGTGACGGAGTGGTTCATCCAGCCCTCTTCGGCAAGCGGCACAAATAGCGGGCACGCTCGCGAGGTAATCTCAAGGCCGCTTCGGATTGCAAGCATTGCTCGCTCATAGGCGCCGCTGCCAACTGTAGCTTCGGTTGCGATCACGCCAATGTGCCCGTTGCGAGTTTTCTCAACGGCGCGACGCGAGCCGGGGCGAATCACTCCGGTTATGGGAAGCTCGAACTGACTCCTCAAATAATTCGCCGCAAGCGCCGATGCGGTGTTGCACGCGATGACTATCGCTTTGACGCCTCGCGACTGAACGAAGCTTGCACACTCCAGGGAATATCGCTCAATGGTTGCCGGCGAACGAACCCCGTAAGGAATCCTCGCCGTGTCTCCCAGGTAAATCAGGCTCTCTTTTGGAAGCCGCTGTTCGATGGCTCGAAAAACGGTGAGCCCACCTACGCCGGAATCGAAGATACCGATGGGAGCGTCGGAATTGCGAATTTCGAATTGCGAATTGCGAATTTCAGGAGTGTCCATTCCGCTTCATTCTCTCTCAGTCACAAGGCTATTGGTTGCCAACTTCGAAATCACAATTCACAATTCACAATTCACAATTCACAATTCACAATTCACAATTCGCAATTCCTTCAATGTCCCCTCGAAGGCTTGCTTCGCCGCTCGATCAATATCGCTGACAGGCGCTCGAGTTCGTCGTCAGCCTCGTCTAGCGTGTCCTTCAGGCTGTCGGATTCGAAAGCCATCCCGGTTGCTTCCCTGCCGAGTTGTTCAACATCCTTTTCAACGTCACGAATCTCGCGTTCGAGCATTGAAAGCTCTTCAGCGGCAATCTCGGTGTCGGAAATGTGATCGCACAACAACTCTACCGACGCCCGAATTGTGCCGGTGCGATTGCCGGCCGCGAGCAGATCCGAACGCACAACGTCTACGCGTTTCAGAAGCGCTGCCCTGGTCCGCTCAAGCTCTTCGAGTTCGCCAAGCAGCCGCGCCAGGCTTTCCTCTTCGTTAGGCCGCTGGTTCATCCTTGCTCCCACACAACCGGTTCCAAATAAAAGACGAGCGGACGGCTCTGTTCTCGTCACAGAGGAACGTCCGCCCAACAGGTGTCGAATCAGTATCGCGCACAATTCAAATGGAGGTGGAGAGAATCGAACTCTCGTCCGGAAGCCCTCAGCGAAAGAACCTACATACTTAGTTGCTTCCTTTTGATTCGCCGGCCGTGACAGTGGAAGCAACGAAGCATCACGGCAAGCTAGCCCAGATTGGTCTTTCCCGATCAAACCCCTAGGCACGGGTCCGATCGGGGCAGCCTGCTTAAGTTACGCTTCTTCCCGGCACACAGGCGATGCCGGGGGAAACGTGGCCGAGATTAGGCAGCCAATGCTAAGTCGCTATTCGCGATTGTGTTTTTCCAAGCTTGATAACGCGGTGCATGGGCCGCGGTATGCATCTTTCTCCTCGGAATACCCCCGTCGAAACCTGGCACCCCCTTTCATCAAGAGCATAGCACTCGGGCTTCATGCGCAACAAGGCACGTCGAGCGCGAACCTGGGAACGCAGGCATCCTTGCCTGCTTGGTTTCCCGCTACCCGGGGATCGGAAAGCAGGCAATTTGCATGCGCTCCCAGGTCCGAACTATCAGCTTGAGATTGCCGGCTGCTCGCCGAGCGTCTTCACGCCCTGCATCGCCTTTTCATAGCTCTCGAGGTAGGTGGCAAAATCGGATTCAGACGAGGGGAACATTCCGTACCAAACATAATCGAAACGCTCGGTCAGATACCGCATCGGATCAACCAGGGTGCTAAACCGAGAAACCTTCTTCAGATATTCGTGATTCGTCGCGCTCTCGTCCAACTCGATCAAGTTGCGCTCGAAAAGCTCGTATAGTAACGAGACGTAGAGCTTCCGAATAGCAGTACGGAAGTCGCCGGCTCGCGCCGCCGCGAGGCCAGCTTCGGCCAGGTCGTTGGACGTGCCGTCAGCGGCGATCTCTTCACCCAGTACCGTTCGGGTTTTCTTTCGCTTCGATTTCGGCGCCCGCACTCTTCTGATCATAAGGGCGCCTGCGAACAACGCAGCCCCAGCGACCAGAAGCAAAACGAGTTTCGAAACCCATGCGTTGCGCGAACTCGAGCCCAACACCTTTTCGATCAATCGTCCCAGAGATGAGAGGATCTCGGCTATAAAGCCTCGCACTTTTCGGAGAGTGCGCTTCACGAAGCCGCCGATCGCGGTCTCCTGCTCCGGTTGATAAGCAGGACGATTCAGGATCTCACGAATCTTGTCTCGAGGGCTTCCCTGCTGATTCGCAGAGGTCTCCGCGTGTCGCAAATGTTCATCGAGGGCCCGGAGCCGTCCCGCGATTTCATTGAGCTTTGCCGTGCTCTGTTGAGGGTCCTTCTCGCCGGTGTAAGAGTCGAGGAGCGCGTACAGCCAGTTGTTGTCGACCGATACCTCGCCGCCTTCAACCTCGATCGATTCGGTTCTTGGCAGCAGGTGCTTGATGTAGCTTACGCCCTCATCCCTGTAGTCTCTGTCGGCCTTGATTCGCTCTATCTGTTCGGCGGCTCGCACGACGCGGGTCTCGTAGTTGAGGAGCCGCGCTGCCGCTGAAGCTCCAATCGCAGTCAGCATGATCAGCAAAAAGGTTAAGCCTGGCTTGATCGTCTTTTGAAGCATCTTTGCGAGCTTTGCGCTTCTTCGACTTTGCGAGCTTTGCGCGAAGCAACTTCCAAAAAGGAACATCCCCATCATGTCTGGCTGCCACAATTCATGCAGAAACTTGCACCCGGCACAAGCGCCACGCCGCACGTTTTACAAATCGAGTTGAGCGCGTCGCCGGCATTCGTCGCGTCCGCATTCAGACTCTCAGCGGCGCGTTCGAACTTTTCGCGCAGTTGTTCAGATTCTGTTTGCGCTTGAGGGGCTTGCGTCTGTGAAGCGGGAGTAGGCCGATATCCCGCCAGGCCCAGTGGACTCGTCTGAACGAAGTCTCTGTCGCCCGGTTGCATCGGCACTTGATACCCGAACGCAGAAGTCTGCACCGTCGGCTGCCAGTAGAACCCGGGGTTGATTTCACGCGCGAGCAAATCCACGTCGTAGGCTTCCTGTCGAACTCGGCTGTCGAAATACAGCAGAGTGAATGAACAAATCCAAATTGGCAAACTCAACAGCCCCGATATGTTGCTAAAAGAAGTGTAGACAATAGTCCATCCCGGGCTCGCAAAGAACTCCGCATTCAGCACTCCCGCCAGATACAACCCGGCAAGCACCGGAAGAGTCAGTGCGGACAGCAACGAAAATGACACAAAGTAGGCAAAGGCACTTATTCCCGCGAGGCGATACCAGTTGCCCTTGCCAAGCCGCATTGCGCGTCCCAGCGCATTGCCGGCCGATTCACCTTCGATCATCACTACCATCGGAAGAAAGATGAGACGCGCGGCTACGATAAGAACGAGAAAGATAATTCCTGCTGCCGCGACGACCACCGTGATTACGAGCATTACAGTTGCGATCCAGGCAGGCAGTCCTGAAGCGGCGATCGCGCCGACGATCAACCCAACAGCCATGATCAAAACGAATAGCACAATCGCCACTGCTATGTAGGCTACAAACACCATGGCCAACAGAAGGAATCCCATCAACGTAATCGCGCCCAATCGGCGCCGTGCCGCCGCAAAGCACCCGCGAAATGTAATGGGCTCATTGAGCATCAAGTGGTCGCCGACCACGCGGCAAAGCCCTGACACGGTAACAAGCCACACGAACATCCAAACCGGATAACCAAGCCCCCCAAGCGCGAACATCCAGATGCCGCCGGCTGAGATCCCGCGCCCGCCGGACGCCCCGGTAAGCAGACTCGCGTAGCCGTACCAGAACATCAGGGACACGATATATCCAATAAGCGTCGGCACAGCTACGATCGCCACCAGTGGAGTGAAGTTTCGTCGATAGAGCCTCACCGCGCGATCGATCACGTCGCCGGTGGACATGGGTTCGAGAATGGTGAAGGTGGCCATTGAGTCTGGCCGCGATTATAACACGGGGATATTGCTCAGCTATGACGGGTGCGCCGAGCCGGCCGGGGACAAACATTGTCTAAGCAGCAGGCCTGAGGTGGTAGGCCTGTTTGCCTAGTTGCCAAACGGTTCGGAATCAGCTTCGGGCACACCGCGCCTTACTCAGAAGCAGCTATGTGCCCTGAACCCAAAATCACTTGACGGTGGAAACAAGATCGCGTGTGATATTGCGATGAGGTGAACACCACAGAACCAATCACTGTGAATACAGACTTGGTTTATTGAATCGAGTGTTGGTAAGTCCTTGCGGACATCATGACATCTCCAATTGTGATAGACACCTTTGTCCTCCCAGGGGTAAGGATGCTGGCTGGAAGGAAACTGGACAGGGGCCTTTTGGTCCCAGACCTTCAGCCCAATCGTTGGCAAGACGCCGCGCGCTATCGCTTCGGAGAGTGTCCGGTCGAAGGTTGCAGCCGGTATGTCTCGAAGTATTTCCCTCAATTTGTCATGGTCATGCTCAAGAATACTTACTAAAGCTAGCCATGCGGGAATGCGAATATCTTCATCCTCCAGCGCCTCTACGAGACGCGACGCTAACCTGTCCGAGAACTGACGCGTACTACCCAATGCGATAGCTCCGACTCTCTGGACAGAAACATCTTCATCTTCTATTGACTCGCCGAGAGCTTGTAATATCCTTTGCTTCTTGGACCTCACTTTTCCAAGCGCAATAATTGCGAACCTTCGAACATCAGGACTACGATCTCCAGACCCTTGAATCAATGCGGAGATGACCTCGCTTTTCTGGTAGTCAATCCTCCCTAGGGCCTGGGCAGCATTAGCCCGAACCGTAGAGCTCTTATCAAGTAGTAACGCCTTTGCAAGAACGGAGGTAACCAGTCGCTCTTCGAGATTCACCTCTCCCAACTTCACGGCAGCGCATGCCCGAATAGCTGGATTCGTGTCTTCAAATAGTGCTTCTATTAGCGCTGGAACCAATTGCGCTCCCGGTGCGATCCCTCCGAGGGCTTCGTTCGCATGCCATCGAACCCAATACTGTTCATCGGCCAGCGCTCTAATTAGATGCGGAATTGCATCGTACGCGCTTGGCCCTATCTCGCGAAGCGCCTCGGCTGCGCGCCACCGAACTTTTCCGGCTTCATCGTGTAGTAACTTAATCAAAGCTGGGACTAGAGAGACCCCTTCAAGACCGATTTCCCTGAGCGAATCAATAGCACTCCATCGGACGCAAGCCTCCTCATCGTCTAGTGCGGCAGTCAGTGCTCGGATCGCTTCCCGAGTACGTGTGCCGGGCTTCCCTAGTGCTTGGGCAGCGACTCTCCGAATGTCAGGGACCGAATCGTGCAGCGCGTTTTTGAGGATTCGCATAATCTCAGCGGTCTTAGAATCAAATTCTCCTAAATCTCTAACCGCCGCTTCTCTAGTAGCTGGATTCTCATCCCGCAACCGTTTGATTATTCGAAGAACTGCGCTCCTGTTTATCTGGGTGACACCCATATCTCATCGTTCCAGGGATTCGCGCACCTTGCGGAGGCCTTCTTCACCCGCAATGGGCTCGACCTCGCCGCTACGCACATCGTCTCGTCTGCGTGTCGCTTCAGTAGCGCACAGGCGATTAATACGACCGAGCTCCCCAGCATCGAGGCTATCCACCAACAAGTTCGCAAGCCGCGCCCGCGATTCACTTGACAGCGTCAATGCCTGCTCGATTAACTCTTCCACGGTAATAGCCATGGGCTCAAGTATTGGCAAACAGCAGAGGATATCGAGTGGTGTCCTTCTACTGGCTTGTTGGGGACTTGCTACTCAACCTCAATCCGATAGCTCACCATCCAAAGTTCAAGCTGGTCGAGTCGTTTCTTCCAGCGACTCTTGAACCTCTTCATCCACTGTCGGTTCTTGGTTGAATCGGGTACGTCCACTACGATCTTAATCAAATCGTCTCGATAGAGAATGCCACCCTGACGCCAATGACCTTCGACCTTCTGAGTCTCATAGCTCGCAGCGCCGAAGTGATCTACAACTTCTAACACCGCATCAGCCAACCATTCAGAGGGTACTTCTCGACCGTCGTTGAACTGGAGTGGTAGTAGCACCTCGAATCGCCGCCATTTGCTGCTCATAAGTCGTTTTGCCTTTTACGCTAAACGGGATGTTCTGGTCGGCGAGAGCCTCTAATGCTGCTTCTGGGACCAAATGTTCGCCTGAGCTCAGCACGCGGCCAGAAAAGCGACCAAGCAAAAACGCTAACGCTCGTCTCTCAGTCTCACGGTCGGTGAATGTGATGGTTACCATTTTGGCTCGCACCTCTATTAGTTTTGTAGCATTCTCGCGCGAACGAGTAAAGGATTGCGGTTACCGAAGGCTAAGCCAAACACCTCGGCATGCATCATCGCGCGCGAGTTCGCAGGATCACGACTCTAGCGTATTAGTATTCGATCCCCGTACACTACTCTTCCTTCGTCACGATCATCGTCGCCTCGTAGTCTTTGGGATTAATCGGATCGCTCACCTTCGGATAGGGGTTGAGCGCCACGAGCCTGACCTTGAAACCTTTGTAAACGATTTCTTTCGGATCCAACAACGTGTTTAGCGTAGCCACCCTTTGCTTTTTGTTCTTCCTGACGACTTCAACAACCACCTCGCCGTTTCCCGCCCAGCCGCATACCACGTCGCTCGGGCATCTGGAGTCCATCGGCACTGATCTGAACTTGATCCGTACTTTTTCGTCTCTTACGACTACCTCTTCGCCGTTCTTGATTTTGAACTCCTGCCCGAGATCGACCTTGTCGCTTGTCTCCGCGGTTTGAAACAACCCCAGGACAATGAATAACAAAAACGAAAGTGTGCTGATTCCCATACTTCTACTCCTGACTCACACGAATTCAGCGCCCGGCCTGAGCCGCCGCCGCCCGCTTCAAGACCTTCCTGGCAGTCACGTGCTTCATTAACTCGCCTCTATCCATGAAGAACGTCGGCGCAGCCTTGCTCTTGCTGAAGAGCTTCTCGGCTTGATCATCCCAATGTCCGCTTTCCTTGTGATCGCTCTCACCAAGCGGGATGATCGCCCACGACTTCGGAGGATTGGTCAGAACTACGATCTGTGTCGAAGTCTGGCCGCCCGCGCCGACCATTTCCTTTCCCGCCGCGCCGAAGCTGATCGCCCGAGGCGTAGCCATCGCCACGTTATTAGCACCTCCATTCAACGACCCGCCGCCCACCGGAAATGTTCGTTCGCCTCCCTGCCGGCCTACGCGGAAGTACTTGCCGTAAGGAACGTGCACCGACCCAAAGCTCGTCTTCAGCCACTCGCTAGCCTTCTGAACCGCTCCGACCAATTGCTCGTCAGTGATATCCGCGGGCACTTCCACTTGTCGCGCAAGTTCCGGAGCCAGTCCTTTCTTGAACGCATAGTAGGCAAGCGCACCTTCTGAATCGGCGTCGCTTCGGCGATTCCACCTGGCTATCAGCTCGAAAACCTCCGACGCATCGGCGGTGATGTTCGAGCTTCCATTCGCCGATGGCCCCGATCCATGAGCTGCCGCCTTCGACCAGGCATCCTTCAATCGAGCCTGCCATAACTCCGCATGATAAACCTGCGGACTGAATGCGATGTTGATGGCGTCCTCGACAGTCACCTTGTTGGCCGCGTCGAGCAAGTCCGTCATCATCTCGGCTCGCTGATGCCGGGGCGCGGTCCGCGTAGCGTTATACACGTAAGGCAAATATTTCTCAGGCACGAGCGGGCTGTCCTTCATCATTCCAAACGGGCTCACGTTGCAGTTGTGCATGTAGCCGCTCGGCGGATTTGTTATTTGAACCAGATCGCTCATCGGATGAATGCCCTGCCATTCCGTCGCCGACGTGTTGCCGGGAATCGGCTTGCTCGGATCGACTCCCTTCGCGCGAATTGGGACGCGCCCGGTGCGCAAGTAGTAAATGTCGCCCTGAACCGTTCCCACCATGATGTTCTGCGACATCAATTGAAGATGTGAGAGCGCCCGTTTCATTTCGTCCAGATTCCTGGCCATCATCATCTCGTAACTCTGATCGGCCAGCCCGATTTCGTTCGCATAGGAAATCGCCATCGAATAGGCCTTGCCGTTCTTGTGCGCCACGACCGGACCATGATGACTGAACTCGATCTCGACTTCCTGCCAGTCGACCTTGTCGCCTTTTTTCACGCCAATCTTTTCTTTGCGCACCTGCATGTCGCGCCACTTGCCGTCGTAGCGATACTGGCGGGCGTTCGCCGGATTCAACTCTTCTTCATAGACGTCCGAGGTGTCGGGGCCGCCGGTAGTCATCGCTACCGAGCAGAACCGGCTGTGGCCGAGAGCCGGAAACGGAATCCCAAGAATCGAAACGCCCGACACGTTGTAATCACCGGCATAGATTCTCACTTCGTAGAATCGAAACTCGCCGTACCAACTCAGATGAGGATCGATGACGGCGATTGGAGCATTCATCGCAGTTCGGCGTGGCGCGATCAGCATTTCATTCGAGCCTCGGTAAGCCGCCGGGTCGGGCTGAATGCCTCCCCGCTGCAGATCGCCTCCGGCTTCGCCCAGCGGCCAGCCCCAGATGATGTAGCGCCCAAGCGCGATCACATCCCAGGGGTGAATCTCCTGTGCCCACGCCGGCACTTGATCGGGATGCTCGCGCATGAACTGCTTGATGCCGTCCTGATAAGCCTCGAAGCAAGCGCGCATCTTCGGACTGACCTCGTTGTATTTCTCTCGGCTGATCTCAGCGTGACGCCACATTCGCTGGATCAGATCGCTGCGATAGTATTCAGGTCCGAAGACCTCAGCCATCGTGCCGTTCGCCTTGCGATAGTTCCTCAGCAACTCTTCGAGCCGGTCTTCGGCTTGCGCGTAACCCACAGCGAACGACGCTGCCTCGAGCGTCTGCGCGAACACGTGTGGAATTCCGTATTCATCGCGGTAGATCGTGGCTTCGTCGCTGCTACGAGTTGTTTTCGACTGCGCGACGAATGGAAGTACAAGCGACAGCGTGACGACGAGTAGAAGCGCTCTCTTCATTGCAATGCTCCTTCGAGACCAGTTGTTTGGACTGCTCAAGCTGATGTTATGTGCGCGATAATAAGTCATCGCATGAATGATGTCCAACACATCCCGTGAAGAAACCGGTTTGCGAGCTTTGCGGTACTTTGCGAGCTTTGCGTTCAACGTATCTCTCTTTTGCGAGCGGATTCCTTGCGCAAAGCTCGCAAAGTACCGCAAAGCTCGCGGCGTCGGGTGGTTTCTAAGGAGAGCCGCCCCTTGTGTTTGCAAAACACCAGCCTTTATTAGAGAATAACGCCGCCTCGGCTCCCTTACATCAATCGCGAAAGGAACAGCATGACCTCGAGTGATAAGCTGCTGGTCACCCTCGAAGACGGCGTCAAGCGCATCACCATCAATCGACCCGAGAAGCGCAATTCGGTCGACGTCGAAACCATCGAACTGCTCCTCGAAGCGATCCAGCGCTCAGCCGAAGATGACAGCAAAGTAGTCATACTTACAGGGGCAGGCGACGCATTCTGCGCCGGAGCCGATCTCCAGGCGACGTCCGAGTTCGATATAAAAAACATCGACGTCACTGCTTCGCTTCGCGAGCACACTAACCCAACGATCCTCGCGATGCGCGGGTTGCCGAAACCGATTATCGCTCGCGTGCACGGGCCCGCGGTCGGCGTCGGATGCAACTACGCGCTCGCCTGCGACATCTTGATCGCTTCCGAACAGGCGAAGTTCGGGCAGGTCTTCGTGAAGATCGGACTGATGCCCGACGGCGGCTCGACCTACTTCCTGCCGCGCCAGGTTGGCTACGCCAGGGCATTCGAGTTGATGGCTACCGGAGATTTAATCACTGCAACAGAAGCGCTGGCCCTGGGTCTGGTGAATCGAGTCGTTCCCTACGAAGAACTCGACACGACGGTCAACGCGATGGCCGCGCGACTTGCGATCGCCGCACCGATAGCCTTGCGAAAGATAAAGGAAGGTTTGAATCACGGGCAGAATTCGGACCTCGCCTCGGCGCTCGATTTCGAAGCGGTCAATCAGGACGCGTGTTTTCACTCCGAAGATTTCATGGAAGGCGTGGCCGCTTTCCTTCAAAAGCGAAAGCCGAGTTTTCAGGGAAGGTGAGACTAGTGTAATGGCAAACCGAAGTAAGTCGACATATGTGCTGTGGGTCCTGTTCGGCATCAACATGATGAATTTCTTCGACCGCCAGATTCTCGCGGCGGTGACCGAACCGATTCGCAAGGAATGGGGCCTCAACGACAGCGCGCTCGGCTGGCTGAATACGGCGTTCGTGCTTTTGTACGCCGCAGTCGGAGTTCCGCTTGGCCGCCTTTCTGATCGATGGCTGCGCACGAGGATTCTGGCCATCGGAGTGAGCATATGGAGTTTGTTCACCGCGGCATCGGGTCTTGCCTGGAACTACTGGTCGCTGTTCGCAGTGAGGCTCGGCGTCGGAGTCGGCGAAGCTAGTTGCGCTCCGGCGGCCAATTCCCTTATCGGAGATCTATTTCCCCCGCAGAAACGGGCGCGCGCGATATCGATCTTCATGCTCGGGCTCCCGATCGGTATTTTCACCAGCAATCTATCCAGCGGCATCATCGCAAAGCAGTACGGTTGGCGCATTACTTTCTTCATCGCCTGCATTCCGGGTTTGATCCTTGCGGCCCTGGCATTAAGAATCAAAGAACCGCATCGCGGCGCGGCCGAGGAGCATCACGTCGTCGGACACGAACAGGAAGGCTCACCTTACTGGCGCGTGCTGAGGATACCAACAATCTGGTGGATCATTCTTTCGGGCGCGCTGCACAACTTCAACGCCTACGCAGTGAACGCTTTCTTGCCGGCATTTCTTGGACGCTATCACGGGATGGACTTGCGTCAGGCCAATACAATCGCCGCGATTGTGCTGGGAGCTGTTGGAGTCGTGGGCTTGCTGGGCGGTGGATGGGCCGCCGATAAGTTCCGCCAATCGCGCGCGAACGGGAGGATGCTCCTGGCGACGGTCTCGTTGTTCGTCTCGACTCCGCTGGTCTACCTGGCGTTGGACCGGCCGAAGGGTGATCTGGTTGGCTTCATGCTTTTGATGGGTTCGGGCTGGATGTTGATCTATGTCTATTATGCGACGGTCTATGCCGCGATTCAGGATGTAGTCGAGCCGGGCCTGCGCGCCACAGCGATGGCCCTGTACTTCTTCGCGATGTATGTGCTGGGTGGAAGTTTCGGAACATCGATTCTCGGAATGCTGAGCGATCACTACGCGACCAAAGCGATGATCGCGGAAGGCGCAACCGCAATGACTGAAGCAGCCAGAGCCGAAGGACTCCACAGCGCGTTTTATGTAGTCCCGTTAGTGTCTTTGATTTTAGCGGCAGTGCTCTACGCGGGTTCACGCACGATTGCCAAGGACATGGAGAAGCTCCAGCGATGGATGCGCGAGTCAGCGGCGAAAAGCGCGGCGGCGGAATCCGCTAAGGCTGCGAACTAGACGGTAGTCCTGTATGGGCGGTCCTCCGTGGCCGCCCCTCCGTGGCCGCCCCTTAATGAAGAAGCCGTCATCGAAGGAGGGGCGGCCACAGAGGAGCGCCCATACAGGGGTGCCCTAATCTCGTGATGGTGAGGCGAGCAAAAACCATAGTGCGATTCCGTTCGATTCAATCCCAGCCGGCTATCTTTCGAATTGCCTGCGCGGTTGTCTGTGCTTTTTTAGCAACGTCGACCAGCTATCGCTATTCTTCTTCCGAACTCGGCGCGCCCGCTCGCGAAGAAACGCACAGATCGATGCGCCGCCCCGGAACCGGCTCCCGGAGCCTCTTTCATCACGCTTCCAAATCAGAACTCACGCCATCCCTTGTTCGCCCGACAGCGCCGCCGGAATTAGAACCAAGCTTAGAACCAAGCTTAGAACCAAGTATCGAAGAAGACACCGAAGGCCGCGGCGATTGGTTCATGTTTCAACGGACTTACGGCTCGAGCGCGATTCCGTCAGATGCGCGAAGCCGCGCCTTGAAAGCACAAACTCAATTTCAGGCCCAGGTTCAAACAACCGCGCGGTTTCGTACTCAAGCGGCGGCTGCGTGGCGCTCGATCGGTCCTTCACCCACGGTGTCGGCATGGTACGAGTCCTGGGGAGCAACAAGCGGACGGATAAATTCAATCGCGGTTTCGCCATCCAACTCACAGATTGTTCTGCTGGGCGCTTCAACCGGCGGTATCTGGCGCTCGACGGATGGCGGGGGCCGCTTCACTCCCGTCTCGGACGATCAAGCTGATCTGGAAGTAGGTTATCTCGCTTTCTCGAAGAGTAACCCGTCGATCGCTTACGCCGGCATGGGTGACTCGATACTCGGCTATCTCGGCAGCGGCGTGCTGAAGTCGACCGACGAGGGAGCCAGTTGGGTGCGAGTGAGCAACAACTCGCTTCAGGCGCCCGGCTCGATCTCAAGACTCGAAATAGATCCGGCTAATCCCAATCGGCTTTACGTTGCGCAGTACTCGGTTGTGTCGGGAAGCAAAATCACAGCAGGTGGCGTTTACCTTTCAACCGACGGCGGCGTCAACTGGACCAAAGTGCTCTCGGGAGCGCCACGTGACGTGATCCTCGATCCCGCAAATCCGCGAAACATCTATGCCGGCTTGTCGCGTATCGATGCTGATACCGATCCGGCATTTGGGCTCTATCATTCCACCGACGGCGGCGGCACCTGGGTGAACGTGTTCACCGCACAGTACGACCTGACCAGGCGTCGCGACATCAAAGTCGCAATAAGCCCGGCCGATCCTCAAAGGATCTCTGTCTACTACGGCGGCTTCATCGACCGAAATGCCGAGGCCCACTTGCGCGCAAGCAGCGATGGCGGAGCGACCTGGAGCGATCACTATCTCTGGACCGTAGACCTCGGACAGTTGGGCTATAACACCTACCTGTTTGCGGATCCGCGCGACCCGTTGACTTTGTATCTCGGCTCACGCGACGTCTACAAGAGCACCGATGGCGGCGACACGTGGGCGAATATGACCTGGAACTTCTTTGACAACGGCCAGGGATTCACTTACGGGCCGGGCGGTTCAAAGACTCACACCGATCAGCACGCTCTGGCGTTCTCGCCAACTGATGCGAATGAATTCTACGCAGGCAACGACGGGGGAGTGTCGAAGACCACCAACGGCGGAGTGACTTTTCAGTCGCTGAACGCCGGGCTCGCCTTGTCACAGTTTATCGGGATCTCGCTGCATCCGACGAATCCGACGATCAGTTACGGCGGCACACAGGACAACGGAAGCCAGCAAAGACTGGGAGACTCTCAGAGTTGGCGCGAAACTGTGTCCGGTGACGGCGGGCGCACGGTCATCGATCCGCTCGATCCAAGTGTGGTGTTCATGACTTACGTGCGCGGCGAGATATATCGACTCACCGGAAACGCGCAGACGGTCGATGCGCAGATTGGATGGAACGGCGTTTTTGGTGAGCCCTTCGACGGCGCTCGCATTGCCTTCTATCCGCCATTCGTCGGCAATGGAGTTGATGGCACGCTCTACTTTGGTAGCTGGCGCCTGTTCATCAGCACGGATCTCGGGAATTTCTGGTTCGCGTCCGCAGGCTTTGCGGACCTTACGAAAGGCTTTACCACCGTTGGACCCGACGTGTTGTCGGCGATTGCGGTCGCGCGCAATAACACAAGCGTGATCTATACCGGATCATCCCAGGGACGAGCGATGGTGAGTACTAATAGTGGAAGAAACTGGAGCGATATCACACAAGGCTTGCCGAACCGCTCGATTACCAGCATAACCATCGATCCCTCGAGCGCGGCGATTGCTTACCTGACGGTTTCCGGGTTCGGCTCAGGGCATGTGTTTAAGACTACGAACACCGGAGGCTCGTGGACCGACATCAGTGGAAGTCTTCCCGACATTCCGGCGAACTGCATGTTGTTTGATCCGGTGGATCACAACACGCTTTATCTAGGCACTGACATAGGCGTGTTTCGCTCGACCGCGGGCGGCACAAACTGGCGCGGGTTCAATAAAGGCATGCCGCCGGTCGTCGTTCACGAGTTTGCCTCGCAGCAGTCGGGGTTGATTCAAGTGGCGACCTACGGACGCGGGGCTTACGAGCTGATCACCAATCCGCCGCCGGTGATCGCGTCAGTGATCTTCGACGGTAAGAAGCATCTCACCATCTCAGGCAGTTCCTTTGGAGATGCCGCTCGCGTGCTGATTAACGGCGAGGACAGAAGCGACCACATCAGCAGCACGTCAGACTCGGAAGTAAAACTCATCGGGAAGATGAAAAAGCTTGGGCTGAAGGCAGGCAACAACACGGTGCAGATTGTTACCGCCGACTCGGTGAGCTCCAACGTTTTCACGTTACCCCTGTAGTTCCTCGCGAACGATCCTGCGCCCAGTCTATAATGCTTGTGACTTCTTTGCGTCTTTGCGGTCCTTCGCGTCTTTGCGTGGAAACGAAAGCCTTGAAACCCGAAGGCTGGTTTCGCGCAAAGACGCAAAGGATCGCAAAGACGCAAAGGTTTAAGCGCTTCATTACTGGAGTCTTACTGTGCGCATATTTGCGATTCTTGTTAGTTCGTTCCTTGTGGTGGCCGCTCTCCCTGGCCCAACTTCGTCAGCCTCTCAAGCGAGCAAAGTCTATTCGTGCCCGATGCACCCGGAGGTTCAATCCTCGAAGCCGCGTCGCTGCCCGAAGTGCGGAATGAAACTCGAAATACAGAAGCCCGCTTCGACCGAGCGACGGCCCGCAACGGCGCCGCAATCACCTGCTCTTTCGCAGCGCACTCTCGAAGTCGTCAAGCAGGCCGAGGAATACACCTGCGCGATGCACCCTGACGTTAGAACAACCGCGCCCGGCAAATGTCCGAAGTGCGCGATGACGCTTGTTCCGGTGAATCCCGCCATAACCGATGACTTCAATGTGAGGGTCGAGTGCTCTCCGCGAGCCCCAAAGCCTAACGAGAAGATTCGATTGCGCTTCGCCTTTTTCAACCCCAAGACCGGCGCGCAGGTGAAAGAGTTTTACATCACTCACGACAAGTTGTTTCACTTGTTCGTGGTCAGCGAAGACCTTTCCGAATTTCAACACATTCATCCGACGTTCGAATCCGATGGAAGCTTCACGATCGAGACAGCGCTGCCGGTCGCCGGGAACTACAAAATTTACGCAGACATCTACCCGCACGATGGGGCGCCGCAGGTCTTGCAGCACAATTTGGCAACGGTTGGATACTCTAACGATTTAGTCTCGGCGCTTCCACATCTGAAGCCGGACGCCTCGCTGACCAGAATCGCCGACGGTATGAAGATCGAATTAAAGCTCGAGCCTTCGGAGATCATTGCCGGTCAGCCTGTAGCCTTGAAGTATCATCTGACCGACGCCAAAACCGGCGAACCGATTCGCGACCTGGTTCCCTACCTTGGCGCGTGGGGCCACACGCTCATCCTGAGCGAAGACCAGGCTGACTACGTTCATTCACATCCTGAAGAGACGGTGCCGGACACAGCAGACAAATCAAAGCTGCGAGGCGGCCCGGACGCGACCTTTAACGCGTTCCTGCCGCGGCCATCGATCTATCGCATCTGGACCCAGTTTCAAAGAGGCGACGTGCTAACGACGGTTTCGTTCACGGTGAGAGCAGATCGGCTGCATTGAAATTCAAGAGGGAGAGGATTAGCTAGTCTGACGGTCGTTGAACCAGCAAATTGTTGGCAATGATCCTGGCTGCGGAAAAGAGCCGTCTGAATCGAGCCGCTATGAAGATCTTCTGTAATTCCTGCGGTACGCAAACCAACAACGAAGTGCTGCAAGAGTATGAACAAGATTTCTACCGCGAACAGTATCAAGATATGGAAATTGAGTTCGCTCACGGCACGTGGCAGATAATTCAGTGCTCGGGTTGTGAGACAGGGGGCTTCCGTGAAACGTGGCTGACGAGCGAGGACATCGGACCGCTTTTGAAGCTCGAACTGAGGTCGGTTACACGCGGCCAGATGGAGGAGCTCTACTCAATTCTCTTGGCGTTCTTCGCGGCGAAGGCGTCCCAAGTGATTCCGCAACTTAAGGAGCGCATGCAAGAGGACCTCCTTGTAGTTGCGCCAAACTCGACAACGGCAGAATCCTTTTTGTCTCTCATTGCCACTGAGGTCGTTCCGGATGTTGAGACAGTGCGGTTATGTCATGCGGTAACTGGGGCTTTGAACCTCACTGATCAAGATTCTATTCACTGAGCGGTTGATTCATTCCCTCTGCTTGCGTATGGTCAGCCAAATCTCTCGCGCGCTCGTGAATGGTGTGCGCGAATCCTGATGCCGACGCTTACCTTTCCACCGGGCTCGCAGCACACTGTGCAACCCGGAACGGGGTTGCGGCCCGGTCCCCGTCACCAAACGTCGCGACGTTTGGTTGTTTATCCTTCGACTCGCTAAACGCAACCCCTCTTGGGGTCGGGTCGGTCGCGCTATCTGCGCCTACCTCGACTGTTGACTGAGCCACCGTATTGCCGCATAGCCAGATAGAAAACGGGAGACTAACGTGTCTTCTTCCACCCTCTTCTGCGGTGTACATGAATACTGTTCAGCCAGCGCTGAAACCTGATATCGAAGTGATCAAAGAACCCGGTCTGCCCTAGAAGTCCTCCATCCGGTATCAAATCAAGTTCGAGAAACCCAATTTCCATGTCTACGCCGGCCTCGCCCTTTAGGGAGAGATGAACGGTATGAACATAGGCGGGCACTTCCTCAAGCGACAAAGTTTTGATCATGTCCCTTCGACCGCTCTGCAGGTCTATTCCCAGAGCCCTGCCGACGGATGAGTGAAAAAGGCAGAGATCCGCGCCCGAGTCTATCAAAGCTGAAACCACAACCTTTCTGCCGCCGTATTCCAAGCCCACTGGAATGATTGGCAGAAGCAGAACGTCGTTTGGATCTATCTTGCTCCTTATTGGGTGATACTTATATCGCATTGCCTATCTTCAAAGCATAGTGTTGATCCGCCGACCGGACGCGCATCAAAAGGACTTCAGAATAGCCGTTTCTTTCCGCGTCCTGCTGTGCCTCGTAGGCGTCTACCCCTGCTCCGACAATCCTTTCCTCGAGCTCCAGAATAGCTACCCACTGATTCTCATACTTCATTAATTCGTAAGACAAGTCTCGCTTCTCCATCGTAATAGGCCTCCATCGTTGTACATACCCACTATCGCAGGCGGACCTTGAACAAGAACCAGTTTCACCGGCTGCGCTTCATGTGCTCTTTCAAAAGACAACGATTCATCACCACTGAAAGCCCCGCGTCGAGCGCTCGCCGAGCGGCGGCTTCATCGACGACTCCCTCTTGAAGCCATACACCTCGAGCGCCGAGCCGAATCGCTTCGTCGACGTGCTGACCGGCTTCTTCGCTGCGACGAAAGATATCCACAAGCTCGATCTTTTCCGGAACGTCTTCAAGCCGCGAATATGATCTCTCGCCGAGCACGCTGGCTTCATTAGGGTTGATCGGGATTATTCGATAGCCGTGGGCTTGCATGTAGCGTGACACTCCGTTGCTTGCGCGGCTTGCGTCAGACGACAACCCAACAACCGCGATCGTTTTCATTTCATCAAGAATCGTGTCGATTACTTTCGGATCGTTGATCTCCAAACTGTCCTCCTCGCTTATTGTTCCTAAGAATTCATCGTAGCATCACGAATCACCTTTTGAAATTCACGGCTCAGAAGCTTTGCGATCCTCGCCTGCCTGCTCGAGTATTCCTTCGCGTCGAAGCTCGAGACAATAGAGATCTCCCGCGTCGTGGAAGTAAGAAAGACCTCTCTGGCATCCAGAAGCCTTTGCACGGTAAATCCGCCTTCCACCACGTGCAATTTCCATTGCACCGCAGCCTCGTGCACAAGTTGGCGAGTCACGCCCGCAACGCATCCGGTCGAGAGTGAAGGCGTGAACACCTCGTCGCCCTGTACCCAGAAAATGTTTGCCGCGGTCGCCGACACGATCTCGCCTCGTTCGTTTAACAGCACTGCTTCGTTGAACTCGCGTGATCGCGCTTCATCGAGTGCAAACAGGTTCTCGAGCAATGCTGTCTGTTTGACGCCAGCGAGCAAGCCTGTCGAAAGCACTCGATACGGCGACAGCGTAAGCGCCAGGTCGGCACGCACCCGCCGCGTTTCAGAAGCCGTGAATATCAAGAACTCCGCCTCTCGTCCCGGCTCGATTTGCCAGGGGCCGGCCTGCCCCTTCAGCAACGTAAGCCTCGCTCTTCCCTGCTCTACTGAATTGGCGGCGATCAGCTTATCGAGCGCCCGTCTCGCTTGTTTGAGATCAAGCGGCGCCGACACTCGTGCTTTCTCGGCGTGTAGCAGCAACCGCCTCCAATGACGTTCAAAAGCGAAAGCCTTGCCGTTGTAGATTCGCAGAGTCGTAAACACACCCCAACCGTAGAGCAACCCGGCAACCGTTGGGGTGATCTTTGATTCGGCTGCGGCGACGATGCGATCGTTGTGGAAGATAAGAGGATGCATTATGGGGGAAGAAACTGCATTGCAAATTGCAAATTGCAAAATGAAAATTGCAAATCGCAGATTGCAAATCATAGAAGAGACCAAGCCGCTGGCCCGACATTTTGCAATTTTCATTTTGCAATTTTCATTTTGCAATTTTCATTTTGCAATTTTCATTTTGCAATTTGCAATTGTTTCTCTTTCGGCTTTGCTACCTCGAAGGCTCGATCATCCCTTCAAAAACGACAAATACTTTTCCGGAAAGCTCGAAGGCCGCCCCTCCGCATTAATCAACACGTGAAGCGTCTCACCCGTCGCTACCGCAGCTCCATCGGCGCGTTCAATCTCGTAGCTGAACCGCAGAGTCCGTCGAGTTGATTCCGTAACCTTTGTCCGGATAATCAACTCGTCTTCATATCGAGCAGGGTTCTTGTAGCGGCAACTCGCCTCGGCGACGATCAGAAAGAGGCCCGTCTCGCGCTCCATGTCACGGTAAGAGAAACCACAATCATTGCAGTACTGGCTGCGGCCGACTTCGAACCACACGAAATAATTGGCGTAGTAAGCCACGCCCATCTGGTCCGTTTCCGCATAACGGACCTTTACTCGCGACTCGGCGATGCGTTGGGAGACGATTCCTTCGCGCGGGGGTCTTTTCATTAGGCGAGTTCCTTGATTCTCAGGATCGCGATTGTAGCGGTGCGGGCGATGAACACTCAAGGAGGGGTAGTGTTCGGTTATGGGCTGCTGACTTGTAACGTGTGATCAGTCCTTGCGTTCTTTGCGGTCCTTTGCGTCTTTGCGTTGAGTATTTCCTCAAGCCCGAAAAGAATTCTCAACGCAAAGACGCAAAGGACCGCAAAGCACGCAAAGAGAGCAAAGATGATCAAGTTGACGCGCTCAAGAGCCAAATCCTATAGTTGCGCTGGTACACGATCACAAGCGCGCCGTTTCTAATCAACTGATCGGAACTCTATGATTGATCGCGCTCCCGGGCTTATCACCGACCTCTACGAACTCACGATGGCGGCCGCGTATTTTGAGAACGGGCTTCATCACCGCGCAATCTTCGAACTCTTCACACGCAGGCTTCCTCGTCATAGAACTTACCTGATTGTCGCCGGACTCGAGCAGGCGCTCGACTATCTTTCTACGTTGAGATTGAGCGCCGCCCAGATCGATTACTTGCGCGAACATCCGTCGTTCAAGAACGTATCTGGCGAGTTCTTCCAGTACCTGGCCGAGTTCAGATTCACGGGCGATGTGTGGGCAATGCCCGAGGGCACAGCGGCGTTCGGGATGGAGCCGGTGCTGCGAATTGCCGCTCCAATCATCGAAGCGCAGATCGTCGAAACCTTTCTTCTCTCGACCATCAATTTTCAGACGATGATCGCAAGCAAGGCGGCTCGCATCGTAACCGCGGCGGGCACTCGCGACATCGTAGAATTCGGCACGCGACGGGCGCACGGCACCGAAGCCGGGTTGTTGGCGGCGCGTGCCGCCTTCATCGGAGGCTGCGTCGGAACTTCCAACGTTGAAGCCGGCCATCTCTTCGGCATTCCGACGTTCGGCACGCTCGCTCACTCGTTTGTGATGTCATTCGCAGATGAAGACGAAGCCTTCCGCGCCTTCCTGAAAGTCTTTCCGGAGACCGCCACGGTTCTGGTCGACACCTACGACACGATCGCGGCTGTGAAGCGGTTAGCTCGCGGCTTCGGACGGTCGATTCCAGCGGTGCGGCTCGACAGCGGCGATCTACTCGACTTAAGCAAGCAGGTGCGGCGGATACTCGACGACGGCGGAATGAGCGACACTAAAATATTTGCCAGCGGCGACCTCAACGAGTACAAGATTGCCGATCTGATTTCGCGGGGAGCAGAGATAGATTCATTTGGAGTCGGTACCGAGCTAGCGACTTCATTCGATGCGCCCGCGCTCTCGGGAGTCTACAAGCTCGCGGCCCTCGAAGAGAACGGCCGGTTGAGCATGCGAATAAAGCTCAGCCACGAGAAGGAGACTTACCCGGGGCCAAAGCAGGTCTGGAGATTTAGTGATGAGGCAGGCAAATACTCTCACGACTTGATCGCGTTGGCTGATGAGACATTCCCTCAGGGAGGGTCGGGCGAGAAAGGATCAGCCGATTCGTGTCGTCCGCTTCTCGAACTCGTAATGGAACGTGGGGTCGTGATTGAAAGGCGCGCGGGCGAGCGCGGCGGCGCCGCCGAGGCTTCACAGAAAGATGCTCGATTGGCGGCGTTGAACGCGGCTCGCGGAAGGGCGCGTGAAGAACTGGAGACGCTACCCGCTGAATTGTTGCTGCTCGATTCCGAAGCAAGTTATTCAGTGGCCTTCAGCAATCAGTTGATTGAAGAACGACGGAATCTGGAACGCAGACAAACGAACCGTTGAGGTTCTCGCCCCGGGAGCGCGGCGTCCTGCCCTGGGAGCGCAGGCATCCTGCCTGCATCTTTGGCCTCCGGACCTCGCGCTTTCAGAAAGTCTGCGCTCCCGGGAGTGAAATATGTTTTGCGCTGCGGAAACGCGATACGACTCGATGCGCTATGAGCGCTGTGGGCGCAGCGGCCTCAAGCTGCCCGCGATCTCGCTCGGCCTGTGGCACAACTTCGGCGGAGTCGATGTGTTGGAAAACTCACGCGCGATGATCTTGCACGCGTTCGATCTGGGCATCACTCATTTCGATCTGGCCAATAACTACGGCCCTCCTCCCGGCTCGGCTGAAGAGACGTTTGGCCGGATTCTTCAAAGCGATATCGCGCCATATCGAGACGAACTGGTGATCTCGACCAAGGCCGGCTACTTGATGTGGCCGGGTCCATATGGCGAGTGGGGATCGCGCAAATACCTGCTTGCGAGCCTCGATCAAAGCCTGCGGCGAATGGGTCTGGAGTATGTCGATATCTTTTATCATCATCGCCCGGATCCCGATACGCCAATTGAAGAAACGATGAGCGCGCTCGATCAGATTGTCAGGAGCGGCAAGGCGCTCTATGTTGGTATTTCATCCTACACAGCGGAACAGACTCGCGAGGCGGCGTCTGTGCTGAGGTCTCTGGGTACGCGGTGCCTTATTCATCAACCGCGCTACAGTATGTTCGATCGATGGATCGAAGAAAGCTTGTTAGGAGTTTTGCACGAAGAAGGAATCGGCTGCATAGTCTTCTCGCCACTGGCGCAGGGCCTGTTGACCGACAAGTACCTGAATGGCATCCCGGCGGATTCGCGGGCGGCGAAGCCTCACGGGTTTCTCCGGGCCGAACAGATTACCGAAGACAAGATCATCAAGGTGAGGGGGCTCCAGCAGATGGCCGAGGCTCGCGGCCAGAAGCTTTCTCAAATGGCATTGGCCTGGGTGCTGCGACACCCGGAGGTCACGTCCGCGCTAATCGGCGCCAGCGGGCCGGGGCATATCGACGATGCGATAGGCGCGCTTGAAAATGTGAGCTTCTCGAGTGAGGAGCTTCAGAGCATCGAAAAGATCCTGGCAGGATGAGCTTGTGCGGGCCGAGATCGACATGTAGGGGCGGTCCTCCGTGGCCGCCCCTCGTTGGAGCAACGCATTTCGCTTCGTAAGGAGGGGCGGCCACGGAGGACCGCCCCTACATGTCGCACACGAACGCCCCCAACAGGTCGCACACAGAGTGGTCAAATAAAACTGAGCGATAGAAAGGAGCCCCCATGCCCCATGTTCACATCAACTATCTCGCGGTTGTCGTAGCAGCAGTCGCAGCCTTCGCAATCGGCGGCGTTTGGTATTCGCCGCTACTGTTCGCGAACCAGTGGGTGAAAGCTCACGGCTACACTGAAGAGCAAGTCAAAGCGATGCAGAAGAACGCGGGAAAAGCTTACGGCGTCTCGTTGGTTTGTCAGTGGTTGATAGCTCTCGCGATAGCGGTGCTGGTCGGTTATCTGCACCTCGAGCGCGTCGCACAGGGACTCAAACTGGGTCTGCTCGTATGGCTCGGTTTCGCTCTTCCGCTCGGGCTGATGGCCACAATGTTTACCGAAAAGCGAATCACCGTTTTCTACATTGACACGGGCTATCAGCTTGTTTACCTGCTCATCATAGGCACGATCATTACAGCGTGGCACTGAGAGCCGCCGCTTGCAGAACGCGCGCTAGCGGCCCGGTCGGTAGTGTTCGAATTCTGCGTTGCTTAAGAACCTTCGCGTGCTTTGCGGTCCTTTGCGTCTTTGCGTTGAGTATTGTGTCTTGCACTTCAATACCAAATACTCAACGCAAAGGCGCAAAGGACCGCAAAGCGCGCGAAGGAGAGAACAGACCTTACAAGTCAACAACCCAATAACCGAACATTACGGCCCGGTCTGTACCGAAGATCGCCCTCGGACTAGAATGTAACAAGGAGGATGCGATGAATCCTGAATTTCAAGATAGCGCATTAATTCTTGTCGACATTCAAAACGACTTCTGTCCCGCGGGCGCGCTCGCCGTGACTGAGGGTGACCTCATTGTTCCGATCGTCAATCGATTGATCTCCAGGTTTCCGCTTGTAATCTCTACCCAGGACTGGCACCCGGCAAACCACATCTCTTTCAAAGCGCAAGGAGGCCCGTGGCCACCTCACTGCGTACAGGGCACTACTGGAGCTGAGCTGCATCCGGATCTTAAGACCGATACTATCGCTCTGTACTTTCGTAAGGCCTCGTCACCGGACAAGGATGATTACTCGGAGTTCGCGGGAAAAGATGAACGAGGGCGTTCGCTCGACGAAGTGCTCAAAGGGCACGGCGTCAAGAAGATTTATGTGGTGGGGCTCGCAACCGATTATTGCGTACTGGAGACCGTGCTGGATGGAATCAAGCACGGTTATGAGGTCTACGCCGTAACTGACGCAATGCGAGCGGTCAACGTTAATCCTGACGATGGAGAGAAGGCGTTGTACAAAATGGTCAGCAGTGGCGCCCACCTCGTGACCAGCGAGGTTATCGATCTCGCAGGCAGCGCCGCAATAGCAAAGTAAGTCCGGCCCGAGTATCAATGTACCGTGGACAGTCCGGTCTGCGGATGATTCGCTTATTCAGAATTCGAGTTACGCTAAGCTTACGATTGTTTGATAATGCCGCTATCGACGGTTTCGCCTGCCTGATTGATAGACGTGAAACTCATCTCCTTTTCGTCCGCTTCAATCAGCATGAACGAATTATCCAAATCGTAGCTTGATGCTCGCAGATCGCTCTTCAGATCGATGTCGCCGCGCCGGCACTTACCCCCGGCTCCGGTGATGAAATACTGAATGCCCTGCTGAGGCTTGGTTCGTTCGTAGACGTGATCGTGCCCGGAGAAGACGGCCTGGACGCGATAATGTGTGAAAAGTGGCTCGAGCTGTTTGCGCAACCTGATGTCCGAACCGTGTTTCTTGCCCGATGAGTAAATCGGGTGATGCAAAGCGGCGAGTTTCCAGATTGCCTTTGACTCTCGCAGTGAATTCTCTATCCATCCGAGTTGAGTCGTGCTCAAGTCCGTCGAGTCAAGCATGAAGAAATCCACCAGTCCGTTATTCCTGCTGATCGAGTAGTAATTTGAGCCGCCCATATTGAACTGCGGATAATTCACCTGGTCCTTGCGGCCCTCCTCTACGTCGTGATTACCAAGCACCGCGTAGAACTTCACCCGTTCTTTCAGCAGCCCCGAGAACGGTTCCTCGAAGTGTTTGTTGAAGTATCGGCCGCTGCCGTTTGGGTAAATGTTATCGCCGACGGCGACTACCAGATCGAGCGCCGACTTGCGATGGACGTCAAGCATGCCGGCAGCTATGGCGACCTCGTCGCTTCCGCCGGTGCCAAAATCTCCAACCACCGCGAATCGGGTTTTAGAACTCGGCGTTACGCCGAAAACGGATGCCGGCCGTACGAGCGCTCCCGCGGTAATGGCAGCCAAAGATACAATCGCCTGGCGCCGCGTAAGTAAGACAGATTTCTTCGTCATACCTCTTACTCGTTCTGAATGATTCCGATTTGAACTAAAATTCTGTTCCCTTAGACTATCTCCGGCACGGGCCATATGCAAGTTTCGAAACGCGAAAATGAATTCGTGACCGCCGAAGTATTAGCTGTTGCCGGCAACGGCAGTCCTCAGCGTCCTCCGCGCCCTCTGCGGTTTTCTTAATCAGTCCTGAGATTAACCGCAGAGGACGCCGAGGACGCTGAGGAGCAGCGCGACTGTGAGCGACCAACACACTAAGACTCCACTACCCAAGTTTCGCGCTTCTTGACACCTCGTCGTGGCGCCGCTTACCATCTGGCGTCATCGAAGTGCCGCCGCGGTTAGATGCCGTCCTTAGAGGTTGGAGGAACAAGTTGCAGACGACACCGAGACGAACGCAGCCTGATATCCGCGCGATCGCGCGACTGATTCCACCCAGCGGGAATCTCGTGCAGGGACAGAGCGAAATCGCGCTCCATCCGGAACTCGCTCGCGCGCTCAATGACGTGGTTGGGGCCGGACTGAATCACTACAGCTTTTTTGAAGGCGTCGACGAGCTGCGTCACGCGGTAGCCGCGAAACTGAGCTTGTTCAATGGCGTGAGCGTCGATCCCGATCGACGGCCGCTCGAGCTGATAATCACTCCCGGCGCGACCGGCGGCCTGGTCACCATCGCGCATACTTTTCTACACGGCGCGTCGGCGATCATCTTCGAGCCCTACTATCCCTACCATAAACGCACGCTCGAGACGGCGGACGCTCGCGCGGACATCGTGAAGCTCAGGGGAGACGACCTCGCTCTGGATGTAGACGAGTTGCGCCGCGTGTGTCGCGCAGGCACGTCGCGGTCCGCATATCCGCTCAAGGCAATCGTGGTGTGCTCGCCTGCCAATCCGACGGGGCGTGTGTTGACCAGAGATGAATTGACGTCCATCATTGCGTGCGCCGAAGAGTTTGACTTGATGCTGATCGCCGACGAAGTCTACGAGCACTTCGCTCTCGAGGCGGCTGATCACGTTTCGACGGCATCGCTGCCCGGGGCCTTTGAGCGTACGATAACCGTGAGTTCTTTTTCGAAGTCGTGGGCGGTATCGGGCTGGAGACTGGGCTACGCTTATGGTCCCGGCAATCTGGTCGGCAAGCTCGCCGCTCTGGGGAACATTTATTACGTTTGCACGCCGACCCCGCTTCAGCATGCGCTTTCCCGCGTTCTGCTTCAGGATCCGGCCTACTATGACCGCTTGCGCTCTGACTTTGCGCGCAAGCGGCAGATCATGACCGACGCTTTGGATGCGGCGGGATTTCGCGTCTATCCTTCGCGGTCCAGTTTCTACGCCTGGGCCCGCATACCTGAGCGCTTCGACGACGCAACCGGCCTCAACGAGTTTTTGATACGTGAAGCGGGTGTCGCCGGTGTGCCGGGCAGCGCTTTCATGGATGACGTCGAGCGCGACGTCTATATGCGGCTGTGCTTTGCTCGAGAAAATGCAATGCTCGAAAGCGCAGCCCAGAGGCTTGTACACGCCCTGGCGGGATGATCGCGCTGGCAGCTTTCCTCACACTTGTTTTGTTTCGTTGAGAGCCGGCTCGGTCGGTTCAGTCTTATTCCGGCTGCTGGGGATTACCTGCCGGACAATCGCTGCTCGAGATGCGCCCGCCTGACTATATCGGCGATCCTTGAATCCACCGCCCGGCCAGCTTCGCAGCTTGCACAGACTCGGCGATCTTCAAAGTAAGCCACATCACTCCAACGACTTACCGTCCCGATGCCTCGACACTCGGAACACACGCCTGAGTCGGCGTCGGAGTCCCTGCCGGCAATTGTCTTCTCTAGTGCAACCATGGTCATTTCCAGGTCGTTCCGCGGTGGTCCAGAGCCTGGTCACCCGCTAATATTTTAGAGCCGGTACCACAATATATTAGTCGCAATCCTAAGTCCAGCCCGATCTAATGTCAAACTGGACCCTGTGTGTAAAAGTTCGTAGTCCGGCCTTCAGGACGAAGTTTGTACTTTCATTTGCGCTAAATACGAACTTCCACCTGAAGGCCGGACTACGAACAAACGCCTTTTCACACAGGCTCGTCACAAGCGGGTATGAAGTGCCGGCAAAGCGCAGAAACAATTATGCGATTCCAAACGGCCGCGGCGCGCGAAAACCTGACGCGCGCTCCCGAGCCGCGCACTTGTTGTAGAGGGCTCGTTCGTTTATTGTATTTTTCTGCGGTTGGAACGAACTTCTCGGTTCAACGAACTTCTCTGGAGGTGACTAAATGAGAATCAGGCCCCGAGAACGCCAGCGGGTTGCTGAAATCCTCAATGAGGAGCTTGAGCAGGCTCACCGCCGGATCAGCGAGCGTCTTTCGGAAATGGAGCGCCTGCCGATCGCCAGCAAGGACGATTCTCTGGACGGAGTCCGAAGCTTTTATCAGGACCTGACCGACAACGATTGGACGGATGCCGATGAACAGGCGCTGGGCGACCTGGCGGGCTCGACCGAGGAAAAAATCAAGCAGATGATGCGTGAAGCATTCCGCCGCTCGCGAGTGCATCCAATCCCGAGCCTGGCTACACTGATTCACGTTGCGACGAAAGGACCGGGCCTGCCGGGCCTCGAGGCGGGCGCGCTGTATTCCAATCCCGATGCCGTGCCGGCTGCCGAACGTGAACGATTGGCAAATCTGTTGCACAGAGAGCTTGCGGAAGCCGCCGGAAAAATAGCGTCCAGATTGAAATTGAGTGACTCGACCGCGGAGATCGTTCGCAAACAACTGGAGACCGTCGAAGGCATCATCATAAGCGAACTGACGCCGTTGGTATGACGGCCTGGATTCGACAATTCAACGGAGGAGAAAGCAGATGGCAGACTACCCGAATCAATATATCGACAAACTTGATGCAGCGTGTACGAAAGAAGCCTGGCCGCTGATCGGCTTCTACATTCTCGACCTGATTGTAATGGCCGTCGCACTCTATATCGTAGGCATGATCGCTAATAGTCTTTAGTGCTCCGGCCGCCGCCTTCACGTTCACCCTTGGAAAACACCAGCGAACCCACGGATGTCCGACAAGCTGCCAGCCTGTCGTCGTCTTCGGATACAACGTGTGACGAAGGCGCCGACAAGCGGGCAACTTGTCGGACATTAGAATCCAACCCCGGTTCTGCCAAACGCCTGAATTACTTCAACTATTTCACCGAGGTCGAGGAAGAGTTTGTCCGCAGGCGCGGAAAGCAATTGCTGATCTCACCGATGGACTGGGCACTGGTAGAGAGTTGGAAGGACGCCGGCATTCCGCTTCACATTGTGCTTCGCTCCATCAACGAGTCATTCGATGCCTACGATGCTCGGGCGCAAAAGCACCGTAAGGTAAATTCGATCTTTTACTGCCAGCAAGCCGTCGAAGGCAACTTCGCTGAGTACCGCCTGGCTCAAGTCGGAGGAGGCAGTGAGATCAAACCTACCGAGGCCTCGAGCGAATCACTCGAAACCGATCGGTCTGCTTTTCCGAAGGAAGTTATTCTCGAATTCCTGGCTCGCTGCGAAGATGAGCTTCGACTGATTGGGGCACGCGCAGAAGAAGCAGCCCGGACAGAGATTGGGAGCGCGGCCGCCCGGGCTCGCGCCAGGTTGACGGAAATCGCATCTGAAATCGTTGGGTCGGCGCGTGCGAACGCCGAATCCCTTGAAAGAGATCTCGACGCAATCGATCGGATGATTCTCGATGCGGCGGCACGCGAGTGTGGTGAGGAAGAGCTCAAGAAGATTCGCGCTGACGCCGCAACGCAACTCCGCTCTTATAAGAAGAAAATGGACAAGTCCATCTACGAGCAGACGGTTCAGAACTTTGTGTCGCGCCGGTTGCGTGAGATCAATAACATTCCGCGAATGAGTCTGTTCTACCTGTAATGTTGAGCGTTGGCGATTTCATTGAATTAACCACTGAACGGCTTGCCTACGGCGGTGAAGCCGTCGCTCGATACAACGGTCTCGCTGTGTTTATTCCCTTCGCCGCACCGAAGGAAAAGGTTCTTGTTCGAATCACCGAGCTGAAGAAAACCTTCGCGCGAGCCGCAATTGAGCGCGTGGTAGAACCGTCGTCAGCAAGAAGAGAGCCACCTTGCCGGTATTTCGGCAACTGTGGAGGATGCCAGCTTCAACACCTCAGCTACGAGGCGCAGCTCGAGGCCAAGGTTGGCTTCGCGCGTGATGCGCTCAAGAGAATCGGGCGCATA